>CAZRJB010000006.1:0-69126 GCA_964600435.1 uncultured Lachnospiraceae bacterium
TTTACTTCTTCAATCTTCATCTTAATACTCCTTTAAGTTTGAAACGATTTCGTTATTGAAAAGCATATTAAAGTCTGCTAAGGCATTTAATGCGTTAGCAATTTTCAACAGTGAGGTGAAAGCAATTTCGCCAGTTGATTCAAATCTGCGAATTGACGCATAACTAACCCCCGACTTCTTAGCCAAGCCTTGTTGGGTGAGTTTACATTCCTTTCGCCTTTGTTTTACTCTTTCTGTTATTCCACTTAAAACACTCTGTTCGGTTAGTGCGTGGACAAAGTTATTTATATCATACATATTCTTCATAATGCTCATATATTAGCACTTTTATCCATATTTGTCAACAATTTGCTCAAATATTAGCAATTATTAAAAAGTCAACACAAAGTTGTCACTTTTTAAGAAAACTTGATACTGTGCACATTTTTTACACTTTTTTATAATGTTTTTGCACATTTTTTGCAGTATTGCCAATTTTAGTGACATTTTTTGAAAAGACTTGCAAAAGAATTGAAAGTACGGTAAAAAACAAACACCTATTATAAAATTAGAACCTTACAATCAATTTAGCATACAAGAACAAGTTAGAATTAAAGACTTTACTATCAGCAATGAAAATTTTAGTGAAAGTGAGAAAACATACATTCTTAATAATTGCAGTGTGGACTTTCTAGTAAAGGATAAGGTTAACCATGATTTTTTAAAGTGCACCCAAACGGTAAATTTGCTCAAAAGTGCACCAAAACTGCACCGCAATTTTGAGTGGGTTTGATTAAAGAATAGAAAAGTTAGTCAAAATGGTTAAAATTTTGGACAAAATTGACCATAGTTTTGATGATAATGCACAAAATGGGCATTGATAAAGTTATTTTAATGATTTTTCATTGCTCCTAAGCGATAGGTCGAAGGTTCAAATCCTTTTACTCACACCAATTTACAATTAAAAAAGACGCTATTTTAAGCGTCTTTTTCTGTATAAAAATTAAATATCATCAACTTGATTTTTAAATTTTCTTCTTCATTTTTCTTTATTGTAAACTCGAAAACATTATTTTTAATATTTTCGATAGAAACATATCGTTCATTGTTTTTTATCATATTTGGAATATTGTCTAGCAATTTTTTAAAGCCTTTAACATTTTTATTGAAGAAAATTAAAGTGCCAGTACTTTCCTTATATGTTGTATATCCTAAAAGTTGAATAATTGAATCAGAGAATGTTTTTTCGCCTTTCCAAATTTTGCATTCTGCAATATAGGCTGGCTTACCATATTGTCCGATAAATATATCCGTTTTTCCATTATTACTAAAAGTTTCTCCATTTGCATTTGAATATTGGGTGTTGAGAGCGGCAAGGATACTATTCCTAATGTCTTCCTCATCATTATTAAAATATGTTTTAGGAGTTCTTTCCATTGTGCTACAGAAATCATATATAAGTTGATTTATTTTACTTATGTCTTTATTATCAACATAATAATTTATTCCTTGATTATGCTTGTTTGGAGTCGGTAATTGCACTACTTTTTTGTTAATAACTATGCTTTGTTGAAAAGAAGTTTTTCCACTTTCTTTTACGGGTATTTTAAATTTTTGAAATATTGTATTTGTTTCTTCAATTTTTTTAGTTCTATGTTCAATCATTTGATTAATTGATTCTCTTATATTTCTCTCGTGATTTTTTAAATCTTTATTAACATTTTCTATATTATGTTTAAATATTTTTATTTCTTCATTAAATTTATTTTGTATATATTTTTCAATATCTTCAATTTTAGTTGCATTTTTTAATTCTATTTTTAATGTCACTTTTATAGTTCCAATGCCATTTGAGTCCTTATTATTTACGCAAATATTTTCATATTCTCTAACAGAAAGACTTTCCATTCTAGTATTTGGATATAAATGAAAAAATGATATATCTCCAGTATATCTAAATGTAATATACCAATACACATAATCTACTTCAGCTATATATGTTGAATTTCGATTGTATGAGAAAAAATCGCATCTTTCTTCATTTGTTGTTTTCTGATCCATATCAATATTAGGATTATCTAAATCGTATAGTGTAATATAATCTGGTTTGTATTTTTCAAAATAATAATTTGCCAATTCTTCTTTCTCATAAGAAAGAAAATCACTATTTGGTATTGCGCAAATTTCTTCATAAATATCATTTTTTAATTCTTTTATAAAATCTGCAGTCATTTTTCTGTGAAAAAATCTATCGTCCATAAGCACCTCAATCTCATTATAACACATTATTTCTCTAGCGACTGCTTTTTTGCGAATTTTTATTCAAAAATTTTATTTATTATCTCACTTGCGTGGATGTCTGAGTTCTTTATGAAGTGGCTATAAAAGTCGCTGGTGGTTGAGGCTTTTGAGTGGCCTGCACGGGCAGATACTGTTTTTATATCCACTCCTGCAACCAGTTGCAAGGTGATGTTTGTGAGTGAAGAGTTACTTTTGGTAAGCCTGCTTTTATTAATGTTTTTTGTAGCCATATTTCAAATATTTGTAAATGTTATAGGTATAAATTAGTTTTAAAGTGGTGCAAAATTTGTGTATGGTTTTGTAATAATTGGTTGCAGTTGATATTTTCAAGTTTAAATATCCTTACACTTAAAAACCACAAAAAACACAAAAGTTAAGGCAAAAACTAGAAAATTTTATATAAGTTTTGATTTTTTTTGGAAATGTGGTAATGTATTTATGGAAGAAAGTTATGAAAGATAAAAAAGTTGTTATTTACAGTGATAAAGTTAAACCTGCAATAGCAAAAACAATTAATATAAAATATCAATTTCCAAAAGTAGAAGAATTTGTAAAATTGTTTAATAGTGTAAACTGGGAGCGAGATAAAAAACGAGTTAAGCAAAATAAAAAAAATAGCTCATTTGCTGTCAGTTTGTATATTGAAAACGAAATCGTTGGGATGGGACGAGTTGTTGGCGATGGTTCTTACTTTACAATTTATGATATTGTGGTAGATAAAAATTTTCAAGGCCTAGGCATTGGCTCTATTATTATGAAAGAAATTGTTGAGTGGTATAAATCAATTGAAGATGAAGACACATTTCTTTATGCTAATGCTAGCAAAAATAGAGAACCATTTTATGAAAAATTCGGTTTTCGCTCTCGCCCTAATGAAGATGTTGGTGCAGGAATGAAATGGTATGGAGAAAAAAATAAATAAACTATATTTGCTTTGTGGCAAGCCTGGTTGTGGGAAAACAACTCTTGCAAAAAAATTAAATAAAGAGTTTGGTGTTATTCACTTATCTGCCGATGATTTTATGCTAAAATTGTTTGGAGAAATAACAGATAGAAAACTGTTTGACCAAAAGCTCACTGCCACAAAAAACTTGATTTACGATATTAGCAAGCAACTTTTAGTCAAAAACGATGTTGTTCTTGATTTTGGTTTTTGGACAAGAGATGAAAGAGATAAAATAAAATCGCTTTTTAAGGGCTCAAAAGTTATTCTTGTTTATTTAAAATTGGATAATGAAGAAATATTTAAGCAAGTTGAAAATAGAAATAGCAATTTAAAAAACAATGAATATTTTATGGATAGAACCACATTTGATTTTTTATGTGCTAAATTTGAAGAACCAACTGAAGATGAAAATGCAATAATTTACTCGAATAAAACTGACTTATAGTTTTTTTGAACAAGGAATAGTTTTATGAAGATTGAAGAAATTAAAGAAAAGCATTTTGAAGAAGTTAAAAAATTATTAGTTGAATTGCAAGAATTTGTTATTGAAATTGACAATTTTAAATTAAACACTATTTCAAAAGATTACAGAGAAAAATATTTTGAATACATGTTGAAAGATTGCGAAGACAACCAAGGCAAAATTTTTGTTGCGACCGATGAGAATAAAGTTGTTGGAATAATTGCTGGTTTTGTTCAAAGTTATAACAAAAGAGATTGTCTTGATTATTCCTGCCCTAAAAAAGGACTTATTGCCGAACTTATTGTAAGCAAAAACGCAAGACGTGGCGGTGTGGGAACAATGTTGTTAAACACAATAGAAAAATATTTTAAATCCATTAATTGCGAGTTTTCACAAATTGATGTGTTTGCCCCAAATGAAAATGCTAAGATTTTTTATTACAAAAATGGCTATCAAGATAGAATGATAACCTTATTTAAAAAGTTATAAGGGGTTTTATATGTACATCTTCTGAAAATAATGTATAATGAGTAAAAATTAAGTGTTAAAAGTGAGACGAAAAACATGAAAAAAATTCAAATTGTTCCATTGGCAAAAATGGAAGAAATGCGAAAGTATTTCTATGAATATTTAACTGAACTTTCTGAATTTGACCCTGATATAAAATTTGATGAAAAAGGCGTGCCAATTTATAAATGGTTTGATTGTTATTGGGACGATAAAAATAGATTTCCTTTTTATTTTATGGTTGATGGTGTGATTGCGGGGTTTGCAATGATTAGAGAATTGGGCAATATGCATTATGATTTTGCAGAGTTTTATGTTTGTCCTGAATTTAGAAAAGACGGCAATGCAATTTGGTTTGCAACAGAAATAACTAATTTGTTTGAGGGGCAATTTGTTTTTTCAACGCGTTTTACAAATCCACGAGCAATAAAGTTTTGGGGTAAATTTGCAAATCTTTTTGAAGACAATGAATTTACAGATGATGATATATGGAGAAATTGGTCCATTAGAAAAATGAATTTTAAAAATCACAACTTAAATTTAAATCCTATATATTTTGAATTAATAAAAAGTGGAGAAAAAACTTATGAGGGCAGGCTGGCTTAACGACGAAAAAAGAAAATCTTTTAATATTGGTGACGAAATCACTTTTTATAAACAACCTGAAAGAGTTGAAACAATAAAAGCGATTGTTTTGGAAAAATATTTATTTAACAATTTTGAAGAAATGGCAAAAGAATTAGACAAATCAAAATTGGGTTTTGCTAACAAATCAAAAGAAGAAATGATTAATGTTTATAGAACAATTTATTCAAAAGAAGACGAAAACCGTTTTGGTGTTATAATTTTTAAAATTAAAGTTATCAACTAAAAACATAAAAAATTTGAATTGATTGAGAAATATATTTTTGTTTGCATAAATTGTTCAAAATCGGTGTTATGTTAATATATTAAACTTTTCGGCAACTAGCCACATGAAAAAAATTTTAAGGTTGTGCTAAAACATGTGTTTACAGGTTTGGAAAATATTAAAAATTCTTGTTGTTTTTATCAATAAAAAACTCACCAGTTGTTTACTGATGAGTTTTTATTTTGCCAAGGTTTTGTATTGTTTTTTTTGCTAATACAAAATTTGGATTTTTTGCATTTATGTTTAAACAATTAAAACGAAACAAAAACGTTTACAAATGCAAAAGTTTTTTTATGTTTTAACTATTTAATTTTCATTCTTCTACGCATTAAAATGAACACAACAGCGCCGACAATCACAACAATTGAACCTGCAACAATAAGGATTATTGAAACTGTGTTTAAAGGTTCAACTTTGTTGATGTAAGAACTATATAACAATTGTCCACTAAGTGTTGTAACTTCAATGTAATATAGGTTGGTTTTGCTTAAAACAATTTCGTTTAATTCATTAATTTCACCATTTTCTAAGGCTTCGTTTGTGATATAAATGTTATCTCTGCCAGTAATTTTTAAAACGCAATCGCCAACTTGATTAATAACATTAGAAGTAGAGAATGAAACTGTAATGTTTTGGTTGGTTGTTGTTCCATTTTCATGAGAAAGAACAATTGGAACAGTTTTGTTGTTAATCCATATAGAGAACGAATATTTTTGATTGAAATCATTGTTTGCATTAACAACAATTGTGTATGTTCCTGGACCAGTTTTAACATCTAGCAAGTGGATTGTTAAATCTTTTAAGTATTTGTTTAAGTATAATGTTCCAACATTTTCGTTGGCAAGTTTTGCAAGAATTGACTTGCCGTTTAAAATTATGTCTTCTACATAACTATTGTTATATGAGTTAAAGCTATAAGACTTACGGCTTTCTTCTGAACTTAAAATTGTAAAGAATATTGGAGATTCGAAAATGTTTTCGCCGTCAATTTTTGCAGTAAACCAAATTTTGTAAAGGCCTGCTTGTGTAAAAGTCCAAGAATATTTGGTTGTTGTTGCAACTTCAATTTTGTTGCCGTTTAATTCAACATTTATTACAGGATAAGCATTTTGGTCATATATGCTTAAAGTTGATTGAGGAATAACAACGTCAACCGATGAATCGTAAATTGCATAATTGATTGGAGAATCATTATTAACATTAAATATTACACTGCTAAGATATTGCATTGAGAAATATTCGGTGTCGGAGTAGTTTCCAAACAAATGCACATTTCCCGCCAAGTCTTCAAACTTAAACAAATATACTCCAGAAGTTTTTAAAGTAATATAAGACATGTTGTTAGATTCGACAACTTTTTGTTGGAATTGTGATTTTCCAACTTCTCCATAGAAAATTGTTGCTGTAATTTTGTTTTCTGGAATTAAATAATAATTTGTCCAAGAAATTTTTCTTCCTTTATTGAATCCGTCTTCGGTGTAAACCGTGATTGTGTCGGAAGTTTTTTTAGTTAAATCGGTAGAACTTCCGTCTGTTTCATATTTAACAAAACCTTTTTCGTTAAACAAAGAATTTGTTTCTGGAATTTTTGTAATGGCAATTCTTTCAGAGAAAAATTCGGTTGAACTGTTAGCTTTGCTATAATCTGTGTGAATTAGATAAATTGCCGTGTATGTGTTAACAATTTCAATAAAATCGTAGGTCAAGTTTTTACTTTCGTTTGTTTCAATAACAAAATCTCCGTTTAAAATGTAGTGTTTTTGTTCTGTTATTGTAATATTTGTGCCATTTTCGTATTTTGTGTAAGTAAATGGATTTCCAGTTTCCTTAATTTCTAAATTGTTAAAACCGTCGGCATTAATTTTCATAACTTGATATTTAAATTATTCACTATTTTTTAAAGTAAATTCCAAAACCTTTTCAAGCCCAGACAAATCACCTAAATAGTTTATAACAATTTTATATGTTCCATTTTCGTTTGCAGTGAACGAATAGTTTAATGCAAAGACTTCTTCTTTTGGAGTTATTATGTAAATTTCATAAGGAAAATCTAAAATTGTGTTTTCGGAACTGATTGTAACCTGCTTTGTGTAAATTTGGTTGTTGCCTAAAATTGATGTTACATCATCGTTGTCGCCAAGAAGAGTTATTTCTGGAACTTTGTTAAATGTTGCAAAGTTTGTTTCAATTTTGTCTTGAATGCTGCTGCCAACAAAATCGTTGTTTAGTGTTTGAGTTACAGTAAATAGATACTTATTTCCCAAAAGTCCGCTTGAAAAGTTGATTGGTGCTGCTTTCATTGTTAATGACAAAATGGAATTTCCAATTGTGCAGGTGAAATAATTATTATACTCGGTAGGTTGTACTTCTTTATTGTCTTTGTCTGTTACTTTAAGTGTAGAACCAGATGTCACTGTTAACTTATATTCAGATGTGTTTGTGCCAACCGAAACAACAACCGTTGTTTCTGGATATATTATTGAGTTAAATCGGTAGGTTATGTTGGAAGATGAATAGTAAATGAAATCTCCTTGAGCATCGTAAGAAGTTATGTAGCCAGATTCAGAAATAATTGGTTCTTTAATTTCTGCTTGACCATATATGTGAGGCACAACAATTTTGTCACCATAGTTGTCTATTATGGTGTAGATGTAGTGGTTGTTGTTTTGTAAATTGTTTATTATTTCCAAACAGAAATACTTTGAACCATTAACACTATTTATATAACTAATTTTATAGTTTTTAAAATTGCTAAAGGTAGCTTCTGATTCAAAGCAGTTGTTGTTTAATGCGTTATCTATGTTTATTATTATTTTGCCTGAAACCTCCAAAGTGCTGCAAAACAACTTGTTTGTGTCAGCAGATTCGTTTGGTAGTTTAATAACAATACCTTCACGTTTTTCATCACCATAAAATTTAGCCAATGTGCTGTGTTCAAGCATTTGATTTATAACATGAGCATTGATTGTAACTTGTTGATATTTTGGAACAGAATACAACACAATTGGTTGAATAAATGAACTTGAACTAAGTTTGCTTATGTCTCCAAGAGTATAAAGAGTTGAAGACGAATCAACATATTCGCTCATTTTGTAATATTGCTCGCCTGAATAAGGAGTTTTTACATAAACAACTTTGTTTATGCTGATTATTTGATAGAAGTTGTCTTTACCAATAGAAGTTGTGTTATGTAGCAAGTTGATGTCTGTCAAGTTTAATTCATATTTAGAATAAATGTCCAAAGTTGTGCCATTGCTTAAATCTGTATATTTAACATTTTCAGGGCTTTGGTTTTGGCTGGTTTTTTTATAAGTTAAAAACGTTTCTTGTTCATTAAAATTGCTTACAAAAATTGTGTAAACTGTGCGGTTGCCTGCATAGTCTTCTTCAACAAATTCAATATATTTCCCTATGTTATCTTCTAGAACTTTCTGAAAATCATCTCCAGTGCTGCTAAACCCAATTATGTTTTTTGAAACACTGCTGAAGTCGTTTAAAGTTATGTCGCTTTCTTGAACATTGCCAATAACATATTTGGTGTTTTTGCCGTTATTTTCAAAAATGCGATAATAAACTTTATAAAAGTCGTTGTTTGTGTCGGTAGGCGTTTTTAAAAAACTATAATCTGATACATCAACCACAAATGCATAGTTGGCAAAAAGCCCTGTGCTTTGAGAAGTGTTATATTTTGAATTTTCAGAGTTTCTTAAATCTTTAAACGAAAGCCCTGTTTGGTTAACCAAATTTGTAATGTTGGTTAAAGGTGCTTGAGTGTCAATTATAACGGTTGAGGTTTTAGAAGAATATTGTGGGTCTATGTTGCCTATATATTGCAGAGTTATTTCAACCTGTGTTCCGTTTTTATATGCTCCAATATCCGAAAGTTTTAAATCAACATAGTGACTTGTTCCGTTGGTAAAAATATTTTTAACGTCAATTGTTCCATTAACATTGTTTACATTGTAAGTTATTTTGGTTGGGTCTATTTTTGCCCAATATTTGCTTGCTGAGTCTTGCCAAGAAATTCTTACTGTGTCTTTGTTTGTGTAAAAGAAATTATTAGATTCTTTAAGTTCTGAATTGTTTGTGTCTAGAAGCGAATAATTAGGTTCTTCATATTTAATTTGAAAAACAAATTCAAAATTGTCACCTGCTCCCGACTCAATAACAACTTTATAATACCCTTGCTCAATAAATTCTGGCAAACTTGTTGATTTGTCAAGTGTTAAATAACCCTTTGTGGTTCCCACAAGTTCCGTTCTGCTTAATGGATTTTTTGTTTTTGCTGCATCTTCATATTTTTCCACATATGCAGAAAGTTCGTAATTTTTAAAATATTTATTTGTTTTGGTTCCGTCTTTGTTTTCAATTTCGTAATATTTAACAATTGATTCTTCTGGTGTAAATGTTCCGTTTTCGTCATAACCATATTTGTATGTTGGAATATAAACGGTTACTGGCAAAAGATTTGTGGTTAAAACTGGAATATGAACCTCTGCTGTTTGCGACATTTGAGTTGCATAATATATGTCGTAAAAGAATAAATCTGAATTGTTTGCAACTTGAAGTCTGATTGCTCCACCTGTGTAGTAAACCAATTCCCCATTGCTGTTTGTTTCTGGAGTACTTATGATGCCGTTACGGTCAACAATAAACACGAGTTCTCTTTGTATTGGGTCATATTTGTCTGTTGTTGAAACATATTCTCTTGTTATTACATACTTTCCTGCACGTGTTTTTCTTTTACTTTGGTTGTTTTCAACATTTAGCTCCCAAGAATATGTGTTAAGTTCATTGCTAACAGCACTACCAAGTTGAATTCCTGTTTTGTTGTATATTTCCAAAAATGAAGTTGGATTGGTCCCAAATTTATATGTACCTTTATCGCCTTTTTCAAATGCGTAATAATCCATTTTTATAGATTTAACACTAAGAATTTCAGAAGGCTCTGTGCAGTAAGAAAAATCCAAAATTTCATCATACAAAGTGTCTTTTGCGGTTGGATGATAGTAGTTTGTTTTTTTGCTGTTATCCGAAGATGTAATTACATCTGCTTGCAACAGGTTGCTTTTGGTGCCTTCTGCGGTTGTATATGAAAGTGTCATTTTTGAATTGTCGGTTGAGAAAGTAACCATGTGAGATGCGTTATAATTTTTGTTAAAAGTGGATTGTGTGTAGTTTAAGTTTGAAGAGCAACCAACATAGAAAATAAATTGTGATTCAATTGGAACATCGTTTTTGTCTTTTGCAGACAATTTTAAACCATATTTCCCGGATTGAGTTAATAAATAAAAATTTTGTAATGTTTCACCGTTTGCATTTTCGGTATAATATACTGGATTTTTTATTTCAATTTTTAAATAGAAATCAGTTTTATATCTTGTTATATATTTATTGCTTAATTCTTCAGAATCAATAAAGTATTTTTTAAGCCAAGGATCTAACTGATCGTCGCTGGTAGAATAAAATTTAATTAATTTGTCTTTGCCAAAATAAAGCGTGTAGTCTTCTGAAGTGGTTTTGGCATCTTTAACAAACGACCATTTACCATCTTTTACGGTTATAATGTTTGTTTCTGTGTTATCAATAAACACAACCAAATATTTTGAATTTTCATTTGGGGTTTCGGAAATTAATGCAGTTTCGTCATATATTTTAATGATGTATAAACCACTAGCGGAAAGAATTTGAGTTTCGTTTAAACTGCCAGATGTTTTTTCTGTGTTTGAGTATGTTGAAACAGGAAGTGTTCCTTCTCCAAAACTAAATATATCAGTTGATGGAATGCCATATTTAGTGATGTCTGATTCATAAAAAGACTGAATTGCACTAGAATCTAGGCTGTTTGCAAAAGTTGCAGAATATGATGTTGGAAAATACTTATATTCGGCATACGTTTTTGCATAACCATTGTCTTCTTTGTTGTTCCAAGAAATGGCAATTGAACCATTAACAAACAATGCTTGCTGGTTGTTGTTTAAAAGATTAGTGCTTTCTTTTTTATAGGTTGTGTTTGTGATTTTTGTTGCAGAGTGAATTTGAATGCCGTTAACACCAGTTTTGTCAATTGTAAAATATGAGATGTATTTTTTTTGCCCTGAGCGTCCATAACTTACTTCAACTTTATATTTTGCACTTTTGTCAAAAGTTGCACTGTCGCTAACAATTTGTGAATTGTTTTCTGTAAAGTCGTTAGTGTTAAAAGATTCTGCAATAAACACTTTTACTGTTGCCTTAGAGTCAAAAGTGCCTTCTTGTGTGTTTTTGTTGATTACAACATTGTTGCATGTTACATAGTTGGTTGGAACGTCGGAACGTATTTCATTTTTATCTTTATCATATGTGATTTCTTGAATTGTTAAGTTTGGAGATGTTGTTGTTATCTCAAACAAAAAGAACTGATAATGTGTTGTCTGGCTAGAAATTTTGGCAAATGTGTAAGCAAATTGAACCAAATACACTCCGGATTGGCTAAGTGGAGAGTTTGTGTAATCATCTCCGTCTGGTAAAGTTGCGGCACTGGTAAATTCTGATAAATCCTTAAAGTAAAAATATTTTGTTGTTGGAGTAGTAGTAGCAGTTGGAGTGGTAGAAGTAGTTGATGTTGATGATGTTGCATTAGTTAAAAAATATACTGGTGCTTGGTTGGTTTTTACTGGAGTAAGGCCTTGTATTTCGGAAAAGTTATTAATTGTATTATTATCAATTTCAACCTTGCTTGTTATGTCTGCTTGTTGCGTAATTTTGCTGTGGTCATTTTCGGCTGTTTGTTTAAATTCTTCCAAACCGTTTTCGCCAGTGTAATATGCTTGAACACCATAAATATATACTGTATTGTTTAACAATTTTGATGTTTCGTCTGAGGATAAATTGTATTGACTAAAAACTTCACCGCCATTAAAAATGGTTTGATAAGTTATATAATATGTGCCTATATTGTTAAAGGTTACCCTATTTTTTTTGCTTGGAATGTTGGCACCGGTAGAATCCGTTTCGTATATAGTGTCCACAAAAACGTATTCTATAGAGGTTGTTTGACCTAGTTCGTTATAGTTTGCAACAGTTGATTCATTTTCGTTTTTGTATGTTATGGTTGTTGTTGTGGAAAGTTGTTGATATAATCTGGTGATGTTAAGGTTAAACTTTGTGCGGTCATAAACAAGGCTAAACATTTCGTCTTGTGTATAGTTATAAGAATATATGCTGCTGTTGGTGCCGTTTTGGGTTCCGTCGGTAAATTTTTTTGCCCCATCGCTTGTGTAGTCTGAAGCAGAAAAAATATAAAAGTTGCATGTGAAAGAAATTGTTTCGTATGAGTAGATTGAATTAAGGTAGTTATATGAAAAGGAAATTGAGTATTTGCCATAATATTCAAATGATGATGCAAGTGATGGGTTTATTCTTAGAGTGTAGATGTGATATTCGGAGTCTTCGGTGGTTTCTGCTAGTTTATCAAAGCCTTCATTTTTTGTAAGGTCGGTTGAAATAACATTGTTGTTAAAACTTATGGTAGCGCTAATTTGAGAAATTCTATAACTTGTGTTTTGACCTGATGTCATTTTCAATTTTTCAGTATCAAATGTTAAAACAACAGCTTGTTTTCCATCCACAAAAAAAGCATCGCCATTGGTAAATGTTCTTTTTAGTGGAGTATAAACTTCAGGTGTTGCTGGAGTGTAGTTTGCCAAGTCAATAGAAAAATAATCTGGCAAAGTGTTTAATGGTGCAGCCGAAACAGGTTTGTAAGTAAACAACAACAACCCTGAAAACATTGCCAAAAACATAGGAATTATTCTTAAAATATTTTTAAAAAATTTGCTTTTCATAAAAAAATCACCTTTCACATAATTTGTTTTTATAACAAATTTTAACATAATTTTTCTTTTTAATCAAATATATTATATATATTTGGACAAAAAATAAACAAAAAAATTGCAAAACCAAGGCAAAGAAAGGATAAAGCTTGTGCTGTGTTTGTTTCTTTTTTACCAAATACAATAAATATATTCGGACAAAAATAAACAAAAAAATTTTATATATTTGTTTCTTTTTTTAATAATATAAACAAAAAAAATTATAAAAATTTATGCACTATAAAAATAATTTATTAAAACAATAATAAAAAACAAGGCAAATCATTTTTTTTGCCTTGTTTGATAATTTTATTTTTTTATGATTAAAAGTCAAAATCGAATGGGTTGCTTTGTTCGCCAATAATTTTAGCATTTCTTGCAGTAATATCATAGCGAATGCTATTTTCGTCAAAATATTGTGCTGGAACATATTCGTCTTGCATTTTTTCTTTTGAGAAAACAGGCGCCCTAAACCATTGAGTCATGTGTGTTTTTATTGCTGGTTTGCCATAAATTTTAACAATGTTAACATCGTAGTCAAGTTGACCTAATTCGTATGGTTCAACCAAAGCACGAGTAACCGTTTGAGTGTTTGTTGTGCGGTTTGCATCAGATGATCCAGCCTTGTCGGAACGGCTAACGGATGTGTTTTTAACTTGCAAGGTAACATCGCCACACATTTTTGAAAATTCTTCACGAGTTTTTTGGTCTTCTGTTCCAATAAAAATTTGAATATTGCAGTTGCTTTTGATTGTGTCTGCACAATCTTTTGTATATTTATTGTCTAACTGGCTATAAGATTGAATAACAATTTGGAAGAAAACTCTTCTAGAACGAGCAACTGTTATCATGCTGTCAAATTTTTGAATTTTTGGAAGGTTAGCAAACTCGTCCAACAAAAAGTAAACAGGACGTTTAAGTTTTATGTTTGGGCTGTTTGAAGCAATTTCAATCAGCTTTTTATATATTTGCGAAATACACATTGTTGCAATGCAGTGACGGCTTTCTTTTTCGTCTGGAACTTTTATAAACAAAACGGTTGGTTGATTAACAAAGTCGTCAAAAGAAATGTCGCTTTTGCTGGTTGCATAGCAAATGCCCATGTCTTGGAATATGGCAATTTTTGGTTGCATAACACCAAGGAAAGAACGTGTTGTGTTTGGAGCATTGTTAACAACAGTGCTTGCAAGCGGTTTAACTTTTGAAAGAATATCTCTGCCTTCAATGTAATCTTTTAAAGTGCCCATCATGTTGTCTGGGTTGGAGTCACGTGTTGTACAAATTTTTGCAACGTTATAAAAATTAAATTTTTCACGAGTCATGCCAAGAGAAGGGTCAAGCGAATCTTCTAGCATGGCAAGCATTATGCCATAAACAAAGTCCTGAGCACCTTGTTCCCAAGATGGGTCATTTTTGTTTTCGATTGGCAAAACTGCAGATGCAACTTCTCTTAATTCGTTTTCTGCTTCGTTGATTAATGTTTGAGAAAGTGATTGAAGTTCAACTTGCAAAGCCTCTTTGGTTGGATATGCAATTTTGTTAAAACCATACCACTCTGCACCATAGTTTTGAGCAATTACTTTAAATTCTGTGTCTTTAGGGTGAACGCCTTTAAAAACCTTAACTTCGCTTTCTAGATTGTGTGCACGTTGATATTGCATAAAAGCATTGTCCATTGGGTTCCATCTAGAAGATGAATATGGATTTCTAAGGTCAAGGGTTATAAGCCTGTAACCTTCTTTTTTTAATTGTTTTGCATGGTTGTTGTAAAGTTCGCCTTTTGGGTCGGTTATAACCATGCAAGGTTTTTCTGCAGAATGGGCATAGCACCTGATTGCCGGTTCTAGAATGAATGTTGTTTTACCAGAACCGGTTGTCCCAATAATAAGCGCGTGCATTTCTGGATACATGTTAACTCTAAGTTGACCATTTTTGTAATATGAAGAAATGAATGTTCCGGTTTTTTTCAGTTTTGGCAAACTTGAAAAAGTGTTTGGCATAAAAGAAGGGTTTTTTGCAAGCTCTTCTTCTGTGATGAACCTTGCATTGTAGTGCTGAGAAAGTTTTTCGCCTTGTTCAGTTGTGCCTTCAAATTCGGCAGAGGAACTGGAAAAATTTCTTGTGTCCAAAATTGAAATAAGCCCACACAAAATGCCAAGTGCCAAACCAATTATTGCTGGAACAGAAGTGAACCTGTCAATAAAATTTGGACTGTCGGTTTTGACAAAAAATGAAACAACAAAACCAATAACATAGCAAACAATTGTGAAAGAAACGATTCTTTTAAGTTTTTTCATTAAGTTTTAAAACTCCTTTTATTTAAGTTGCGATTTTTTCTAAAAAAAGTATACATCTTTTTCAAATATTGTGTCAAATTTAATTGTCATTTAAATATATTTTTTGTTTATGCATGAAATTGTTGGGCAAAAGCCATATATTTTGTTAATTTTTTCTTTAAATATTTAACATTTTATTGTAAAACAAAAACCAAATGTGATATAATTTAAACAATTTTACTCGGAGGATGATATGTACAATTTTAAAGAAGTAGAAAAAAAATGGCAACAAAGGTGGGAAAATGATGAAAGGTTGAAAGCGGTTGATTTTCATCCAACAAAACCAAAATTTTATGTTTTGTATGAATTTTACAACATAAGTGGTAACTTGCATATGGGGCATTTAAAAGGCACTGTTCCTGCCGATGCGCTTGCAAGGTATAAACGTTTAAAAGGTTACAATGTTTTGTTTCCTATTGGTGGTGACGCTTTTGGATTGCCTGCCGAAAACGCAGCAATCAAAACCGGCATAGAGCCTCATAAATTTGTGGAAAATGGAATGAAAAACATTTTAGACCAATCTAAAAAAATTGGTTTGTCTTTTGACTGGTCTCGCACTTTTGCAACAAGTGACCCTGAATATTACAAATGGACCCAATGGATATTCTTGCAATTTTTAAAGCAAGGCAAAGCATACAAAGAAAAGGGCTATGTAAATTTTTGCCCAAAATGTCAAACCGTTTTGTCTAACGAAGATAGTCAAGGTGGAAAATGTGACCGTTGTGGAAGCGATGTTGTGCAAGTGAACAGAGATGTTTGGTTTTTAAAAATGCGTGAGTATTCCGAAAGACTATTGGGCAACGTTGAAAGAATTCAAATGGCAGAACATTTAAAAGAAGCACAACGTTATTGGATTGGTAAAACTGAAGGTGTTGAGTTAAAACTTGACATTGTTGACGAAAGCAACAACAAGGTTGACGATTTGTTTATTTACACAACTTGTATTGAAACCGTTTATGGAATAACTTTTGCTGTTTTGGCACCAGAGCATAAATTGGTTGAAAAACTTAAAGATAAAATTAAAAACTATGACCAGGTTTTGGAATATAAAAAGGCAACTTCTTTAAAAAGTGAATTTGACAGAATAAGTCAAGTTAAAGACAAAACTGGTTGCAAATTAGAAGGGCTTTATGCAATTAACCCTGTAAACGGCAACAAGGTAGAACTTTATTTGGCAGACTTTGTTATTGCTGGTTCTGGAACAGGTGCTGTTATGGCTGTGCCTTGTCACGACCAACGTGACTTTGAATTTGCACAAAAATTTAACATTCCATTTATTCAGGTTATTGACGGCGATTGTTCTAAAAAAGCGGTTGAAAAAGCTGAATATTTAGAAAAAAACAGCAAACTTTTAAATTCTGGCGAGTTTTCTGGCATGCCTGTTAAGTTGGCAAAAGAAAAAATGACTCAAATGGTTATTGAAAAAGGCTTTGGCAAAAAACAAGTTAACTACAAAATGAAAGACTGGCCTTTTAACCGTCAACGTTATTGGGGTGAACCATTCCCTGTTGTTTTCTGTGATAAGTGTGGGGTTGTTGGTTTGAATGAACAAGATTTGCCACTAACTCTTCCAAAAACAAATGACTATTTGCCAAATGCAAACGGAGATTCTCCACTTTCTAAAATTGACGATTTTGTTAATTGCGTTTGTCCAAAATGTGGAGGTAAGGCAAAAAGAGAAACAGACACAATGCCAAACTGGGCAGGCTCTAGTTGGTATTGGCTTAGATATTGTGACCCCCACAACAATAAAGAACTTGCAAGTTTTGACAAGTTAAAATATTGGGGAAGTGTTGATGTTTACACTGGCGGAACAGAACACATAACTCGTCACGTGTTGTATGCCTTTTTCTGGCAAAATTTCCTTTATGAAATTGGAGTTGTTTCAACAAGGGACCCTTTTGTTAGAAAAATGGGAAGCGGTCTGATTTTGGATGATGAAGGCAAAAAAATGAGCAAATCGTCTAAAAACGGCGTTTCTCCACTGGAAGTGATTGATAAATATGGTGCAGACGTTGCAAGAATGCATGTTCACTTTTTGGCAGGCTACGAAGATAACTGCATGTGGACGTTTAAAGGCATTGAAGGAATTGTTAACTTTTTGGACAAGGTTTGGAAGTTGCAAGATATTGTTAAAGGTGAAGACGTTTCAAAACAACACGAAACAGAACTTCATCAGTTGATTAAAAAAGCGTCAAACGACTATGAAAACTTAAAGCTTAACACTTGCATTGCCGCAATGATGACGTTTGTTAAAAAAATAAAGGAAGATGGATATATAACAAAAGAAGAGTTGCGTCAATTCTTGATTGTGTTAAATCCACTTGCTCCACACATCACAAGCGAAGAATACGAAGTTGTGTTCCATAAAGACATTTTGGATGAAAAGTTTCCAGAATATGACGAAGCAAAAACGGTTAAAAAGGAAATCAATTTGCCAGTTCAAGTAAATGGAAAAATGAAAGGAACGGTTTTGGTTGATATTTCTTTAAATCAATCAGAAATTGAAAAAATGTGCTATGCAACCGCTAAAGTTGAGAAGGAACAAATTAAAAAAGTGATTTATGTTCCTGGCAGAATTATTAATTTTATTGTTTAATTTTTAAAATAATGATTAATTATTAATGTTGGTTAAAACAATTGCTAATGTTGATAAAATAAAAAATCCACACAAAATTGTGTGGATTTTTTTGGTGGTGACCTCGACGGGAATCGAACCCATAACTACGCCGTGAAAGGGCGTTGTATTAACCTTTTTACCACGAGGCCAAAACTTGGTGGCGACGAGTAGGGTCGAACCACTGACCTTACGGGTATGAACCGTACGCTCTAGCCAACTGAGCTACGTCGCCAAATTAAGTTACTCGTTTATTATACTTAACATGGTGGGCTTTGTCAACACTTTTTTGAAAAAAACTTAACAATTTAAAATTATTTTGTTAAAAAAAATGAGTTTTTGTTATGTTTTTGGGGCTATTTGGTTTTTGGGGCAAAATTTTGAGCATATTTTTGTCATGTAAAACTATATGTTTAAAATGAGCTATGCTTTTCAAACCATTTAATTAAAACTCTTTTTGCAAGTTCTGTGTTGACATATGCCAACCATTTTAGTTGTGCAACATTTTTTAGGTTGCCCGAATCGTCTTTTTCGGTTACAATTTCCACTTTATCACCTTCGTTAAGTTTTGTGTAAGGTGGAATTTTTGTTTTGCTGTCGTTAACAATTGCATATTTAAAGGCGAATCCAATATCTCTATGAATTTTAAAAGCAAAGTCCAAAACAGTGCTGCCTTTTGCAATGTATTTAACTTCTTCGGAGCGTGTTTTAACTTTGATTAAATCAACATCTAGATCGTTAATGTTTTCTTCGTCAATTATGTCCAAGTTTTGCCCTTCGGTGGAACCTACTTTAACCAAAGTGTACTCGTTTTCGGTTAAAACATAAATGTTATATTTATTTTTGTATTCGTCTTCTGTCATTAAATACATTTTGCCGGTAAAACCGCCAATTTTTGTGTCGATTATTCTTAAATTTGTTTTGTTTTGTAACAAACTGATTGTTTCGCTAAGTGCGTTTTTGTGGGAAGTGTTTTGATACATCATAAAAATGTTATAGTTAACAACTTTTATAATTTGCCCTTGAGAAATTTTAGAAATATCCACTTTTTTGTATAGTCTGGTTAAATCTTCAAAAACCTTATATTCTCTTACGTTTTTTATTTTTATTGTTTTTATTGAAGAGTTGGAAAAAATTTCTTTAAATCTAAGGTTGAGTTTTTCAACATGGTTGCGGTTGGAATTGTGATAAATTTTGTATTGTTCAAAAAACTGTTCTGCATTAGGTCGGTTTACAATTTTAAAGCACTCATTTTTGATGGCTCTGTAAAAATATTCGCTTTTTAATGCTTTTGCAATTGGTAGCACCCATTTTTCTGTTTCTCTAACCTTTTCTAGTTGTTTTGCATGGTTAAACGTGTTGATTGTTCTTAAGTTGTGCAATCTGTCTGCAAACTTTATGGCAAAGCCGCTAGGGTTTTCTTTGCCTAAAATTATTAATTTTTTAAAAGTTTGTTCTTCGGCTGAAGATTTTACAAATTCTGGGTCTTCGTAGATGTTTTCTTTGTCAAATACATATTTGTTTTTGTCTATTGCACTAACACAATCAACCAGTTTATAAACGGTGTCATTAAAATCTTGTTTAAATTGTTTTGGAGAATAGTCGCAATCTTCAATTGTGTCGTGGAGTAAAGCTCCGGCAATCACGTTTTCGTCAAAATCTAGTTTTGCCAAAATTAAGGCAACCGCAACAGGGTGTGAAATGTATGGGGTTCCATCTTTTCGCTTTTGGTTTTTGTGCAGGTCGGTGGCTTTTTCGTATGCCTTGTTGATAATGTCAAGCGGAAGGTCGTTATTTTTTGCAATTTCCATTATTTGTTCAAAGTTTTTTGCAGTTTCGTTAAACATCAATTCCCTCCCTGATTAGTTTAAAAATTGAATCGTCTTCCTTGTTTGAAACTTTTGCAAATCTAAAAACGTTTGCTTCAAGAATTTCGTTAAAGTGATATTCTAACTTGTTTCTAACAATTGCCTGTTTTTGGTTGTCGGTTAATTCAATAGAAATCTCATTTTTTTTCACATATAGCCTTTTAAAAAGGTCAATTATGTCTTTAATTGCATATTCCATGTTGACACTAAAATCGTCAAATTTGAGAAGGTCATATAACTCGCCGTCTGGCACATCAATCAATTTTTTAGATAAAATGACAAACTGGATGCACGGATTATGTTCTCTGCCTCTTGCAATTGAGTTTGCTGTGCCAACACCTCCAATGTATGTTTGTTGAGTTGGTGGGTTGTTTAGAATAATAAAACTTTTGTCGCCGTTTTCTTTGTTAAATAAGTCAATAAATATGCTTTGAGCGCTGGTGGTGATGTTGCCCGTGTAGGTGCTAGATAATTCGTTATATATTTCAGCGGTTTTGCTTATGTTTTTGTTAAGATTTTTTAAAATTTTTGTGGCGTTGGTTCGGTCTTTTGTAAAAACGGCTTTAACTTGAACATTTTTTTCATATTCTTTATCTTTAAAAATGCTAAGGACCCCATATTTTAGCGTGTTTTTTAGGTTGGTGTGAACTTCTCCTTTATATGAGTCGTTGTTGTAATAATAAATTAAATAGTTGCCTAAATATCTTTCATAAGATTGAATTTCTTCAGTTTTAAATTCAGAAAACAAAAAATCATCCACACTTATTCCAAAAGCATCTTTAAGAGCAATTAAAAATTTTATGGATGGTTCGCTGTTTTTTGTAAGGTAGTTGTTTATGCTTGATTGAGAAAACCCTGTTTTTTGAGCAATGACTTTTTGTGTGTGGATTTTTGACAATTTCCTTAAATTTTGTTTAAACAAATTTTTCATTATTCTTCCCCCATGTTTTTAATATATAATACTCATCAAAACCATGTTTGTCAATATTTTTTTGGTGATATAACAATAAAAAACTAAACTGCAAAAATTATGATTGTGAATTTAATTTATTATTGTGTGTTTTTCATATTTTAAAAAAACCAAAAACGTTTTGTTCTTGGTTCTTTAAAGATGTTTTGTTTTTAGTGTGAACAAGGGCAAGAGCCTTTTTTGTAGCATTCTTGGTCATATGCAATGCCGTTTTTGTCGTAATAATCTTTAACTGCTGCTTTAACTGCTTCTTCTGCCAAAACAGAGCAATGTATTTTGTGTGCTGGCAAACCGCCAAGTGCTTCAACAACTGCTTTGTTTGACAACTCTAATGCTTTTGAAATTGGTTGACCTTTTATCATTTCGGTAGCAATTGAAGATGTTGCAATTGCACTGCCACAGCCAAATGTCATAAACTTAACATCGGTTATTGTTTGGGTTTGTTTGTCAACTTTAATATACATTCGCATAATGTCGCCACATTTGGCATTGCCAACTTCACCAATGCCGTCGGCATTTTCCATTTCTCCAACATTTCTTGGATTTTTAAAATGGTCCATAACTTTTTCACTATATAGCATGTTTTCTTTCTCCTTTTTTTAATTCATCCCAAACAGGGCTGATTTTTCTTAAGTAAGCAACTACGTTTTTTGTTGCTTCAATTGTTTTATCAATCTCTTCTTCGGTTGTGTATTTAGACAGGGTTAACCTTAAACTGCCATGGGCAACTTCATGTGCAAGCCCCAATGCCAAAAGAACATGACTAGGGTCAAGCGACCCACTTGTGCAGGCAGACCCGCTTGAAGCACAAATGTTTTGTTCGTTTAACAAAAGAAGCAAACTTTCGCCTTCAATTCCTTCAAAACACATGTTAAAGTTGTTTGGGAGCCTGTTTATTAAATTTCCGTTTATTTTGCTATGCTCAATTTTGCTGAGTTCTTTAAAGAGTTTGTTTCGCAAAAACTCTTCCCTTTTTGCAACTTCAGACATGTTTAAAATGGCATCTTGCAAGGCGGTTGCCATGCCAACAATGTTTGCAACGTTTTCTGTTCCCGCACGTTTGTTTTTTTCTTGAGCGCCACCAAAAACAAAGTTAAAAAGAGGTGTTCCTTTTTTGCAAAACAATGCCCCCACTCCCTTTGGAGCATGAAACTTATGCCCAGACATTGAGAGCATGTCAATGTTAAGTTGTTTAACATCAATTGGAACATGCCCCACTGCTTGAACTGCGTCTGTGTGAAAAATTATGTTGTTTTCGTGGCAAACTTTGCCAATTTCTTTTATTGGTTGAATTGTGCCAATTTCGTTGTTTGCAAACATTATGGACACAAAAACAGTGTCGGGCCTTAACTCTTTTTTTAAATCTTCAACCTTAACAATGCCATTTTCGTAAACCGGCAAATATGTTATTTCAAAACCTTGTTTTTTTAACTCGTCAAATGCATGCAAAACAGCATGATGCTCAATTTGTGATGTAATGATATGTTTTTTGTTTTTTAAAATGCCGTACTTTGCAATGCTTGAAATTGCCCAGTTGTCACTTTCGCTGCCACCAGATGTAAAATATATTTCTTCGGGTTGGGCATTTATGCATTTTGCAATTTGTTCCCTGGCTGTTTCTAAATGCTCTTTTGCGATTTGACCAGCGGAATGCAAACTGCTTGCATTGCCATATATGTCGCAAAAAAAAGGCATCATTGCTTTTAAAACATTTTCAGAAACTTTGGTTGTGCCGGCATTGTCTAGATATATCATCACTTTTTGCTCCTTTAATTCCTACTAAATTAGTATGATTTGATTATATTAGATTATTGTCAAATTGTCAATGTTTTTACATTAAATTTAAGCAAAAAGATAAATAAAAAATGCAAAACAGATTTCTGCTCGCATTTTTTTTGTTATGATTTTAATCAATTTTAACTTTAAATTTGACCATTATTGTTTGGTTTGGCAAAAGAGTTCCCAGCAAAAACCCTGAATTTGGATTAAAACCTTGCTTTGTTTCTGTGTCCACTGTTACGCTGTTTTCCACAAAACTTGTTCCTTCTGGTATGGTGTCGGAAAAAAACACTTCTGTGTTGGTCAATGTTCCTGAATTTGAAATTTCGATTGTGTATGTTAATTCATCTCTAGATTTAACTGCTGTTGTGTCGGCATATTTTAATAAAGAAACATCATTGTGCAAAACTTTAATCTCTAAGTCATTTGATGTTATGTTAAAAGATTTTGAGTCAAAATTGACGGCAATGGTTGTGTTGTTTTTTATAACATCTTCGTCTAAATATTCCAATAGTTCAATTTCGTATTCAAAAAACATGTCTGCACCCGAGCCACCAAGTGTAACGGGCAAAGTAAAGCCGGTTATTGGATTAAATTCGTCGTATGTTTGGCTTCCAATTTTTACTGAACCTGTAACAAAAACGGCGCCATTTGACAAGGTGTCGGAAACTCTTATGTTTTCTAAATTTTGGTCTGTGTTATTTGTTATTGTTGTTGTAACTTTAACTTTTCCTTTTGGCAAAGACCAAGACTTTTCAGACGTTTTTTCTACCAAAATGTCGGAATCTATTTTGTTTGTTACAAGGGTGTTGCTTGTGTTTGTTACCTCAACAACCTCTCCTGTTTCGGCGGTTATTTTTGACGATGTTTGTGCTTTGTTTGAAATTGGCATAACCATTTCTCCTTCTTTTTACATTGTATTGTTTTAAACAAAATTTGGTTAATTTGTGAAATAACCATTTTTTTTATGCTTTTTCTAAAAGTTGCATTTGTGCCTGTTGCTAATATAAATTGACTTATGTCGAAAAAGTGTGATATACTCCCTTGGTTTATGGCAAAAAAAGGAGAACTTTATGAAGTCGTTGCTTAAGTGCTTTAAGGACATAAAAAAATATGACAACATAGCAATTTTTGCTCACATGTCGCCTGATGCCGATGCTCTTGCATCTGCAGTTGCACTAAAAAAATTAATAAAACTAAACCTGCCAGAAAACAATAAAATTATAGATTTGTTTTTTGATTACGATGAACTTAGTGACATTAACGGCGCCATTGTTAAGGGTGTTGTTCACAACTATCAACGTTGTCACAACTACGATTTAGCAATTGCTCTCGATTGTGCTTCGCTTTCTAGATTGGGTAAATATAAAGACTTGTTTTTAAATTGCAAAAACAAAATAAACTTTGACCATCATGCAACCAACGAAAATTATGCAAACAACAACATTGTTTTAAAAACATCTTCAACATGTGAAGGTATATATTTGGTTTGTAAAAATAATAATCTTGTTGTTTCTGACGATGTTTGTAGTTTAATATATTCTGGAATTATAACCGACACAAACAATTTAACGCAAGGGACCATCACCATTCAAACTCATAAAATAATAACTGAATTTTTAGAGCGAAAAATTGATTTGGATGCATTAAACGAACATTTTTTTAAAAACAATACAAAATCTAAGGCAATGCTTTTAAAAAAAGCGCTAGATTCTTTAAGGTTTTTTTCTAAAGATAGAATTGCCATAATGAAGTTAACAAAAGATAATCTTTCCAGTTGTGAGGCAACCAAAGAAGATACTTTAGGAATTGTAAATCACGGAATTGAAATTAAAGGAGTTGACATTGCTGTTTTGGCAATCCGCCAGGCTGATAACTCGTTTTATGTTAGTTTAAGAGGTAAAAACAATGTTGACGTTGCCAAAATTGCTGTTGAAATGGGTGGCGGCGGACATACACAAATTGCTGCTTTTCAGTGGAACGGGTTATATTCTCAAATGTTGGAAAAACTTTTAAGCGTGTGCAAAACAGAACTAGAAAATCATCCACACGTTTTAATGGAAGATTTGTTTGTTGGAGATGATGAAGATGAAATTTCAACAACCAACCAATATAAAATTTAATAAAATTCAAAACAAAATTGAAAAATATGCAAACTGGTTATTAACAAAATGCAAACCTGGTTTTTGTGAACAAAGTAAAATTGCATATTTGATATAGACATATTATTTAGATAAAAATAAAAAAATTTTTAAGACAAACAAAGTTTTTAAATTTTGTTTGTCTTTTTTTAGGCATGCAAGAACGAAGCGAATGAAATGAGCGTTTCTTTCCATATTGCATTTTCGAGAATATTTTTTACAACGCAACCGTTAAAAAAGAAAAACTAACAAAAAATTACTAAAAATGTTAAAAAAATCAAAAAAAACAAGCAATATTTCTACATTTTTAATATTTTTATAGGCAAAATATTATTCAAAGGAGAAAAATCAATGAATAAAAAAATTAAAAATATTGCAATTGTTCTATGCTTGGCTTTATTCTTTTCTTTTTGCTTTTTAATCAAAAATAATGTTTTTGCAGACGAGTCGCCATGTTTGGTTATTTGTTCCGGCACGGCAAAAATTGAAGTTGTTGCTGACCATGCAGTTTTAAGTTTCAATTGCAATGTGTCGTCCGAACAATTCGATAACGGTCAAAATGCAATAAACAATCTTTTTGTTGAAGCAAATTCAAAAGTTAAAAAGTTGGATGAAAACAATTTGGCATATATAACCTACACATCTTGCCACCCATTTTATCAAGACTCTTTAAAAGGATATAAATTTTCAATAAGTTTTGATGTTAAAACCAGCAATTTAAATAGTGTTAATGACATAATAAAAGAGATTGGTGAATTGGATAATGTAAGTTTTTATGGGGTTAACTACGAATTGTCTGATTTGCAAAATGTTTATCTTGATGCATTAACAAAGGCAAAAGAAGATGCAATAAAAAAAGCACAAGTTTTTAACTCTGGTTTAAAACTAAATGCAATTTTAAAATCTGACATTTATTCTTATTCGTGCGGTGAAGCAGGAAAAATTTGTGTTGAGTCAACAGTTAAAGGAATTTTTATAGATTCTGATTGTGGAAAATCTGATTCTTCAAATCAAAATTTACCCGAGCAACAAGAAAGTGCAAAATCTGTTACAAATTATATTTGATTGTTGGTTAATCTTTATATTTTTCAAATAAATCGTTTGGTGAACATTCCAAAATATTGCAGAGAGTTTCTAAATTAGAAAACTTTATGCTTGTTGTTTGGTTGTTTACCAATTTATTAAAATTTTGATAACTTAACCCCATTTGGTTATAAAGCCAATATTTTGTTTTGTTCTTTTCTTTTAGTATGTCTAAAATTCTTAGTTTCATATTTATATCCTTACCAATATTTTTTATTATTATAAAAAGAAAAAAAGTTTGACATATAGATTTACACATTATATAATGTAGACATTAGATGTTTTTTATACCTATCAAATTTGGCGAGTGGCTTTATTGAACATCTAAATAACAAATAGGTAAAAATTGAAAAAATTGTTTAAAGTTTTTGGAGTTTTCAAAAGCTTTTTTTAGGAAACTTGGTTGGTGTGTATAACAATTAATTTTTACTAAAACAAAAAAAATAATGGGGGTAAAATATGAAAAAAAGGAAACTGAATATTTTTCTTTTAACATCAGCATTGTGTTTATGCTTTTCAATTATGGGGTTTGGGATTTATGCTTCAAAACAAGCAAGTTTGACAACTTCTGGAACAGTGGGGTTTAATGCTCACAATTGCGAAGTTGCAATTGTGGGAACAATTGAAAATGCAATGCGTGGTAAAGAATTAAATTATGTGGTTGTTGAGAACAATTCCTATTCAAATCAAGGTGCAAACAATAATGAAACGTGGCAAGATAAGTTTGATAAAGGGACGGAACAAGATGGAACATTAAAAATTTTGTCTACAAATTCTGTTGATATTTGGAATTTTGGTGATATATATTTTGATGATTGGAATAATGAGGATGATATTATAAAGTCAATTATTATAACTTTAGAAATAACAAACTATTCTGATTTTATGGTAAAAGCAAACTTATCTGTTCCAACATTAGACAACATTTCTACCAGTGGCTCAACTTTAGAAATTATAATTCCAAAAAAATCTGGAACCACGGCACAAACAGGAGTTTTGCAATTGTGTTTAACATTGGTTGATGAAAATGTTGAATTTGTAACGTCTAATTTGGACTTGCGAGTTGACATTGCAAAATATATAACAGACACTTCATCTGTGGATTTTAATGGCTATGTTTCAAACGGTAAATTTATTATTAATTCTGTGCCTAGTGGGAGTGGTCAACTGATTATTCCTAGCACAATAATTAAAAATGATAAAGTGTATTCTGTAGATTCGATTGAAGGGGTAAAAACAAATTCTTGTGCAAAAAATATAAATACATATTCTACTGTGATTATTGAAGAAGGTATAAAAAGTGTTGGAGATTCCGCATTTTACGGATGTTCATCTTTAAATTCTATTGTTTTTCCAGATAGTTTGGAAAGGGTTGAATATATGAGTTTCTTTCAAACAACTGGTTTAAAGTCGGTTAATCTCAACAAACTTAAATATTTAGGAAGTCAATCTTTTGCTCTTACCGGGATTGTTGACCTAGAAATCCCAGACACAATTGATGTTTTGGGAGTAGGTGCGTTTAGGCAATCTTCTGTAAAAACTGTTAAAATCTATTCTCCATCTTACACATATGAGTCGGCTGTTTTAAAAGGGGAATCAATGACTTCGCTAATCTTCTATGCTTGCAAAAGTCTAGAAACTGTTCAATATATCTCAGACAAAGTTTGTTCTTACTCTGTTGGTTTTAGAGAATATGATGCATGTACAAAATTAAAAAGTGTTACAATATGTGACGGCTTAGAATATTTAGATTATCGTTCGTTTTGGGGCTGCACAAGTTTGCAAAGTATTAATTTGCCAGAAGGGTTAACCGAAATTGGGCAATATGCATTTAAAGGTTGCACAAGTTTGCAAAATATTAAAATTCCAACAACATGCAAAAGTGTGTTAAGACAGGCATTTGCAAATTGCACTGCATTAATAAATGTGGAAATCCCATCCACACTAGAAAACATTATGATGTTTGCTTTTTTCAGTACCCCTTTTTCAAATAATAATGTAAACACTCCAAAACCATGTTATGACGACTCTAGCAAATATTATTTAACCAAAATTAGCACTGACATTGCAGACACAACAACAATCGATAATTATGAAAAAGTAAGTATTTTGCTTAGCGGTGCTTCAAATGCTTATTGGTCAAATGGTTGGGAAGATTTTGGTACTAATTCAACTTTAACAAATTTGAGTTTTCCTAATTGTGAAGTTATTGGTGGGTATTCATTCATTTTGTGTGATAAGTTAAAATCTTTTGATTTGCCAAAATTAAAATATATGGGGGCGGGTTCATTTCATAGTTGCAATCACCTGGATGTTGTTTTGCCTAAGAATTTAATTTTTATTGGAAACCAAGCATTTTCAAAAGTAGATGCAGGGGCTGGCACAACTAAAATTACGATTCCTGCAACAACTGTTCAAATAGGTGGTGAATATTTTGTTGGTGATAATGAAGAAAATGAAATAATTGGTACACATGTTTTTTATAGATGTGTTGACGCTACTTTAAAAAGTTTTGAAGTAGAAGAAGGAAATCAGCATTTTGTTTCTCATGAAGGTGTGTTATACACAAAAAACTATAAATATTTAATTGCTTATCCACCTTTAAAAGAGTCTACCGATTATGTTATGCCTGAAGGTTGCATAGATTGCTTTGAAATGGCATTTGGAAGAACAACAGTTCTTAAAAATTTAACTTTGCCAAATTCTTTTATTATTATTGATGGTCGTAATAGAGAATATAAGTATTCTTATCATCTAGGCACAAGAGATAACATTATGGCGGGATTGTATCATTCTAATGTTATTGAAAATCTTTATGTTAAAGATGACAATCCAAACTATGTTTCAATTAATGGCATGCTGTACACTAAAGACGGCAAAGAATTCTTGGCAAAAGCTCCATATAAATTTAGATATGGAACAATGGTATTTGCAGACTCTTGTGAGCGTTTGGATTATGATGCTTGCATTTTTGCAAGTGGAGATGGGCAAATTAATGGTATTTGGTTTGGCGGTGGACCTAGTAAAATAATTTTAGGCGAAAATATAAAATATATTAGCGATATTATGCTATTAAGATTAAATGAATCAAGTTATACAACAAGAGAAAGTAATTCTCCGTATTTTAATGTTGTTGATAATGTTTATGTTAGGGTATAAACAATAATTTGTGTCTTTTTTAACATTTTGTGGAGATGTGGCATAGAGTGTTTTAGAAACAAAAAAATAGGAGGCACAAAATGGCTAAAATTTGGGGTAATTGTAGTTGTGGAGATATTCCTAAACCATTTAATACATCTTCGGTAAGCACAACAGGCCAAAGAGGCCCAACAGGTCCAACGGGGCCAACAGGCCCAACTGGTCCAACTGGTGAGGATGGCTTGGATGGTTTGGATGGGGAAACACCAACATTAACAATTGGAACTGTAACCACAGGTGACCCAGGAACACAAGCAGCTGCTAGCATAACTGGAACACCACCAAACTATGTGTTAAACTTGACAATTCCACAAGGACCAACTGGAAGTACGGGCTAAAACAAGCACAGCATTTAAAATTTAACAAAGTTAAATTTTGCCATTTGTTGTACAAATGGCAGTTTGCAAAAAGTTTACAAACAAATGCTGTGAATGCTGGAACAAGCAGTGATAAAATCCAAACCGCAAAAGGCGTGTTTGGGTTTTATTTAGTTGGTCGAAAAAAATTATTAAAATAACCTTTGTATTTTTTGATAAAATAGATTAATATGTAATCATGGAAATTAAATTGTTAGAAAAAAGTGATATAAACATTATAAAAAATCTTTATAATGATATAAGAAATAACACATACACAATTTGGGAAAATGATTATCCTAGTAAAGAATTAATTAATTGGGATATAGAAAGAAAAGGTTTGTGGGGAGTTTTTGAAAATGACAATTTGATTGCTATAGGTTTTGCTGGCGAAAGATGTGAAGATTCAGAAGAAAATTTTCCTTGGAAAGAATCGTTTATAAGGCGAGGGACTTTTGCTAGAATTGGAGTGTCGCCTAAATATCAAAATCAAGGTGTTGGAACTTTTTTGGTTGAGTATGTTTTGACGAAATTAAAAGACCAAGGGTTTGATGGTGTAAGAATTATGGTTGGTGCTAAAAACATAAATGCAAAAAAGCTATATTTAAAGTTTGGTTTTAAAAATTGTGGAAAAGTTGAGCGATTTGGTCAAGAATATTTCTTGTTTGAATTAAGATTGATTTAAAAAACAAATTTTTTAATTTTGTCTTATGTATGAATTAACTAATTTGTTAATGGTAAAATTCCGAAAAATAATTAACAAAATGGTTTAAATAAGCAAAAAACCTCAGTTTTTGATTTAAAACTAAGGTTTTTAATTTTTTTATAACAAAATTTTGTGTCATTTTGAATTATCAGTCGTTTCCTTTGTGGTCGATTTTATAAATTTTTTATAAGCTGCTTGTTTTTCATCTGAAATTATTTGTTTAATTCTTGTAATGTCCATTGCTGTGTCGACGGCTTTTTTTAGTGTATGAACAGACTCTTTTCCTTTTTTTATATCTCTTAACAACTTGCGAAGATCATTTTCGTATGCAGTGAGTAAATAGTGCCAATCTAGAACTTTTTCGTAACTATTTCCAAATAATCTTTTTTTGTCTTTGCGCAATGATTTGTCTATCATAATTTTATCTATTAAATAATCTCTATCCAAAGAAGAAACACTAGTGTTTTTTGATTGAATGTGATATAATTCGTAAAGTTTTTTAATTCCATAACTATAGGCAACTTTTTCTGTTGGCTGAAAATAATACATAACCATGTTGTATGTATCTTCCAAGTAATCTTTATCATATTTTGGGTCAATATATGGGTTAAGCAGGTTGAATGTGTCTTCCATATAGTTGTTGTGTTCTGTGCTTTCAAATTCTAAATGTTTTAATTCGTGAGCAATAATATCAACCAAGGCATATGGAGACTCGTCTCCAATTAAATATTCTGGGTCAACATAAATGCAAGGTCCGCTTTTTTCAAATCTTAACATTCCGCTTGTGTTTTCTGTTCCGTCAATTTTTTGTAAATCTGCAACAAAAACCATTGGGATAATTGGAATATTAAGTTCTTTAGAAATTTCATGTTGATACCAAAGCATAAGTGTAATTCTTTTGCTTATATCTAAATTTTTCCAAAAAGGAGTGCATAAAAACATTTTGTAGTTATTTTTGTTGACAGAGAATGTTAGACCATCTTTCTCAATGCAAAAACTAGACACTTTAGCATTGTTAAAAATCTTTTTTAAAAAAATATTGTTTGCTTCTAAACAAGACTCTGGGCAACCGTCTGTAAAATATTTTTTAAACAATTCGTGAATTTGGTTATTTTTATCCATAATTTTTTTCCTACTTTATATAAAAAATTATACTGTTAAAATTGTTATATGTCAATAGGTGGAAATTTATTGAATTCTTTGGTGATAAAGTGGAATATGGATTTTTGTTCTGATTGGAGAAACATAAATTAATTTGTTTTGTTTGTTTTATTTTTTTTAAAAAACTCTTCATTTTGCAGCACGATTTCACTTTTTAGGTATTTTTTTGCATTTTTATTGCATTTTTCTGCATTTTTTAGGTCATTTATAGAATAATAGCAATAACACATTTGCAATAGTGGATAATAGTTATAAAACATTGGCTCAACAAATCCACCCTTAAAAACAACATCAGGACAATTTGTCGCAATTTTATACCAATTAATTGCTGTTAAATATTCTTTCTTTTCCAGATGAATATCTCCAATTTTGCAACAAACATTAGCACGTGGCGAATCGTAAAAAAATGTGGAAACTAAGCAATTATATTGGTTTTTTATGTCATTTTTTAATTTATAACATTCCGACATTAAATAAATGGAATCAATAATGTTTTCAATCCATCCGTTGCCATTGTTAATAAAATTATTAATTTCTTTTATGCAGTCGTCTAGTAGCCCATGGTCAAACAATTCTCTTGCGTAGTAATACTGTTCACGTGGTGTAAGTTTTCTATTTTTTAGTATTTTTTTATAAATATTTAAATTTCTATCATTATTTTTAATATTTTTTAATTTTTTGTGATTAATTTCAATATTTTTTCGCTCAATTTGTCCAAAAGGGGTTATGCATTCATGGACCGCTCCGTTCCAAACTGCCAATTTGCAATTTTTAATTATTCTTTCTCTAAAAAATGAAAATGTTGGTTTTTTACCCATAAATGCTACATTGTATTTTAACATGTAAACATCACTGTTTAAATTTTTTTTTAGTTCCAACAGTTGTTTTAAAGATTTTTTTGGAATAATGTCGTCTGCATCTAACCACATTATGTAATCTGATGTTGCTTTTTGAAAAGAGAAGTTTCGGGCAAGAGAAAAGTCGTCTTGCCATACAAAGTCATATATTTTGCTGGTGAATTTTTTTGCAATTTTTTTTGTTTTGTCTGTAGAACCTGTGTCGACAATAACAATTTCATCAAATAATTCTTTGCATGAGTTCAAGCATCTAAAAATGCTCTCTTCTTCATTTTTGACAATCATACATAAACTAATTGTTGCCATATTATACCTTTTTAAGTAATATATTAAACTTTTTCAGAATTGGTGTTTTTTATAATGCTATGAGCGTTTATAAATTAGAACTTAAAGCAAACATGGGTTACATATATGTTGTTTGCCAATTTAAAACTTTGTTGAAATATGTTAAAAACGGATGTACGAACATTTTTCTGTTACCCGTAAAAATCAAATGTCACTCTTAACAATCTGAATGATAATATTAATTAGGTGCTGTTTTTTCTTGTTAGGCAAAATAGCAATATAACTGCCAAAGAGATTGCAAACAAATACGGCAAAATTTTTTATAGTAAATATGATATAGTAAAAAACACCTTAAACTCTCGTTGGTTAAGGTGTTGATTTTTTTGTGAGTTTCTAACATGTAAAAGCGATATTTTATTATTTTTATTGAAATTTAATGCTTTTTATAAATAAAATTGGGTTAATTTTCAAAAAGTTGTTTAAGTTTTTGGTTGGATTCCGTCAAAAAATCTTTTAGCATTGTTTGCCTTTTTATTGTGTTGACATTTGAAATCATTCGTCTAAGATTTTTTTTGTTACCCACCAAAACAACCATTTTTTTTGCTCTGGTGATTGCGGTGTAAATTAAATTTCTATTTAAAATTATTGGTGGACCACTGATAATTGGAATAACAACAACATCAAATTCGCTGCCTTGGCTTTTATGGATGGTTATTGCATATGCCAAACTCAATTCTCCAATTTCTGTTCGCTGATATATGCACTCTCTGCCGTCTTCAAACAAAACAACAGTTTCGCCTGAGCCGGGGTTGATTTTGTGAATATATCCAATATCTCCGTTAAAAACCCCACTGCCTTCTTCGCTCGATAAACCGTTGTTTTTTGTCCAAACAAGGTCGTAGTTGTTGGATGTTTGCATAACTTTGTCGCCTTCTCTAAATGTTGTTTTTCCAACAAGCAATTCGTTTTTTCCATATTTTGATGGGTTGATTTTGTCTTGTAGGCTTGTGTTTAAATTAATTGTTCCGCTAGCGCCTGCTTTTAATGGTGCTAAAATTTGGATTTTGTTAGGTTCAACTTTTGCAAAATTTGGAATTCTTGCTGTAACCAAATTAACAATCGAATCTTTAATTTCTAAAGCGTCGTCATGCGACTCAAAAAAGAAATCTTTTGAAGAATTGTCAATGATGGGCATTTCGCCACTGTTAATCAGGTGAGCGTTTGAAACAATTAAACTTTTTTCGTCTTGTCTAAATATTTTGGTTAAATAAGATACCTTAACAATTCCACTTTCTAGAATGTCACCAAAAACATTTCCAGCGCCCACGCTTGGTAGTTGGTCTTTGTCGCCAACTAAAATCAGTTTACAATCTCGTGGGAGTGCTTTTAAAAGACTATTCATAAGCATAACGTCAACCATTGAAACCTCGTCAACAATAACAGCGCTAACATTAAGTTGGTTTTGTTCGTTATATACAAATGTCTGCCCGCTTCCCTTAAAGTTAATCTCAAGACCTCGGTGTATTGTTTTTGCTTCTTGCCCAGTGCTTTCGCTGAGCCTTTTGCTCGCTCTGCCGGTTGGTGCCAAAAGCATAACCTTGTTATTGTTTTGTTTTAAAATTTCTAAAATGCATTTAATTATGGTGGTTTTCCCTGTTCCGGGTCCACCAGTTATAACGCTCACGCCGTTTTTTAAGGAGCTGTTTATTGCTGATTTTTGTTGTTTATCAAAATTTATGTGGTTAATTTTTTCAAAGAAAGATATGGCGCTTGAAAAATCTGAGTCGGTGGATGTTGCTGTTATGTTTAAAAGGGCTAGTTTTTGAGCTACAGAACTTTCTGTAAAATACATTCTTGTTAGCATTACAATTTCTCTACCATTTTTGTGCCTAAACATTGAAATGGTTTTATCGTAACCCATTGTGTCTAAAACTTCTTCAAACTTGTCTTGATTCCCTTCAAAATTTAGCCCTAAAATTGTGCTAGCGCTTTCTAACAAATTATCCTTATATATATAAGTATTGCCAGTTTTTTCACTGTTTTCGGTTAATGTATGAATAATTCCGGCTCTAATTCTAAACAATGAGTTTGACGCAATCCCCATACTTTTAGCAATGTTGTCAGCAGTCAAAAAACCAATTCCATCCACATCTTCAACCAATTTATATGGGTTTGTTTTTACAGTGTCAATTGTTTTATCTGAATAGCAATTGTAAATTTTTATTGCCATGTTGACTGATATGTTGTAATTTTGCAAAAACATAACTGAGTTCTGCATTTTCTTAATTTCGTTAAATGCGCTTGAGATTGAATCCGCTTTCATTTTACTAATTCCCTTTATTTGAGCCAAAAGATTTGGGTTAAATTCGATAATTGTTAGCGTGTCCTCTTTAAACTTGTCAACAATTAGGTTTGCAGTAACTGGACCAATTCCTTTAATTAATCCGCTAGATAAATATTTTTTTATTCCGTCCAAACTGCTAGGGTAAATAACTTCATAGTTTTCAAATGCAAATTGTTCGCCATATTTGTTTGTGGTTGTTTTTCCTTCCAACCTTAAACATAATCCAACGCGAGCATCGCCTAGTGTGCCTACAATTGTTGAATAATCATCAAAACCGTGTTCGTTGTGTGATAAAACGGCAACAGTATAGCCGTTGTCTTCGTTTCTGAAAATTATTTCTTCAATTGAACCCTGTAATATCATATTAATATTATAATACAAAAAACTCACAAAAGTAAAACAAAATTTCACTTTGTGTTTCTTAGAGATAAGCAAAATGTTTCACGTGAAACATTTTTTTAAAAAAAGTTGAATTTATTTATTCACAAATTATAATATATATGATATAATCTATAAAAAATAAGGAGGATAAAAGATATTGGGAAAAATTATTGCTTTCGCCAACCAAAAAGGTGGGGTTGGCAAAACCACAACATGTATAAATTTGGCTGGTTTTTTGGCATTGCTAGATAAAAAAATTTTGATTGTTGATATGGACCCACAAGGCAATGCTTCAAGTGGTGTTGGAATTGATAAAGATAAAGAAACAAAAACGATGTATAATTTGATAATAAAAGAAAACTACATTGATGAAGTTATTCAAAAAACAAATTTGGAAAATTTGGATATTATTCCTGCAACGGTTGACTTAGCTGGGGCAGAAATTGACCTAGTGCAAATGCAAATGCGTGAAAATGTTGTAAAAAACATTCTAGATAAAATAAAAGACAAGTATGATTTTATCTTTATTGACTGTCCACCATCGCTTGGGCTTATAACTGTAAATGCATTAACAGCCTCAGATTCTGTGATAATACCGTTTCAGTGTGAGTTTTTTCCGCTTGAGGGCTTAACTCAGTTGATGAACACAGTAAGATTAATCATTCATCACTTAAATTCTAACTTGCAAATTGAGGGAGTTGTTATGACAATGAAAGATAACCGCTCTAATCTTGTTGCCGAAGTTAGTAAGGAAGTAAAAAAGTTTTTTGGTGATAAGGTGTACAACACATATATTCCACGTAATATCAAACTTGCAGAAGCTCCTAGCCACGGTGAAACAATTGCAACATATGACATAAATTCCAAGGGCGCGAGTGCATACTTAGATTTGGCTTATGAATTTTTGGATAGAAACAACATAAAATATAAAAAACCAAACAAAAGAGAATTAAAGGAGAAAAAATAATTATGACAACAAAAAAATCAAGTCTTGGTAAAGGATTAGGTGCTTTGCTATCTGCTTATGATGACTACGATGATTCTGTAAAAAATGTAAGCGCCTCTCAAACAAATGAAATAGAAATTGAAAAACTAATACCAAATGTAAATCAACCAAGAAAAATATTTGAACAAACGGCATTGGAGGAATTGGCTAATTCAATAAAAGTTCATGGTGTTATTCAGCCTCTTGTTGTAAATGATAACAAAGATGGTACATATTTAATTATTGCTGGTGAAAGAAGGTATAGGGCTTCTAAACTTGCTGGCTTAACAAAGGTGCCATGCATTATTAAAGATTATTCTGAAAAACAGATTAAAGAAATTTCTATTATAGAAAACTTGCAAAGAGAAGATCTTAATCCAATTGAATCTGCAAGAGCAATCAGACAATTAATGGATGAATATAAAATGACGCAAGAGGCTGTGAGTGAAAGAATTGGAATATCTAGACCAAACATCGCCAACACATTAAGACTTTTAACATTGTGTCCAGAAGTTATTTCTATGGTGGAAAGCGGAAAATTGTCTGCGGGACATGCTAGATGCCTTGTTCCTGTTCAAGATTATAATTCTCAGATTAAACTCGCAATGTCTGCTTCTGGCAATAGAATGTCGGTTAGAGATTTAGAAAAGGCTGTCAAAAAACTACTTAAACCAAAGAGTACAACCGAAAAAGAGCCTATGCAGCAAAGCATAGAATTAAAAGAATTGGTTAATGAAATGCAAAGAACATTTGCAACAAAAGTTTCTGTTATTGGCAATGATAAAAAAGGTAGAATATATATTGATTATTATTCTAGAGATGATTTAGATAGGATTTCAGATATGATAAACCTTTTAAAGACAAAAAAGCTTACCCTTAAAGAGTTAAGCGAGTTCAATAAACGTAAATAGTTAATTAGAGTTAAAAAGATAGTGTTTTTTACGCTGTCTTTTTTTATTCGTTATAAATCTTAGTTGGTTTTTAATAAAAAAGTTTTAATGATAAAAACATATTTGTTGTTAAGTTTGAAAAAAATGTTTCACGTGAAACATTTTTTTAACGTTTTATGTAAAAATGGTTGCAATCACACAAATTGTATAAAGCAAATTGTTTAAAGTTAAGCATCTGTTTCTGCAAAATAGAACTATTATTGCAATAGAATTTTTTGTATACTTGCTTCTGAATTTCTCTATAGTGCAAAAAATATTTACCGTTTTTCTCGCATAAAAACTCCGATTAATTATATAATCCTGCTACAGCAACTACCAGAGTTAAAGTTAAGCCCGTTTCCTCCAAACAAAATTAAAGCAAATAATAAAATAATTGTTGTGTTATTTGCTAAATTAATATCATTTGCATTTGCGAATAGTGCGATGAGAATTAACAATAAAATTTCTTCAGTAGAATTGTTCATATAAAAAACCTCCTTTTCGACTTAAAAACATTTTCTTCAACAAAATTTTATCTATAATACATTTTTAATTTTTAGCATATGTAAGATATAATTACAGTACAAAAGTCGTTACACTTTATGCCATTATATATGTTAATAAAAATAAATTTGTTACAAGGAGATTATAATGAGTTACATTTTATTAAACACGATTGAAGAAAATGAGATTAATAATTATATTCCGTCTGAGAAAAAATTAAAAGAACTTGCATCGTTTTTTCAAAACTTTTCTGATTCTACTAGGCTAAAAATTATATCGGCGCTAAGCATAAACGAACTATGCGTCAACGATTTGTCTGCAGTTTTAAACATTAATCAAACAACAATAAGTCACCAATTAAAATATTTAAAAAATCAATGTATTGTAGAAGCCAAAAGAGATGGAAAAATTATAAAATATTCTTTGCAAAATCAGTTTGTTAATGAACTGATGAACTATGCAATTGAAAGTTTGAAACAGTTAAATTTCTGATAACAATTTTAAAACAATTTGTGTTCTGGGTTGGATTATTTTTAGGCAATATGTTATAATGTTTTTCAAGGAGAAATTACATTATGAAAGGGAAATTAATTGTTATTGAAGGCACAGATTGTTCTGGTAAAGAAACCCAAAGCAATTTGCTTGTAAAATTTTTAAATGAGGCTGGTTATAAAACATCAAAATATGCTTTTCCAAATTATAACTCGCCAACGGGAAAAATTATTGCAGGTCCTTATTTAGGGAAAGAAGGTTATCAACCGGCATTGTTTTCTGAGGGCGCAAGCAATGTTGATGCTTATTGCGCATCTCTTCTTTTTGCTATGGATAGAAAATATAATATTCATGAAGTGAATGAAATGTTGAACAATGGAGTTAATGTTGTTCTGGATAGATATATAGATTCCAACATGGCTCACCACGGTGCAAAACTTTCTGATGACAAAAAGGGTGAGTTTTATAACTTTATTGAAACTTTAGAGTATGAGCTTTTAAAATTGCCAAAACCTGATTTGGAGGTTTTTTTGCATATGCCAACTTGGGCTAGCAAAATTTTAAAATCTTCAAGAAATGAAAAACCTGACCAGCATGAGTCTGATGAAGATTATTTATCTAAGTCAGAAAATGCATATATTGAAATTGTTCAGCAGCATAATGCCAAAACAATTGAGTGTGTAGATGGCAAAAGAATTAAGAATATTGATGAAATAAGCAATGAACTTTGTTCTTTAGTTGCTTTGTTTGTTTCAAATAATAATGCTTAAATCATGTTAGAGAATGAAAGTTATAGAAAGTGAACATAATTTTTCGCTTTTTAGTTTCGCATTCTCTTTTTTTTTGCCATATTTAAATTTTATTGTATAGCAACGAGAATTTTCATTGAAAACATATTTGTAAAAATATCTGAGCATTTTGTAAAAAATGTTGCTCTTTTTGTTTTTTTATGTTACAATATTTTTGTTAGATAAAAAAACAACTTTAATACAATCTTCTACAAATTTCATTTTTTGATTAATATCAATTAAAAATTGAATTATTTCAACCAAGAAAAAGAAGAAGTTATATCATGGTTGAAAAGTCAAACGAATACACTTAAAAGAAGAATAAAAAATGAAAAGCATAATGGTAATTGACACACAAAATGGTTTTGTTGGTGAAAATGACTCAAAATTAATTGAAAATATAAATAATTATTTGAAAAATAATAATTTTGATGTTATTGTTTACACAAAATTGATGACAAATGTTAATAATATTAGTAAAAGTTATTCAGAAACAGCAAAGCAATATAACAAAGAAGAACAAAAGTTGGCAGTTAAAAAAATGCAGAAAGGAAGGGTTTTTAGCAAAAAGTATCATGGTATGACAAATAAAATATTAAAATATTTATTTGAAAAAGGTGTTGAAGAAATTGAGTTGTGTGGAATTAATAATGAAGATGATTTTGAATTAATTAAAACTCAATTGCAAAATATAAACATAAAAGCAAAAATTAATGAAAATTTAACAAAAAATTATGTTTTTTTATCAAATTATTCAAAAAATAATTATTTTTTAACGAATAATGGTTTTTATATTGGTGACATGCTTGCAAACAATAATCAAATTACAAGCACAAGCATTTTAGCATTTGCGCTTATTGAATGGCTTGATGGGTGTCAAAAAACTGCGGAACAATTTCAAAAAATTTTAAGTTGTTTTTATAAATTTTTTCCAAGTAAAATTTACAAATATTCAGATAGCTTAGCAAAATGGATGGATTTGGGTTGCAGACACTATAGATTATGTGAAGATTTTATAGGAATTGAATATTGCACGCCTATTGGTGTTTATGCAAGCACTTTATCTGAAATTAACACATTGTTAGAAAAAACAATAATTGTAACACATAACAATGAAACTGCATTGATTATTGCAAAAGTTTTAACATATTCAATTTATTTTTTAAAAACAAACACTGAAAAGAAATGTTTAATTAAAAAGTTGCAAAAAATTTTTGATTTAAATTTTAGTCTAAATTTAGAAGAAAATATAAAAAATTATAAAAATAATGGCAATTTTGTTGATTTTTTAGGAATTATTTTGGCAATTTTTATAAATTCTGATTGTTACTATAATGCAATATCTTTGGCAATAAAAATTGATGCAAGTTTTGTGAGTGCTGTTTGTGCTTTATGTGATGCATATTATAAAGATATCCCTATGTTGGTTGTTAAAGAATTTAAAGCAAAATTACCAAAGAAGTTTATTAATTTGATAAACAATTTTGGCAGAATAACAAAAGAAAACAATGCCATGTGACAAATTTGTTAAAAAAATTGACAAATGCTTTTTTAATTACGGTTTAAATTAAGTGTAGTATTAAATTTTACAATTTTAAACCTTGTTTTTTTGTTTGTATTTTTTATAAAAAGTGATAAAATATCATTGATTATGCATTTTTTATGGTTTTTTGATATCAAATTGCATAAAAATATTAATTTTTGGGGGGATAAAAATGAAAACTGTTGTTATAACTGGAAGCGCAAGAGGTTTTGGGTTCTGCATGGCAAGTGTTTTTATGCAAAACGGTTTTAATGTGGTTTTAAGCGACATTAATGAGCAGGGTTTGCTTGGTGCTGTTGAAAATTTAAACAACTTAAAAATGGACGGCAAGGCTATTGGTGTTGTGTGTGATGTTAAAAATCATGACATGCTAGAAAATTTATGGCAAGAAGCGGTTAAAAATTTTGGGCAAGTTGATGTTTGGATTAACAATGCCGGAGTAAATCAACCCGACAAACCTATGTGTTGTTTAGAGCAAAAAGAAATTGACTTCTTGTTGGATATAGATTTAAAGGGAAGCATTTACGGCAGCAAAATTGCCTTTATGCACATGCAGGAGCAAGGTTTTGGGCAAATTTATAATGTGGAAGGTTACGGAAGCAACGATGCAATGATGCTTGGTTTAACCTTGTATGGAACCGCAAAAAGAGCAATAACATATTTTACACAGTCTTTGGCAAAAGAGAGCAAACAACTTAACAATGGCAAGGTTTGCGTATGCAGGCTTACTCCTGGAATTATGATAACCAATTTTATAAAGTCTGCAAATGGTGGGCAAACAAAAATTGAATTGCCAGAAAAAACAAAAAAAGTGTACAACATTTTGGGTGACTATCCAGAAACAATTGCAAACTATGTTGTTCCAAAAATTATAAAAAACAAAAAGAATAATTCAAAAATTGTTTGGCTAACAAACGGCAGAGCATTTAGAAGATTTTTGTTTGCAAAATTTAACAAAAGAGATTTTTTTAAAGAATAAAGGATTACTATGAAAATTTCAACAAAGGGTCAATATGCGGTAAGGCTAATGGTGGACATTGCAAAAAGTGACAATGCTTTGTCTGTTGGCAACATTGCAAAAAACCAAGATATTTCAATTAAATATTTAGAACAAATAGCGTCATTGCTTGTAAAGTCGGGGCTTATTGAAAGCATAAGGGGGCATTTGGGAGGCTATAAACTTACAAAACCAGCTAGCGAAATTTCTATTAAAGACATTTTGATGGTGACAGGTGATACGTGCAGTTTGGCACCTTGTGTTGGTGGAAAATGCAACAGAAGTAACAAGTGTTATGCAATGAGTGTTTGGAATAATTTGGGCGAACTTATTGATGATTACTTAAGCAAAATAAGTTTGCAAAGTTTGATAGATAGCAAATCATAAAATAATAGTTTGTTTTTGGCTGTTACAATTTTAAACCGTAAACAAAACATTAAGGGCAATCTTTTTGCGATTTTAAAGAATGTTTTTTGCAGTTGTTTTTATAAAAAACAAGAAATTGTTTGCGGAAATGTTAAAAATACTAAAACTTAAAACCAATAAAAAAGAATCCAACAAATTAATGTTAGATTCTTTTTTTTAAATTGAATTATTTCAAAGTGCTTTTTTATTAGTTGTTTGCTGTTGGAGCATAAGAATTAATTAAGTTAACCCATGCATTATATTGGTCTTCAGTTATTTTGCCTGCATCTTTTTGTGCTTGCAAATGTTTAACAACGTTTGTTTTTGCGGTTTTAACTTCATTTTTAAAAGTGTCATATGCTGTTTGCTTTATTGTTTCGTATTGTTTTTTTGCAGCTGCAATTGCTTCTTCTTTTGCATTTTGGAACAATTTAACTGCATCGTCAAATGTTTTTTGGAAAGCAGTAATTGCTTGTTCTTTCATTGTTATTGTTGCACTCAAAACTGGATCATATTTTTGTTCAAGTTGAGTTTTTAATTGTTTTAATTCTGCCAAAGCATTGTCTAGTGCAGTTTTTGCTTCGGTGATTGCGGTTGAATATAAAGTGTTTAATTGGTCTGTTATTGTTTGAATTTGAGAATAAGCCAAATCTTTATATTCTTTTTGTTTGTCGTTGATTAATTTAACAAGTTCAGAGTTTGACATTTCTTCAATTTCTGTGTTTGTTTTTTCTGGTGCCAAAAGTTTTGCTTTTTGAATTAATGCTTGCCTTTGAGCAGTTTCGGTAAGTTTGTCTAATTCCACAGTAACATTTGTGCCTAAGGTTTTTGCAATATCTTCAATTTTTGTTTTTGCTTGTTGCTTTAACTCGTCAATTTTTGCTTGTGAATTGCCGTTTATTTCAACAGAAACAGTGTCGCCATTTAAAGTAAAGTGCCCAGAAATTACAGCACGTTCAATAAAAAGTTGAATTGTTGAGTCAACATCTTTTCCAACAAAATCTATGTCTGCATAAATTGTGCCGGCATCTGTATTGCCAAAATTAACACTTAAAACATTATTGTTGCCATCCAACACGAATGAAATTTCTGGATTAACAGAAAGATTCATAACACTAGCAGGTTCGCTTTCGCCACAGCCCGCAAACATAAAGGCAAATGGAACCATTAAGCAAAATACTAATAAATATTTAACAAATTTTTTCATAAATACCTCCTTATTAATTTGTTGCCTATATTATACCATATAAACAAGTTAGTTTCAAAGTTTTTAATAAAATTTTTTTGAAACTTTAAATCAAGATATGTCGAATAAAAATAATTTAAGTTGTATTTCTTAATTTAAATGTGTATAATTTATTTGAATGAAAGAAAAATTTAAAAACATGTATAACTTTTTTAAAAAGCCAAACATACCATTTACACTAACAGCATATGGCATGTTTTTTGTTGCAACAACTTTAACGTTTATATGTTTAAGTTTTAATGTTAGCATAACAATAATGTCGTTGTTGTATAGCTTTATGGGCATAACATTTTTTTATTGCTGTTATCTTTTTGTTAGATTCGATTTTAAAAGAATAAAAAATTGGGGTAAAACACAAAAAGAAAAAATTTCTCAAAAGAGCAAATTTTTAAACAAATTGTTTAACGATATATATTTTAGAACATTGTTGGCAACTTCTTTTTCTTTAATTTTGGGAATTTTGTTTGTTGCTTACAACGCTTTTGCTGGAATATATTATCACTCAGTTTGGAACGGGAGCATTTCAATTTATTATGGTTTTTTGGTTGTTGTTAGAATCATGTTTTTAATAAACGAATCAAAATTAAAAAACTTTGAAGAAAACGTTAAAGAGCAAAATCGAGCAAAACTTTTAAAAAACGTTGGAATTATGTTGCTTTTTGTTAACTTGGCGTTAGTTGCTCCGGTAACGCTTCTTGCCCTTTCCAAAAAAGAAGTTAATCTTCCAATGTGGGTGGCAATTGCCAATGCTTGCTATGCTTTTTATAAAATAACAATTTGCATTGTTTCGTTTGTTAAAACAAGGCACAATTCAATGCTTTCGGTTAGATGCATAAAAAATTTAAATTTGACAAGTGCTTTGGTTACTTTGTTGTCGCTTGAAAACACATTAATAATCACCTTTTCGGAGCATGGAATAGATTCGTCAATGCACATAATGATGATTTTATCTGCATTTGTGGTTATGTTTGTTAACATTTGGATTGCAATCTCCACAATTGTAAAAGGCAGAGAAAAAATTAAAGAAAATCAACCAAAAAACATTTAAAATTTACAAAAAATTTACATTTAATTAAAAATTTATTAAAATCAATATGCAAAAATTGTGTATGCAAGGGAGAAAAGAATGATTAATATTTTAATTGTAGAAGATGACATTGAACTAAACAAAACGGTGGAGATTTTTTTAAAAACAGAAGGTTTTAACACCAGCACTTGTTTTGATGGCTTGCAGGCACTAGAATGTTTAAACACAAACAATTTTGACCTTGTTTTAACCGATGTTATGATGCCAAATTTAGATGGCTTTAACTTGGCTCAAAAAATTAGGGAGCACAACAAAAACATTCCAATTATTTTCATGACAGCCAAAGATGATAAACTTTCTAAACAACTTGGATATAAATTGGAAATTGATGACTATATAACAAAACCGTTTGACATAGACGAACTTGTTATGCGAATAAAAGCAGTTTTAAGGCGAAGCAATGCTCAACAAAGCAATAAAATATCGGTTGGAAATTTAACAATGGACAACGATGAGCACACAGCCTATGTTAACAATTCAGAAATAACATTAACGGTTAGGGAGTTTAACATTTTGTTTAAGTTGTTGCAAAACCCAAAAAAAACATTTACTCGAAGTCAACTAATGGATGAATTTTGGGATTTTGACAGTAGCACAACCAGCAGAACGGTTGATGTTTACATGGCAAAACTTAGAGAAAAAACATCAATTTGTGATGGTTTTGAAATTGTAACCGTTCATGGGTTAGGTTACAAGGTGGTGTTAAATGAAAAATAAAAGCAAACTTGGTTTTTCTGCTTTGGGATTTGTTTTGTTTTTTTTTACAATTGCAGGAACGTCATCTTGTGCCATTATTGTTTTTCAAGCAGCCAACAAAGCAACAAGCGGAAATTTAACAGCAATAATTTTTGCTGTTTTGGGAAACATTTTAATAGGAACCATTTTGTGTGCGGCAATTGACATTGTTAGGCGAAAAATTATGGTGGATATGCCAACATCAAAAATTTTGGACGCAACAAGCGAAATTGCAAAAGGCAACTTTAATGTTAAACTAGATATCAAACATGCGCATAAAAACTTTGATGAATACGATAAAATTATGGAAAACATAAATAAAATGGCGGAAGAACTAGCAAAAAACGAAATTTTAAAATCGGACTTTATTTCAAATGTTTCACACGAAATAAAAACACCACTAACTATAATTCAAAATTACTCAATCATTTTGCAGAATGATAACCTAGACAAAACAGAAAAAAATAAATATTTAAAAGAAATGGTTGTTGCAACAAAACGCCTGTCTAGCCTTGTAACAAACATTTTAAAACTTAACAAACTAGAAAACCAAAAACTGGACTTTGAGTTTACAAAATTTAACTTGGGTGAAGAGTTAAGGCTTTCGGTTTTAAAGTTTGAAGACTTGTTAGAGCAAAAAAACATCAATTTGGATTGTAACATAGACGACGTTGAAATTGTTTCATCCAAAGACTTGCTTGAGATTGTTTGGAATAACATAATTTCAAATGCAATCAAGTTTACAAAAAACAACATTTGTGTTAACTTAACAAACACAGAAAACCATGTAGAAATAAAAATCTCTGACAACGGCTGTGGAATGTCAACAGAAGTCGGCAAACATATTTTTGACAAATTTTATCAAGGCAACACATCTCACGTTGACCAAGGAAACGGGCTTGGGCTAGCACTTGTTAAAAAGGTTATTGATATTTTGGGTGGAGAAATATCTGTAGAAAGCGAACTGGAAAAAGGTAGCACATTCACCATAAAATTAAAAAAGGATTAAAAAAAATGGATAATAACAAATTTGAATTCACATATAAAGCACCAACAAAATCTGAAAGGGAAACAATTGAAGATATAAGAAAAAACTATCTTCCAAAACCGGAAGAAGAAAATGAGTTTGAAAAATTAAAAAAACTAGATGGCAAAGTTAAAAACATTCCAACAATTTGGGGGCTTTGTGTTGGCATTGTTGGAGTTCTGATTTTTGGCTTGGGCTTGACCATGGTTTTGGAGTGGAACTTGCTTGTTTCAGGCATTATTGTTTGTGTGGCTGGATGCATTCCAATGGTGGGGGCATACCCTGTTTACAAAAAATCAAAAAGCATTTTAACAAACAAATATAAAGACAAAATTTTGGCTTTAAGCGAAAAATTGCTTAACGAAGAAAAATAAAAAAATATCAATTTTTAGTTTTGCAAAACTGGGAGAACGATATGTCAAAAACAAATGAAGAAAAAACAAAGAAAATAAAAACAGAATCAAATTTTGGTGTTTTAAAAACAATTATTGTTGCAGTTTTAATAATTGCACAATTTTGTTTTTTATTGATTTCTGCTTTCTATTTATTAAACGTTTTTAAATGGCTGGTTGGTTTTAGTTTTTTTGTAACAATAATTTTTTGCTTGGATGTTTTGTCTTCTAATCGAACAGGGCAAGTTAAGGCAACCTGGATTTTTTTCATGCTTTTGTGCTTTACTTTTGGTTGGATATTCTTTATTTTATCTAACGAAAAATTTATGTTTGGAAAACATAAAAAAAGATATCAAAAAATCCATGCAACAACTGATATTCTGCCACACAATGTTGAAATTGATAATTGTTCACTTTCAATAAAAAATGATTGCAACTATCTTCAAAAAAATGGAAACTTTAGCATATATAACTCCATAAACACAAAATATTTTGCAAGCGGTGAAAATTTGTTTAAAGAGGTTATAAAAACCTTAAAAACCGCTCAAAAGTTTATCTTTATTGAGTTCTTTATTATTTCAGATGGTAAACTTTCTGGCGAAATTTTTAAAATTTTAAAACAAAAGGCAAGTCAGGGAGTTGATGTCAGAATTATTTATGACGATATGGGCTCTCACGGAAGATTTAAAAGAAAAACAAAAAAACAACTAGAAAAACAAGGTGTTAAACTTGAAGCATTTAACAAACTTGTTCCTGTTTTAAACTTTGCTTTAAACTATAGAGATCACAGAAAAATTGTTGTTGTGGACGGCAAAACCGCTTTCACTGGTGGAACAAATTTGTCAGACGAATATGTTAATGCAAAAAAACTTTATGGGTTTTGGAAAGACGGCGGAATTAAAATTTGCGGAGAGTGCGTAAACACTTTTACATTGGCTTTTTTGCGTCAATGGCAATTTTTAAGCAAAAAGGAACAAAACCTTAAAAACTTTATTCAATGTAAAAATCAAACCACAATAAATCCAAACCAAGACGTGGTTGTTCCGTTTGTTACTGGTCCAGATTACAAAAACAATATTGCAAGAGATATGTATGAAAACATGATTGCAAACGCAACAAAAAAAATATATATAATGACCCCTTATTTAATTCCGGATGAAACAGTTGTTAATGTTTTAAAAAACAAGGCTCAAAGTGGAGTGGATGTGCAAATTATTCTTCCGGGAATTCCTGATAAAAAAACAGTTTATTTAATGAGTTTAGACCAGGCGGAAAATCTTATGCAGGGCGGAGTTAAAATTTTGTTAATGAACAATTCATTTGTTCATAGCAAATTGCTTTTAACAGAAAATGCCTGCATTGTTGGTTCAATAAACATGGACCAACGTTCGTTATATCAACAATTTGAAAGTGCCGTTTACACTAACGACAAAAAAGTTATGCAAGATTTGCAAACCGATTTTTTACAAACAGTCAAAAACAGCAAAATTCATCAAAAAACAAAACGCGGAATTGTTAAAAACACAGTTGTAAGGGTTTTAAGATTAATTTCGCCACTAATGTAATCACTTTGTGTGATTGCATTTTTTTTAAACATGCAAGAACAAAGCAAATAAAATGAGATTTTTTTTGACGGCAAAATTTAACAAGGTTGCCGTTTTGGTTTCAATTGAAAAATGTCGAGTTTTGTCGCTTACAATTTTTTAACAAAAAAATTACAAAATACTATCAAAAATTTAATTAAATTTAAACAATTAAATGTTAACATTGGTTTGTTAAAAAATAAAGGTGGTACAAAATGAATGCAATTGAAATTAAAGGTTTAACAAAATCTTTTCGAGGAATGTATGCTTTAAATGGTTTAAACATGACTGTTCCCGTTGGTTCAATTTATGGATTTATTGGAGAAAACGGAAGCGGAAAGTCCACAACACAAAAACTTATTTGTGGGCATTTGGTCAAAGATAAGGGCAGCATTAAGTTGTTTGGCAAAGACTACACCGATGCAAGTGTTAGGGTTAAGGTTGGAGCATTAATTGAAAATGCAGGATGCTTTCCAAATTCTAGCATATATACAAATTTAAAAATGCAGGCACTAAACTTGGGCATTAAAAACATTGACCAAGAAATTGATAGAGTTTTAAAAATTGTTAGAATGGAAAACGAAAAAAATTTAAAATTTAAAAAGTGCTCATTGGGAATGAAGCAACGAGTGGGCATTGCCATGGCTTTGCTTTCTGACCCAGTTTTGCTAATTTTGGACGAACCAATCAATGGCTTAGATGCCGACGGAATGCGCATAATGAGGGAAATTTTGGTGGATATAACAAAAAACAATTCTGGCACGGTTTTAATTTCTTCTCACATTTTAGGGGAACTGGAAAAAATTGCAACACACTATGGAATTATTCGACAAGGCAAAATGATTCAAGAAATTTCTGCTTCAGACATGGAAAATCGAGCAAGAGTTTTTGTTTCGCTTAAAACAAAGCAGATGGAAAAATCATGTGAAATTTTAAAACAGCATTTTAATAATGTAAAAATTGAGCAAGGTTCAATAAGAGTCTATGACGAAAACAATGTTGAAAAAATTGTTCAGGTTTTAATAGAAAATGGGCAAACACCATATGAAATAGAAAAAAACAAAGTTGGCTTGGAAGAATATTACATTCAATTAATGAGTCAAAAGGAGAATAAAAATGGAAAACAAAATTAGTTTTAGTCCAATAAGTTTTAAAGAGCGCATAAAGGGCATGCTTTCGGTTGACTTTTATAGGCTTTTTCACACACCACTTTTTTATATTTTTTTGGCAATTTCAGCAATTATTCCAGCAATGATATTGTCAATGACAACGGTTGGTGGCGCTGGTGGGGCAGTAGCAGACCCACAATACACAAACACATGGCAAGTGGTTGCAAGTCAAGGCGCAAACTATGTTGTGTCAAACATTGCAGAATACGCAAACATGAACATGGTTTTTATTTTTGGTGGAATAATGTTGTCAATTTTTATTGGACACGACTATAGAAGTGGCTATGTTAAACAACTGTTTACAACACATCCAAAAAAACAAGATTATGTTATTTCAAAAACAGTTATTGGGGCTTTTTCAATGGCTTGCATGTGCATTGCATATTTGATAGGCTCAATTGCTTCGGGACTTTTTTCGGGAATGTCATTTTCGGTTAACGTTGGCTCGTTGTTGTGTGGCATTTTAGGTAAAATTGTTATGAGTTTAGGATGGGCTGGTTTATATGTGCTTTTAAACATTATTTTTAGAAAATTTTTTGGGATATCAATTGCTTTATCGTTTTTTCTTGGAACAGGAATTTTAATTATTGGTGCGGCTGCAATTGTTGGAAACTCGCCAATTTTAAATATGTTCCTTTATGGCTCTTCGGTTTTTGCAAGCCTTTCTAGTAACCTTTTAACTGTTTTTGTTTGCATTGTTGTTTCAATTTGCTGGACCGTGATTTACAACTTGGTTGCAACACACATTTTAAACAACTGCGATGTTTATTAATTGGAGATATATGTATGAATGCTATAGAAATTAAAAATTTAACAAAAAATTTTGACACAAAACAAGTGCTATGCGGATTAAACATGACTGTTCCTGTTGGTAGCATATATGGCTTTATTGGGGAAAATGGGAGTGGGAAATCCACAACAGAAAAAATTTTGTGCGGATTGATTAAAAGTTCCGGCGGGCAGATTAGTTTGTTTGGCAAAGACCATTCTGATATTCAAAATAGATTTGATATTGGAGTTTTGATTGAGTCACCGGGTTGTTTTCCAAACAACACCGTTTGGAACAATCTTATGCTTCACGCAACCAATTTGGGCATAAAAAACAAAGAAGATGAGGTTAGAAGAGTTTTAACACTTGTTCGCATGGAGGGTTCGGCTTCAAACAAATATAAAAACTGTTCACTAGGAATGAAACAAAGAATTGGCATTGCAATGGCTTTAATGGGCAATCCTAAATTGCTTGTTTTAGATGAACCAATCAATGGCTTAGATGCAGATGGCATGCGCATAATGAGAGAAGTTTTGGTGGATTTAACAAAAGATAAAAGCAGAACAGTTTTAATTTCTTCTCACATTTTAGGAGAGTTAGAAAAAATTGCAACACACTATGGAATTATTCGCAACGGAAAAATGTTAAAAGAAATGACGGCGGAAGAACTTGAAAACAGTTGTCCAAAATTTGTTGCATTAAAGGTTGCAAACATGCAAAAAGCAAAAGAACTGTTGCAAAAAAAATATGCTTCTGTTAAAGAAGATAAACAAAAAAATCAACTACGAGTTTACAATGCAGAATCGCCAGAAGAAATTGTTGATTATTTATATAACAACAATTGCATTGTAACAGAAATAAAAACCGATAAAATTGGTCTTGAAGAATATTATATAGACTTAATGAAAGGAGATAGATAAAATGGAAAAAACTCACAGTTTTAAAAACAGACTAAAAACCATGTTGCAGTTCGATTTTCGAAAAATGTTTACAACTTCGTTTTTCTATATAATGCTTGGAATTTCTTTTGTTATGCCAATTTTGATTTTGGTCATGACAACCATGATGGACGGCACAATTAGTGTTAATCCAAACACGGGAGCCACAACAGTTATTGAAGGCTTTAAAAATGTTTGGCAAATTATTGGCACTTTAGGTGGCAACACAATGGCAATGGATATAACAGGAATGTGCAACATAAATATGATGTTTTTTGTTATTGCCGTTTTTGTTTGTGTTTTTGTTTCAAGCGATTTTAGAAGTGGTTATTCAAAAAATATGTTTACAATAAGAAGCAAAAAGAACGACTATGTTGTTTCAAAAACAATCACAAGTTTTGTTGCTGGAACATGCATGTTTTTGGCTTTTTTTGCAGGAGCAATGCTCGGCGGTGTTTTTTCTGGACTTTCGTTTGCACTTGATGGAGTTGGCAAACTAAACATTGTTTGTAGCATGCTTTCAAAAATTTTCTTGGTTTTGGTTTTTGTTTCAATATTTGTTATGGCAAGCATTATTGCAAAACAAAAATTGTGGCTTTCAATTTTGTTGTCTTTGGGCATTGGAATGTTGTTTTATGCAATGGTTCCAATTGTTTCACCATTAAATGCCGGAATGGTTAATGTTTTACTAAGTTTTGTAGGTGGGGGAATGTTTGCCACAGGAATTGGTGTTGGAAGTTATTACATTTTAAAAAACACAAGCATTGTTTAATTATTTTTGAAACACACTATAAAAAAGGGGCAAAAACTTTGCTCCTTTTTTGTGAATAAATTTGTTTTTTTATATATTTTTAACATATGTTGATTTAACTTGTTTTTTTAATTTAAACAGTACCATTAAAAAATTGTTGGTTGTTTTTGTTATGCACAAAAACAGAACTTGCGGTTTTAAAATTTTTATTTCTTGCGTGATTTTGTTGGAACAAACAAAAGAACAATTGCCAAACCAACTTCAATATAAAACGGAACAAGAGAAATTTTTTGCGGTTGAAGTTTGCTGCTAAAAATGGAAAGAGTTTTAAACGCAGAAATATCATCTTTTGTTGCTTTCAAAAGATATGCTCCATCAGAAGAAACAATGTACACATTGTACATATAATCTTCTGGTTGATAATTCCCCGGCCTTGGTTCAGAATATGATGGATTTTCTGACATAAACGGAATTTTGTAATATTCCACTTTGCTAATTCCAGCAACTGTTGTTAAAACATCAACCACATTTTGATTTTCCATGTTTGTTTGGCTAAAGCCTTTTTCAAAACTAAACAACCGGTAACTACAAAGTGCAAGAAGAACTAAAAAAACAAAACCAGCAAACTTAAAAAATGTTTTCATATATATTTTTCCTTTTTTTTAAGTATATCATAAATAATATAATTTTTAAAGACTTTTGTTAAAATATATTTTATTAAATGTAAAAAAAATAAAAAACGCAAATTTTTAGAAAAATATTGGCAAATTTGTTGTTTTTTAACAAAAAATCGAAAAAAAGTAACATAAATTGTTGTTATATAAAAAAGACTCCGAAAACGAAGCCTTTTTTGTTGCATGGGGTGGAATACGGGACTCGAACCTGCGACCTCCAGAGTCACAATCTGGCATTCTAACCAACTGAACTAATTCCACCAAACGACTCTAATATTAGCATATTAAAGTCGATGTTGTCAATGGTTTGTTGACATAATTTTTTTATCTAAAATTCAAATTTTTATTGTTCGGCAATTTCTTTTAATTCTTGCATTTCTTTTTCAATATCTAACCTTGCAAACAAAGGGTCTTTTTTCTCTAACTTAATTCCGTCAATTTCAAAATTGAACAAGCAATCTTTGTTAATTGTAAATTTATCAACTCCAAAATTTGTTAAGACCTTTTTTGTGCTTTCTGGCAAAAATGCATTAAGAAGCGTGTATGCTTCCAACATTCCTAAAATTGCATTAAACATGATTGTGTTAACACGTGCTTTATTAGAATCATCTTTTGCCAATTCCCATGGCTTGCAACTGTCCACATAAGTGTTGCATTCATCAATAATTTTTAAAGCAGATTTATATGATGCTGTTGGTTTTAAGTTTAGCATTTCTTCTATGCATGTTAACTTAAGTTGCTTAACTTGATTTTTAAACTGCTCGTCACTTTCAGTTGCAACTTTGCCATTTTCAATAACGCCGTTGTTATATTTTAAAACCATTCCTGTAAGTCTGGAAGAAATGTTTCCAACCTTGTTTGCCAAAATACCATTGTAAGAATTTAAAAAACCTTCTTGAGTATATGGTCCATCTTGCCCAAAAGAAATTTCGCCAATCAAAAAGTTTCTTATTGAATCGGACGTGTATCTTTGGCTTAAAATTCGTGGGTCAATAACTTCTTTTTTGTCAACCGCTTTGCTTTTGCTAAGTTTGCCATTGTTAAAAATCAACCATCCGTGAGCAAAAATTTGTTTTGGTAAAGGCAAGTTTAAAGCCATTAAAATTGCTGGCCAAATAATGGCATGAAATCTAACAATTTCTTTTCCAACAACATGAACATCTGCTGGCCAAAATTTTTTAAACAGCGAATCGTCATCAGACAAAAAGCCCAATGCGGATAAATAGTTGGATAAAGCATCAATCCAAACATAAATGGTTTGTTCTTTGTCAAAAGGAACGGGAATGCCCCATTTAACTGTTTTTCTAGACACACACAAATCCTTAAGCCCTTGATTGAAAAAGTTGTTAATCATTTCATTTGCCCTGCTAGATGGAGTTAAAAAATTTGGATTTTCGGCATATAGTTTTCTTAATGCTGGTTCATATTTGCTCAATTTAAAAAAGTATGATTCTTCGTTTGCTTCAATAACATCTCGATTGCAATCTGGACATTTGCCGTCAACAAGTTGCTCGTCACTCCAAAACGATTCACAAGGAATGCAATACTTTCCTTTATAAACAGATTTATAAATTTCACCTTTTTTATAAAGCATATCAAAAATTTTTGAAGCGGTTTGTTCGTGATAAGAATCTGTGGTTCTAATAAATTTGTCGTAAGAAATGTTTAATTCTTTCCATAATTTTTTTGTGTCGTCAATTATTTCGTTTAAATAATCAATTTCTTTAAGGCCTTTTTCGCTTGCTATTTTGGCAATTTTCTGACCATGTTCGTCTGTTCCGGTTAAAAAATAGACATCGTCACCTAAATTTCTATGAAATCTGGCAATTGCGTCACACAAAACAGTTGTGTAACAATTTCCAAGTGTTAGTTTGTTGCTTGGGTAATAAATTGGTGTTGTTATATAAAATTTTTCTGACATTTTAACTCCTATTTGTTTTAATTAATGTATATAATAGTGATTTTTAGTAAAAAAATCAAGACATTTTGTTGTTGTTTGAAACAAAGAATGGGTTTTTGCAAAACCAATGTTTTAAAAACAAAAAAGCACCTAAGTTTTGTTAAGTGCTTTATGTTTTAAATGCATATAAAAAATAATGCAGTTTTAAAGAGCATTTTTTGCATTTAGTTTAAAAACAAAATTTTATGGCTTATCAAAAAAAGCATACATGTTGGCTAGTTGACCAACACAAATAATAAAACTATAAAATGTTTCAAGTGCTGTTTTTTCGGCTATTGGTGTGATTAATTCACCAGAGACAATAGAAAACCCATAAATTTTTACAACTGCAGCAATGCAATTTTTAACATCAGCGGACTTTAACTCATAATATGTGTTCATATATTTTAAAGTGTGTTTTTTGTCGCACATGACAACATTGTTGCCGCTTTTGCGAAGATACATTTTTATTGGTGTGCTGTTGTCTATTTTTGCTTCGGTAACAATTTCAATTTCTTCTTCGCTAATTTTTTTAAGTTTTGCAACTTTAGAAATTTGATTGGCAATAGAACTAAAATTCATATTTTTCCCCTTTCTAAGTCAAGAATATCACAAAAATATTTTTTTTACAAACATTTTTGGCAAAATATAACCCAAACATAATTAAGTTTTTTCAACAATTTTTATATTTGACAAAAATTTGCTTGCCGGCTTTGAATAAGAAACAAGTTCATATTTGCTACTAAATTTTGTAGGAAGTGTATATTTTCCAGCCAAAAAGTCTTCAACAGTGTAACACAATGCATTTGATGAACAATCATTTTCTTCGTTTATGCATGCAATGTTTTGGCGAATATAGTCATTTTTTTGAGAAATAGGTGTGTTTTTGTCGGTTTTTTTAGAATTTTGCTTTGTTCTGCGAGATTTATCATAAATAAAATCTTTTTCGTTTTGAGTAACAAGAATCATGCCCGACAAACTAGCACCCGCCATAATTAACGAGTCACCAAATTCGCCTAAAGAGTTTTTGCTTCTTGACATTTGTTTGCGGTTGTCGGACGTAATTTTTTTACGATATTGTTTTGCTAGGTCGTGTAAATTTAAAACGGTTTTTTTGGAGTGAGTGCTAATTATGTGGCAGCGCTTTGTTAAATTATAAATTTCTTCGGTTGAAAAATAAAGCCAAGATGGGTTGTTTTCTTTTGGTTTTGTATGATTTAAAATTTCTCTAAATGCAATGTTTAACAAATGCAAGTTAACTTCGCCGTTGGCTGCACGCAAATAAAGCTTTCCATTTTGAATGCTGTCTCTTAATTCTCTATATTTTTTAAAGTCATGGGGGTTCTTTTTATAAAAAGCAAGTTGCTCTTTTTTATGTTTAATGTCTGTTTTTAATTCAAGTTTTCTTTGTTCGGGTATATTAACAGGATTATTGTTTTTGTCAACATTTTTATAAGCCAACAATGTATTGCTTTTAATCTTGGATTTTATGTGCTCAACTTGGTTTTGGTAAAATGCTTTAAAATTTTCAAGCTTGTCTTCAAAACTGAGATTTTTATTTTTTTCATAAAACTGTGGAAATTTTTTAAAATAGTTTTCAATGCTTTCTTTTTCTTGTTCAAGTTTTTCTTGATGATGTTTTAACAATTCTGGAACGTTGTCAATACCATGTTCTGTGGCAAAATTGTCATATTTAACCATTCCAAAGAAAACGCAAGTATCAATAATAATATTTTCCATAACCTTACTCCTTGTCGCCTTTTTTTGGGACAATTATTTTTGCATGTAAATTGTTTTTTTCTATGATTTCATTAACAATTTTTGCTTCTTCAATAAGTTCGTCGCAAGATTTTTCTTTTTTTCTTTCGTTTGTAATTTGTTCGTTAACAAATTTTTCTTTGTTTATATATCTGTCAAATTCTTCATCAACCTTTTTCCAATCAATTGGTTCTTTCATTATTTAACTCCTTTAAAACAATCATTTTCAGTTTTATTGTAACAAATTGATTTTGATTTTTCAAGTGCTATTTTTGAATTTCGTAACTAGTCATTAATATTGTATTGTCATAAAAAAATCTTGCAATATTATAATACTTATGTTATAACTTAATCAACTGATTAGTTATTGAGGTGGCAATGAGGGTAATAAACAAAGAAACACACGAGCAAAAAAAAATTGAAATAATGGAAAAGTGCTTTGAATGTTATGCAGAAAAAGGTTTTAACTCGGTTGGAATAAGGGGGATTGCCAAGGCATGCGGTTTGTCTTCGGGCAGTCTATATACATATTTTGACGATTTTGACGATTTAATTATTCAAGCAACAGAGCATTGCATGAGCAAGGTGGAAGATGATTTTATGGCAAAAGCACCAAAAAATGCACAAGACATTATGCCATTTATTGATGAAGTTCCATATTGGACGGCAAAGAATCATGGAAAAAAATATCGTTTGATGTATCAAATATACACCAATCCAAAATACATTCAAAGTGGCAAGCGGTTTTTTGAAGGGGTTAACGAAAGATACACAGAATATGCAAAGCTTTTAGAGACAAAAGTGGGCATTCCACATAAAATATTGATAGCATTTATTTTTATTCTAATTCGTGCAAGCGTGCATTACGCTTTGTTTGGAGATGAGTTTTATCTTAATTCTGAACTTTTTGTTTTAAAGCAGTCAATTTTATTGTTCTATGAAAAAAACAATAAAAAGAAAATTTCTTAAAAATCATATAAAAAAGGAGTTAATATATGAAAAAATTGATAAAATCGGTGGTTGCTTTTGCAATTTTTATAATGTTTGGCATGTTGTGCCTTAATGGAGTTTCAGCAAAACAACAAATTGCTGTTTTTGCCGAAGGAAGTGTAACATTTAGCGCAATAGATGGCACAAACAACAGCAAAGCCAGCGAAAACTACGACAAGGCGATAGACGGCAAAAAATCGGGCAGTGGTTTTACAAAATGGTGCTACAACATTAGTTCTAATCCATATATTGTTATAAAAGCTTCACAAAGCGTTGTTGCAACTGGTTATGTTTTTACAACCGGAAATGATAATGCAGACAGCACAAAGGGTGCGGGCAGAAATCCGAGCGATTGGACTCTTTCTGCTTGCAATGACTTTAATCAGTCAACAAAAACCGGAACATGGCAAACACTTGACACAAAGTCGGATAACACAACCATGCAAGATATAAATTTTAAAGACTACACATTTAACCTGTCTAGCAATAGAAATTTTTATCAATATTACAAATTTCAGTTCACAGCAGTGCAAGGCAATGTTGAACTATTTCAACTTAGCGAAATAGCGCTCAATTTTTCAACAACTTGCATTGGGCATTCTTACGGCGACTGGGCAAACGAAGTTCCGGCAACTTGCACAAGCGCAGGCACAAAAGCGCACAAAACTTGTGTATATTGCAACAAAAACTTTGATTCTAGCAATAACGAAATTTTAGACTTAACCTTGGCAGCAGGGCATTCTTACGGCGACTGGGAAGCCGAAGTTTCTGCAACATGCTCAAGCGCAGGCACAAAGGGTCACAAAACTTGTTTGTTGTGTAACAAGCATTTTGATGCCGACAACAACGAGATTGCAGACTTAACATTGCCAATTGTTCCAAGCAACCATAGTTATGGCGACTGGGAAGCAGAAATTCCTGCAACTTGCACAAACACAGGCACAAAGGCACACAAAACATGTTCATTATGCCACAAGCATTTTGATTCTGACAATGTGGAAATATCTGATTTAACATTGCAAAAATTAGATCACGATTGGCAAACCACACAAAGTTTTAATGCAACATGCACAACAGATGCATACGACATTCAAACTTGCAACAATTGTTCAGAAACTCAAAAAGTAGAAGGCGAAACAAAAGCAACGGGGCACGTTTCTGACCAAGATGGCAACTGCACTGTTTGTTATGTTCACATTCCAAAAAGCATTGGAAACCTGCTTGTTGTTGGTGGGCAGGAAAACGTTGACTATAGGTACTCAACAAGCGAAACCAACACAAATCTTGTTATTTTAACAAACACAAAAATATGGTTGTCACAAACCGACATCAGCACTCCGATTGTTTGCACAATAAGCGTAGAAAGCACAACTGGTGCAAACATAACTTTGGCTGGAGTTAACATAAACAACTCAACAAAAGGAACATCTCCACTTTCAATAAAAAACACAACAACAGGCAATGTTGTTATAACTCTTGAAAATGGCACAACAAACACATTAATAGCGGGTGAAAATTGTGCAGGCCTTCAAAAAGTTGGTTCAAGCATTCTTATTATCGACGGCACAGGCACATTAAATGCAACTGGCGGCAAGTGGTCTCCAGGAATTGGTGCAGACAAAGATAATTTTCCTGGAGAAATTCGTTTTAATGGCGGTGTTATCAATGCCACTTGTGGTGAATATGGTGTTGCCATTGGAAGCGGATACATGGCAGGAAGAGACGGAAGCACAGCAACAACAACACTAATTTTTAATGGTGGCATTGTCAATGCCGATGCTTCAGATAGTTCAATAACAAGCCAGGCAATTGGTGGTGTTCGTGCAATCATCACAATTAACGGCGGACTTATAACGGCAGAGAGCGGTTATGGTGGTGCTGCAATTGGCGGAAGCATAAGCGAAGATTATCCAAAAGTAACAATTTCTGGTGGTTCAATAAGAACAATTGTTAATCCTTATCCATATGGTGCGGATGACCCATATGCAAACGATTTTGGCAAAAACTATCAAGACACAACCAAAATTTATGCAAAAAATTCAAATGACAGCAACTTATATTCGTTGGTATTTTTCAATGAAGATGCACTTCCTGTTTATGTTGATGGAGTGGAAACAAACATGACAATCCACTCAAGCGGATATTATTTCTTATATTTATATCTTACTGGAGAAGAACATACAATTCAGGCAGGTGATGAACTTTATACATACACATTTAATTCTGAAACAGAAAGTTTTACCAAATCTACAACAACAACCACAACGCTTTCAAACGGACTTGTGGTTGAGGGTGATGGAACATATCCATACGAAAACACAGATTACACTTTTAATGGCAAAGTTCTAACAATTTTAACAAGCAAAGCAATGAAAATAACCAGCAATGGTGAAGTAAAAAATAGAATTGTTGTTAAAAAAGATGTTAGTGCAAACTTAACACTTGCTGGTGTTAACATAAACCTTTCTTCAATGCCTGGCGAAAGCGCTTTGTTAATAGAAGACAATAGCACGGCAACTGTAACAATAACCTTACAGCAAAACACAATAAACAAACTTGTTAGTGGTGACTTTTGTGCGGGAATTCAAAAAAATGGCAAAACAGGAAACCTTATAATTCAAGGGGCTGGCACACTTGTTGCAACAGGTGGAAAAAACTCTGCAGGCATTGGTGGTAGCGATGGTGGTTTTGCAACCGGAATTACTGTTAAAAGCGGAGTTGTAACAGCAACAGGTGGCAACTTTGGTTCTGGAATTGGTGGCGGAGCATATCACACAGCAACAAACATTTCAATTTCTGGTGGCTCGGTTAAAGCGGTTGGCAAAGATGGTGCTTCTAGCATTGGCTATGGCTATTTGGGTGGCATGGCTTGCATTCCACAAAATGATGCTTCTTCAAACGTATATTTGCTTGTTGTGGCAAATCAAAATGATTCAACAGTTACAATAGACGGCGAAGCATATGCCATAAAAAATCATAGCAATGCAGACTCTTCAGACAAAAATTTATATGTGTATTTAACCGGTGAAGACCATAACATTACAGTTGGCGAAAACACATTTGTGTATCACTACAATAATCAGTTTATTCTTTGTGCGGCTAGCGAAACAATCAATAAAGATGAAACACAACACTGGTTTGGTTGTGTTCATGAAACCTGCACAACAAAACATTCAGCGGTGGCACATTCATATACCGAAGAAATTGCTTCGGAAACCTATTTAAAAACATCTGCAACATGCACAGAATTGGCTGTTTATTACAAATCTTGCATTTGTGGCGAATTTTCTACCAGTTCAAGTTCAACCTTTACACATGGAGAATTAGAACCACACGACTATGACAAAACCACATGGCTTAAAAGCGAAACTGAGCATTATTACAAATGTAAAAATTGTAATGCACAAACAGATAATCAAACTCACGCTTATTCTAATTCTTGCGATGTAGATTGTGCAATTTGTGGCTATGAACGTTCAAACATAACTCACGATTTTGTGGATTATTGGACTGCATCTTCAACAGGTTCTGGGCATTATCATGTTTGTAGATATTGTGACGAAACCACCGATGAAGTGGCACACAACTATGTTTGGATTGTTGCGGATGACAACACAAAACACATAAAACGTTGCACAGATTGTTACCATAAAGACAACTCTTCTTTGGCTGTTCATACCTATAAGTACACAAACGACACAAACTATCACTGGCAACAATGCACACTTTGTGGAAAAGAAGGAATAAAATATTCTCACTCATACGATAACTATTGCGACTCAATCTGCAATCAAGAAGGCTGCGGATATGACAGACAACGCACTCCACACGAAGACATATATTACACTCACGGTGATGAATATCACAAAAAACGTTGCAGTAGATGTAATACTATTTTGCTAGAAGAACCACACAACATGCAAATGCACTCAGACGGTTATTATCACTGGGGTGAATGTGTTTGTGGATTTTCAACAGAGCCAATAAGGCATAGATACGAAAACGATACTTCAACAACTTGTAGAATTTGCAATCATGAACGTCTGCAAAAAATTGAAAATGTTGAATATACACTCTCTGGCTACACATTAAATGGAAAAATTGGCGAACTTACAATTGCTCCATCAACTGCCAATGGTTTAAAATGGGACGACGAATATTGCATATATTGGGAGTATTGGTGGGTGGTTACAGACCTAGATGCATATTTTAATTCAAATGACTGGGAAAATTACGTTGTTGACCAATCAGAAAATGCATATTTTGCACCAAATCAAGATTATTGGCTAGGTTTCTATTTGTATCCAGAAGACGATTTTGATTTATTTTCTTTAAACAGTGCAAGCATCAAGGTTGGCGGAATTGAACACATGTATTTATATGTTGATTATAACTATGGTTCACCTTATGCATATGCCTATGTTCAATTGCCTAAACTAACGGGCAATAACACAGTCACTGCAATAACTCAACTAGAATACACACTTTTGGGGACAACCATTGGTTCACCAGCAACAGGTCTAACCTTGCAAGCAGATGCAAGCAACACAACAACCAACATTGAAATATATGTGTATAATAATTGTGATTATGATAATCCAATAACCGACAGCACTGTTATGTTTGATGATTCTTGTTGGGATGCAGACATATATATAAAAGCTCCAGAAAACTATTCTTTTGTTGGCTTTACTCAAGATATGTTAACAATAAACAACTTGGAAGGCAACTACGAACTGACAGTGTCTGCTGGTGGTGGAATGCTAAAAATATATTGTTCACTTTTGCCTGTTTTGGATTCAACTCACCAACATCAAACAAGCACTTATGGCATAGACTCAAACACACACATAACAACTTGTGAAATTTGTAACAAAACAATATCAACAGGCATCCATTCGTACACAAATGATAGCGATGAAGATTGCAATGTGTGTGGATATCATAGAATTATGTATATTAACAGTGTTGAACTAACACTAACTGGTTACGAACTGGGTTCTAGCATTAATCAAATTGCAGTTTCACCAACTTCAACTTTGGGCTTAGATTGGGACGAACCAGAATATTATAAAGATTGGGTTGTATGTTGCAACATAGATTCTAACAACGGAATTGTTGAAAAAGAAGATTACGGTGTGTTTATAACAGGTAAAGAATATTGGCTTATGGTAAATTTGTCTGCTTATCCTTACAACTATAAGTTTAGTGATGATTTTTCAGAACAAAACATAACTTTGGTTTGTGTTGGCACTCCAGAATACATTTACGGCTCAAACAGCTATCAAATGGCATACTTTAAACTTCCAACATTAACAGGAAACGACCCAACACAAAAAATATCTAATTTGGAAATTTCTCTTTCAAATTATCAAGTGGATGAGTTAATAAAAAACACAACTTTTGTTTATGACTCAAACAAAATTAAATCAATAGAAATTTCATTATTGCAAGACAATGGCAGAACAATCAACATGCAATCAGACGAAAAATATTTTGCTTCTGGCAAATATGTTCTATCATTTTTAATAACAGCAAACACAGGCTACACTTTTGACGGATTTACTTTACAAAATCTTTCTTTTGCAAATGCCACAGAAGACGTGACAATTGTTGTTGGTGCAGGTGGTGGATATGTGTATGTTAGAAGCACATTAAAAACTCTTGCTGGTGAGCATACTTGTGATTTTACTTCAACTTATTGGTATACAGACACAGCGCATTACAATCGCTGTTCATATTGTTCGGCAAAAACCAATGTTCAAAATCACGTTTATGACAACGACGAAGATATAACATGTGACACATGTAATTATGTTAGAAGACTTTATGTGGAAGAAATAGAGTTTGAAATTGTAGGTTATGAATATAACAACCTTATATCAAACATGTATTTAACCACAAATTCAAAAGGAGTTGACAACACAAAATATGCAGTGTATGGCATTTCACATGTAATAACTCAAGATTCAAATGCAACAAGTGGAATGGCGAAAGAGTACATTGAAGACGATTTTGAAACAAAATTCCAAAGATTAACTCAATACTACATCATGATTGAACTATATCCAAAAACAAATTATTATTACAAAGATATGAAATTATCCAGTTTATCTTTGGGTGGCTATAAGGCAGTTTACTATTCTGCACCATCTTCTTCAATATGGGGCAAAACTGGTTTGGCAGTGTTTAAACTACCATACTTATCCGAAGAGCATGAACATGTCGGAACATGGGAAACCGAAGTGCCTGCAACATGCTCAAGCACAGGCACAAAGGCGCACTACGAATGCACAACTTGTCACAAAAATTTTGATGAAAACAATGTTGAAATTTTTGACTTGACAATTGAAATAAATCCAGACAACCATAAAGATAGTGAATATTTGCACGATGATGAAAAACACTGGAAAATTTGTCCAGATTGTGGAACAAAAATTTTAGAAAAAGCACATCATGGTGGAAATGTTGTAAACGGACAAAAGAAAAAATGTGAGGATTGTCAAACAAGTTATGGCAAATATATGATAACCTCGCTAGACTTTAAATTGACAGGATATGAAGTAAACAAAAAAATAACAGACATCACATTAAGTTTGGAAGGTGGGGATTGTGGAATTGATTTCACGAAACACTCATATGATAGAGACACTGGCTGGTTTGTTATAACCGACATAAACAGATTCTATAACGATACGTGGTGGGAGAGAGATTATTTTCTTTATGTTATTGATGACCCTGACGAAAATGGTTGGTTCTTGCCAAACACTCGTTATTATTTGTATGTTAGATTCCGTTTCTTTAACAATGACGAATATGACTATTCAATGATTGATTGTGTAAACGATTATTTAATCAACGGGCAATCCGGCGAAGGTCAATTTGCAAACACGGGATATTTTGTGCAAAACTACTTTATTTTGAACAAACTTTCTGGAACAAGCACGGTTGCCAAGGCATCGGCAGTAGATTTGCAACTAAACGGCCATGCCGAAAATGCAGTTATAACCAGCACAAGTTTAACCGAAACATCTGCAACTCCAATGCTTAGCAAAGCACCAAGCATTAATATTTATAAAGATGGAACAGTTGTAACCGACAACACAATTGTTTATGACACAACTTCTCGTTTTACATTTGATATAACATTAACAGCAAAATCTGGTTATACATTTGAAGGGTTTACAGTTCAAGATGTTTCTATAGATGGAATTGGCAACCCCGACACAATAAAAATTTCTGCAAGTGGTGGAAAACTTTTTGCAACATTCAGAATGCCATCGTTAATGGGTGAACACGAACACACCTATGGTGATTGGCAAACAGACAAAAAATCCCACTGGCACGAATGCTCTCTTTGTTTTGAGCATTTGCACAAGGCTGAGCATGTTTATGATGACGGCGCAGGCGAAATTTGTAACATTTGTAGCTATGCTCGAACTTTCTATATTGAACAAATTCAATTTAACATAGATGGTTACGAGGTTGATGAATTAATTACAGATGTTTCAATTTCTGCAACATCACTTAACAATGGGGCGGTTTGGAAAAACTCAGGAAAATATGGAGTTAATTTTGACTATGTTATAACATCATATTATTCATATAGCCAAAACAGAAAAGACTATGTGGACACAAACCTTGTTGCATATTTTATGCCAAACATTGAATACACACTGTTCTTACACATCTACACAAAAAATGGCAACTATTCTTTTGATAATATTAGTTACACGGGACTAACGCTAAACAATGCTAAGTATAGAACACATAGTGTAACAAAATACGGCGACATTCAAGACTTGTATGTTGTGTTTGACTTAAATAAATTAACCACAAAAAGCGAGATTGCAAAAGCACCAAAGCAAACATTTGCCTTGACGGGTTACGCTAATGGTTCACTTATTAACGATGCAGTTTTATCTTTAGTGGGAGAAACCTGTGGAACAGAAATTGTTTCCGCAAAATTTGTTCAAAACAATGTTGAAATTGCTTCAACAAGCACAGAATGTTTTGACCAAACCAAAAAAATTCAAATTAAAGTTGTGTTGGGAATAACAGGAAGATATACATTCTTTGGTTTTACACAAGACGACCTTGCTCTTGCTGATGGTTATAGGTTTAGCAATATTGAAATAAACACAAGCGGAAGCCAAATATCATTTACCATAACAGCAAAATCTTTAATGGGTGAACACGAACACACTTATGGAGAATGGCAAACAGACAACAACACTCACTGGCACGAATGTAATAAATGTTTTGCATATGTCGACAATGGCAATCACGTGTTTAGCAACGACAGTGACACAACGTGTGACACTTGCGGATATAAAAGAAAACTTTCGATTAAATCCATCACATTGACTTTAACTGGTTATGTTTATGGGAATACTGTTTCAAAAATAACTCTTATGCCAATTGAATCTCAAAAATTATATGTTGAATGTGGAAGCTATGGCGAAACCTTTTTCTTTGCCACAGATGAAAGCGTTTTGGAACTAGAAGAAGAATCTATTATTATTGACACTTCATACACATTAGGTGAAGGAATTGAGTACTATATTTTTGCATTAGTTGCCATTGCATCAGAAGATTACACTCTTGAAAACTTATCTTCAATTAGCATTCAAAATTTTGGAGAGGCAGTTGAAATTTTGCCTTTTGATGAAGCTGAGTGTTTTGTGTTCTTTAAGTTGCCAAAACTTTCTTCACACACTCATAGTGGAACTTGGGTAACCGAAGTGCCCGCAACATGCACAAGCACCGGCACAAAAGCACACAAAACTTGTTTGTTGTGTAACAAGCATTTTGATTCTGACAACAACGAGATTGCAGACTTAACACTGCCTGCTTTAGGACATGATTTTGGAAAGTGGAATGAAGAAGTTCCGGCAACAAACTCCACCGATGGTACAAAGGCACACAAAACATGTTCATTATGCCACAAGCATTTTGATGAAAACGACAACGAAATTGTTGATTTAAAAATTCAAAAATTGTCAAATCCAGAACAAAACAATGGGCTTTCGACGGGTGCAATTGTAGCAATAGCAATTTCAAGCACAGTTGTGGTAAGTTATGGCGGATTTGTGGTTTATTGGTGTGTAATCAAAAAAAGAAAGTTTAAGAAAATGTTTTCCATTTTTAAAAAGAAAAAATAAATAACAATAAATTGTGTCATTTTTTAAAATTCACAGACCAATAAGAATAAAGCAATAAGATTTAATTGTTGTTTCAAAATGTAATATATTCCATTTTTAAAAAATTGTTGTTATAGCAAAGCAAATTTCATAAGATTCGCTTTGCCTAGGCAACAATTTTTTTTACGTTGAGTAGTTTAGCTTTTTGTGTAATAAAAAACTTTTCTTAAGCAATATTAACATTTTTTGAGCATTAAGCAAGAAATGGATGTGTGTGTATATATGTTTAATTTTGTTAATTTTTATAAAAATAGTTGACTTTAGGGTTAATTTTTAATACTATATGTACAGCAATTAGAAGGTGAGTATTGCTCCAAATGTTAAACAACTTTAGGGGCATACTCAAAATTGTAATTTTTTTCATAAATTAATAAGGAGGAGATAAATATGGAAAAATTTAAACAATGGATAGTGTCACACAAATTGTGGTCAATCATTATAGCATCGGCATTGGTTGTTTGCATTGCTCTTGCAATTGTATTACCTTTAACAATTCACAAATATGACCACGCATGCGACACAACTTGTAACATTTGTGGCAAAACAAGAACAATTGAATTTGAAGAAACCAAAGAAATTTACTTTGGATATGATTATGGCTCAAGTTATGGGCATGTCACTTATATCACTAGCAAGAATGTTGTTTCTGGCAAAAAAACTCAACATGTGTTCAAGGTGGAACATGGTTATTCTGAAATATTTTTAGACGTTTTGGTAGAAGGCACAACTGTTGAAACAAACACTAGCGAATCTATTGCTGAATCTATACCTGTTATAGATTATGAAATAAGAGTATTTGATGAGAATTTTAACGAACTAAGAGTTCTATTTGAATCTGATAATCCAGAAAACCCTGACTGCACAATGGCATATGTTTATATTGTTGACGAAGAAGGCAATGAAATTGATGAATATGATGGACAAGATGTTTATTATATGGTTACTCTTAACAAAGAAGTAAAAGACTTCCGTCTTCGTGTGCAATAAACTTTTAAGATGCAAACAAAAGCGATTGGCTTATAAAAAAACTAAACATAACACCTTTTGTAAGATTAAACCCTTGCAAGAGGTGTTTTTTTGTGATTAACTCACAAATTTGGGTTAAAATATCATATAAGTTGCAATAAAAATAAATATGTGCTATGCTGTTTTTGTTTAAAGATATGCTTTGGTGCATATACAAACATAAAACAAAACCGAGAGAAAAAATTTGAAGTGAATCTCCATTTTTGCATGGCAAAAATCAAAACTCTTCAAAATAAGCTCTCGGTGTTTTGTTTCTATTGACTGATTTATGAAAAATACTATTAAAAAATATTATGTTTTAATCATTTATTAAAACATAATTTTTTATTGATAAATTTTGGGCTTTTTATAGAATGTTGTTGGAGATATATTATGAAGATAGCAATAGATGTTGATGAGGTTATAACAAACACTTTTTAGGAGATTGATAGGATTTCGGTTTATAGTTAATTTGGTGAATTTTGGGAATTTGTAAGATAAATACAATATATTGTCATAAAACATCTAATAAAAATGCGTATTTACGCAAAAATTTTAAATGTATAGTTGAAAAACGAATAAAAACGACACCAAAACACAAGAAAAATGGAAAAATGTGTGAAATATGCTTGATTTTATATGGAATTTTGTGTTTGAATATGCTTTTTCTTTTGGTAAATGTAAGTTATGGGGGTATATCTTGAAAAATTTTTATTATTTACCCCGATAACTTATTGTTTTGTAAGAATTTGATTTTTAATCAACATCTAAATCTTCATCTTCAAACAATGGTGACGAGAAAAAATATTCAGCGGTTACACCTAAACCACGACAAACAAGTAAAACAGTTTTTAAATTTACGCTATTATTGTCTGCTCTCATCAAAGTTTGCATTGTATTGTGCGACATCGCTGTGATTTTCTCTAAGCGATATATAGACATATCTTTTTCAAATAGTATTTCTTTAATTCTTGATACAACTGCTTTTGCTACGATTTTCATAAAACCACCTTATATTGTTTTTTACAATATTATTTTATCTAAATGTATAAAATGACAATGGCGCTATTTATGAAGAATTGTCTACAGAATATTATACAGTTAGATATAAATATACTATAGCGGAATAAAAAAGTTTATTTAAAAAAAATATTTTAAAAGGGGTTGTAAAGAAATAATTCTTTGTAGACTCTTTTTTAGGAGTTCAACTTATAAACTTTTAGGGATTAGATAAAGTATTTGCTTTTGATATTTAAAACTCATATTTTTTTACATAAGTTAAATAACCAAATATTTCATTTTTTAGTTTCGAAAAGTTTTGTGATTTTTTTAATCCATTCATATATAAATTTTTGTTTATTTCTATCATAATGGAAGCAAAGTTTTTGTTACGATTTTTCATTAAACAATTAGGTATCATTGCCCCAGAATATGGATAATTTACGGCAACATTATATCCAAGATTTGAAAAATAATTAAGAGTTATTTTTAATAATTGTTCATCTTTTTCAAAATAATCATTGTAACCAATGCATATATCTGGCAAATTGCTTGTTTTTCCATTCATAATAATTTCCTTACTAAAAGAGTGACAATCTATTAAAATAGTTTTTTTATTGGTTCTTAGAGCATTGTTGACTAAATAATTTAGTTTGTTATGATATGGAAAATAGTATTTGTTTAATATGCTTTTTTTATAATTATCATTTGGGTTTATTAAATTTTTGGATTGATTTGTTTTAGCATAAATAACCCCCATTCCATATTTAGACATTTCTTCTTTGCTATCATTTGAAAATTTTTCCATATCACAACATATCCTAGAATATTTTGCCTTAATATGTTTATACCTATTTGATGAAAATAATTTGTCTGTATATAAATCCGTGATAGCAAAATTAAAATTATTTATTTCATCATGACTTATGCATTTTTCTAATTGTGTAAACTCTTTTGTTAGTTTTAAAGAGGAATGTGGGATATGCAAAATAACTAAATTTTTCATAAATATTATTTTAGTAGACTTTATTATAATTGTCTAGTAATTTTAAGCTTTAATATTTTTTTAACCTTATTTATCTTTTGCAATGACGATAGTGCCGTTAGGACATACTATGGCATAAAAAAGATTTTTAATAATTTTCTTAAAAAGCACAAACTCGATAATCTTGGCATA
>CAZRJB010000007.1:0-64889 GCA_964600435.1 uncultured Lachnospiraceae bacterium
TCCCCCTTTTAAAAAATTGATACCCTATTCTACCCCCCCCCTCGCTTTTGTCAACTAATTTACAATTGTTTCAAAAAAAACTTTTTACTGACAAAAGCATTGGGGGTTGTTTGTTTTTAAAAATGCGAGTTTGTTGTATCAAGACGCTGTTTTATTACGAGTTTCTCGTAGTTTGTTGATAATAATAACGATTATATCGTACTTTGCCAACTAAAAATACGAGCTGCTTGAATTTTTAAATTATGCTTGTTAAAACTATTATTATGTAAGGTTAAAAAAGTTTATCTAGGAGAATAACATGCGACTAAAAGAGTTAAGAAAACAAAAAAAATTAACACAAGCAGAGGTTGCAAAAACATTAAATGTTGCAATTTCAACCTATAGCGGATATGAACTTGAAACCAGCGAGCCATCAATTTTAATGTTAAAAAAATTATCAAAACTATACAATGTTCCTGTTGATTACATAATTGACGCTCCCAACAACGATTATTTTTTAGAATTGTGGAAATTATCTAACGAGCAACTTGAAAACTTTAAAATTATTGAAATGCTTAACAATCAAAACAACTCAATTGCAAAGGGATATTTATATAGACTTTTGCAAGAACAAAATTCAACAAAATAGGTTTATGCAAAAAATGGCAATAAAAAAAATGGAGTGAAACCAAAAGTTTTTACTCCATAATTTTTTATAGTTTTTTATTTAATATATTTACAAATTATTTCTTAACTCCATTGCACGGTTTAAAGTTACTTCGTCGGCATATTCAATGTCTGTGCCCATGGACACACCTTGGGCAAGTCTTGTTACTTTAACTCCAAAAGGTTTTAAAAGTTCAGCAATATAATATGCAGTTGTGTCGCCAGGGACATCTGGATTGGTTGCCATAACAACTTCTTTTGTGTGATGTTTTTGAACTCTTGCAACCAACTCTTTTATTCTGATATCGTTTGGCGATTTATGCTCCAACGGATTAATGCATCCATGCAAAACATGAAAAGCACCGTTATAGTTTTTAAGTTTTTCCATTACAGCAATATCTTTAGGTTCAGCAACAACACAAATTGTTTCACAATTGTTTTTTAAGCAGTGGTCACAAATTTCGGTTTCGGAAAAGTTTCCACACTCTTTGCAAAAATGAATTTTTTGTTTTGCATTTATCATGCTTTGAGCAAAAGTTTGAACATCTTCTTTGTCCATGTTTAGCACGCCGTAGGCATATCTTTGAGCGGTTTTATATCCAACACCGGGCAATGCGCGAAAAGCCGAAATAAGTTTTTCTAAACTTTCTATATTATTCATTAAAAAATCCTTTTAAAAAATTATTAAAAATATTTTAAAAAAATATATTATTTAATTTATTTTTAATTAATCACTTAATTATTTTACATTCCTGGAATTTGAGGGATGGTTGATTTTTCTTCTTTTTCAATTTGAGCAAGAGCATCATTTACGCCTGCGGTAATTAAATCTTGCAAGGTTTCCACATCATCTGGGTCAACAACTGCTTGTTTTATTGAAATGTTTTTAACTTTTCTATCTCCAGTCATAACAACAACAACCATGCCACCGCCAACTGATGCAGTAAACTCTTTGCTTTCTAGTTCTTCTTTTGCTTTTTGCATGTCTTCTTGCATTTTTTGTGCTTGACGCATTATGTTTTGTAAATTTGCGCCACCAAATCCGCCACCAAATCCACCTTTAAAATTATTCATTAAATAAATCTCCTTTTTTTATTAAATTTAAAATAAATTAAAAAATATTAAATTTTATTCTTCAATAATTAATTTATTTCCAAAAATGTTTTTTAATTTTGCTAAATCTTCTTGACTTTTCGACAAAATTTTTTCTTTTTTAATAATTTTGAAATTTTTTATTCCAAAATTGTTTAATGCTGAATTTAATTCTTTATAATTATCTTCTGATTTTAACAAATCATATAAAAAATCTTCTGTTGTGTTTATATAAAAAGTGTCATCAACTTTTTCTACATCTGTAATATCTCCACATGCAATATGGAGAGCCACAAGATGATGTTCTCTTAAAAACACAATAACCTTTCCCCAAATTGTTCTTGCAGACAATTTTTCACAACTGTTTTGGGCACTGCTAGCCATTTTTTGTGATATTAATTGCCCATATTCTAGTTTAGTTCGTTTTTTTTTTGCATTTCACCAACTTCACTTATTGCTGTAACAATTGCAGTTTCGAGCAATGTTTTTGGTGAAAGAGCATATTTCATTTCTGCTTCTATGCTAGAAAATATTTTCATATATTCCATCAAATCGTTGTTTGATATTTGATTTGATTGTTGTTTTAAAAGCATAAGTGATTCATTTGACAAAGGAATCATGGACTCGCCTTCTTCACAATTTTTTAAACATAAAAGATTTCTTGCATGTAATGTTAAATTTTTTGCAAAAACCATCATGTTTTTGCCGGCATTAAAATTGTTCTGCAAAACCTCTAGGGCATTGCCAATTTCTTTTTTGTTTAGCGCTTCAAACAATTGAACATATTCTTTTGTGTCGCTTGTTCCCAAAACTTTTTGGGCGCCTTCTAGGTCAATTTTGCCCTGACAAAAAGCACTAACACAGTCGGCAACAGAAATTGTGTCACGGCAACTGCCTTCGCCCGCAAGGGCAATAAGTTTTAAAGCATCCTCAGAACAAACAATGCCTTCCTTTTTAAAAATCCCCCTAATCAAATCCATTAAAGTGTTAACTGGAATAAGCCTAAAATCAAACCTCATGCAGCGAGACAAAATTGTTTGTGGCAGTTTGTGAACTTCTGTTGTTGCCAAAATAAAGATTATATGTTCTGGTGGTTCTTCAAGTGTTTTTAAAAGAGCATTAAATGCTTGGTCGGTTAACATATGAACTTCGTCAATAATATATACTTTAAATTTGCCGTTAACAGGCAAAAACTTAACCTTTTCTCTAATGTCTCGAATTTCGTCAACACGGTTGTTTGATGCAGCATCAATTTCAATAACATCCACATTGTTGGACTGCTCCAAACTTTTGCACACCGAACATTCAAAGCATGGTTCACCGCCAATGTTGTGCAAACAGTTAACCGCTTTTGCAAAAATTTTTGCAGTGCTTGTTTTGCCTGTTCCACGACTGCCAGTAAACAAATATGCATGATTTATGTTTCCGCTTGCAACTTGATGTTTAAGTGTTTCTGTTATATGTTCTTGCCCCACAACTTCTGAAAATGTTGTTGGACGATATTTGCGATACAGCGCTTTATATGCCATTGTTGTTCCTTTTATTAAAATGTTTTTTTCTAAACAAGCAAATTGTAGCATATAAAAATTAAAAAGGCAAGAAATTGAAATATCTTGGCGTTAATAAATTTTTTTGTTTGCAAAACCAACGTTTTTATTATGTTGGTTTTTTAACATATCAGAAAATCATCAACAATTTTAGGGTTTGCAAGCAAGCCCTTCGCCGTTAAATTTAATTTGCATTAAATTTGGGCTCTTGCCACCGCTGGTGGCAAGAGCCCGCATGCGGAGCATGCACGGCGAAGGGGCGCCTATGCGCAACCAATCACCTCTTCCCCATTAAACCAAGAATTGAAAAAACTTGTCAAATTTTTTCCACTGGCTTTGTTAAAAGCAAAAACCAAATCGTCCGGAGTCGCTTCTTTAAACTTGTTGCATTCAAAATAATAACTCAAACACTTGGTCATTTTTGATGTTCCAAGCAAATCTTTCAAATTTGCAAAAAGCAGCATTCCTTTAACATATGATAAATAAACATATTCGTTTTCAGTTGAAAACTGATTCAAACTTCTAATCATGTTTGTTGAAAAATTTGGCACAACATCTTTATACACCTTAACAAAATTTACATACATTTTTGTAGCATTGTTAAAAATCTCACTGCTAGAATGCCCATATTCAGGATATTCATCATAAAACAAAGCAGTTGTAAAATCGGTTAACCCCTCATCCAAAAACCCATATTTATATTGATTGTTTCCAACAATACCATACCACCACTGATGACACAATTCATGCACAACCACATTGTTGTATGTATCTTGGTCAGCCAAACAATCAGAAACCAAAACCAAATTTGGATATTCCATACCACCATGAACAAAATTTGCTTCGCAAACCGACAACGTTTCATATGGATATTTCCCATATTTTTCATTCATCGACAAAACCTTTTTAATTATTTCCATTGTAGATGTTGGCGCTTTGTCACCATAATAGAAATAACTAATTGAAACATCTTTATATGTATCACACAACGTTGTAAATTTTTCCGACAACACCATTGCAAAATCTCTAACTTTGTTTGCAGAAATTTTGGCTGTTTTAAAATCGCCGTCATCACTCACAACTTGACTACCCGAACATGCCAAAACAAACTCCTTAGGATATGTAATCGAAACATTATAGTTTGCAATTTTGCTATAAAACGGGTCGCCATTTGAGTTATATAAATCGGTTACAAATTCGCCGTTTTCATAAACACACAAAACGGGATAAAAATTGCAAATGTTGATTGTGTTATCTCCGTAGCCAAGCCTGTGATTTATGTTTGCAAGAGTGGTTGAAAAACCAATTTCAAACTCCAACAACTCGTCCGGATATAGTTCTTTTCCAAATTCCACAACCAAAATATTTTCGTCTTCGCCAGAAATAGAAAATTCTGCACTTAACCCACCAACACAAACCGACTCAATGTCAATTTTTCCATAACTTTTGCCGTTTGGATATGCCTTAACTTGGTTTGCGAGTGACACAACCGACGCTTTTGCATTCTCCCTAAATGCGTTTGGATACAAATGTAAACTCACATTTGTTAAAACATTATCTGTATAGTTATAAAACCCAACTGTTTCCTTGCCTTCAATTTTTTTGTTTTGATTGTTAAACACCAAGGTTTGGTTATAGTAGCAAAATTGCTCAGTTTGACCTAAATTGTTTGCACAAACAGCAAAAATGCCAACAGCAATACCAAAAACACAAACACCCAACACAATCCATTTTTTATTTTTCATATCGTAAATGTATGAAATTAATAATATTATTATGATTAAATATTAAAGCACTTGCAGTTTTTTGATGAACTGTGCTAAAATAAACATCGAAAATTATTATTCTAAACAAAAGGAAATCATTATGCCATTTTGCCAATTTTCTTCAGAAAGTGTAATTTCTAACACAACAAATGTTGATAATGTTTTTATTAACGAATTTTTGCCATATGCCAATGACGCATGTGTTAAAGTATATTTATATGGCTTATATAAATGCAACACTCCCAACACATACGACAACACTCTAGAGGCATTTTCAAACATTTTAGGAATGGACACAGAAGACGTTTACTCCGCATTTTTATATTGGCAAGACCAAGGCCTTGTTCAAGTTTTGGCAACCGAACCATTTGAAGTTGTATACAACCCAATAAAAAGTGCAATCACCACAACAAAAAAATATAACAAAGATAAATATGCCGACTTTAACATGCAACTTGAATCAATTTTTAAAGGCAGAAACATAACCTTAAACGAATATTATCAATACTATGAGTTTATGGAAGTTTATCACATGGAACCAGAAGCTTTGGTTTTAATAATGGAATATTGCACACGTGCAAAGGGTCCAAAAATTGGATATAGCTACATTTTAACAATTGCAAAAAACTGGGCATATGACGGCATAACATCTTATGAAAAAGTTGACCAAAAACTTCAAGAACTAGAACAAAACTCTAGCCAAATTGGCGAACTTTTTGCAGTTTTGTCAATCAAACGTGTTGCAACTTTAGACGAAAAAGAATTGCTAAACAAGTGGCGTCAAGAATATGACTTTTCTTTTGAAACCATTCTAGGTGTTTGCAAACTCTACAAAAAGAAAAAACTTAAACTTAACAATTTTGAAAAATTAGATGTTGTTTTAACAAAATATTACGAAATGAAACTTACATCTTTAAAAGAAATAGAAAACTACGAGTCAGAAAAAGAAGGGCTTTACAAAATTAGCAGGCAAATTTGCAAAAGCCTTGGCCTTTATTACGATAATATTGAACCAGTTAGTTCAAACTACACACAAAAATGGGTTTTAATGGGTTTTGGCGACGAAGTTTTGTTTTCAATTGCAAACTACTGTTTTAAATCGGCAATCAGAAACCTAGACGGAATGGATGATGTTATAAACAAATTTTTTAAACTTGGCATTATAACCAGCGACGCTTTGAATCAATATTTTGAAAACATTTTAAAAATTGACAACAACATTAAACAAATTTTAGACTCTTTGGGCCTTGTTAGAAATGTTAACAAGTTTGATAGAGATTTTTATAAAACTTGGGTAGAAGAATGGCAAATGCCAACCGAACTTATAGCCCATGCAATTGAACAATCCAAAGATAAATATAATCCAATGCAATACCTAAACAAACTGCTCTCACTTTGGCACTCAAACAATGTTCAAACAATTGAGCAAGCAAACAAGCATGTTTTGTCCACTCCTTCCGCAAAACCAACAACCCCTGCCCGCAACTATCAAAACCGAGACTATTCAAAAACAGACTTAAATGCTTTGTTTGATAATTTGGAAGAAATAGATTTATAAAAAGGATAAAAAGATGACTGATAAAATTTTAAAAAATGCAATGACAAAAATTGACAAAAAACGCCAAGAAGCCGAAGACCGTGCCCGCCAAAACTTGCAAGAAGCCTATAAAAATGAGCAGTTTAAAAATTTGTATAACAAACAAAAAAGTTTGGAAATTGAAATTGCAAGAAAACAAGCATATGGCGAATCAGTAAACACAACTGAGTTATCTCTTGTTTTGCAAGAAATTGAATTTTGCTTGAAAAAGATTGGTTTAAACGGAACAGACATAAAACCAAACTACGAATGCAAAGACTGCAACGACACTGGTTACATCAACGGCTCTGTTTGCAATTGCCTAAAAAAAGAAATAAACAAAGAACTTTTGTCGTTTAGCGGTTTTTCTCACACACTTGCAACTTTTGAAGATGACAAGTTTAACAACCCCGCTTTTGAATTAATGAAAAAATGGTGCGAAGTTAAAAGCAATAAAACAAACATTTTAATTTGTGGGCACACTGGCACAGGCAAAACATTTTTAACCGAATGCATTGCCAGCAAACTAATAAGCCAATATAAATTGGTTTTGTTTACAACCGCATTCAACTTGAACAATGCAATGCTAAACTATCACATAAGTTTTGACTCCAACCGAGAAGAAAAACTAGACCCATACTTAAATTGTGAAGTGCTAATTATTGACGACCTTGGTTCAGAACCAATGCTTAAAAATGTAACACAAGAATATTTATATTTGATTATAAACGAGCGAATGTTTGCAAAAAAACCAACCATTGTAACAACCAACTTAATGCCAACCGACATTTTAAACACATATGGCGAAAGAATTTTTTCTAGACTTTCCAACAAAAAAACATCAATAATGATAAACTTAGAAAGCGAAGATTTAAGACTAAAAAAATAGGAGAAAAAATGGATATTCAAAAAAACAAGCAACAGTTTTTAGAAATTGCAAAAAACAACATAAAAAGAGAAGGCATTGACCTCCTTCTTGACTACCTTCAAAAAAGCGATTTTTTTGAAGCCCCAGCAAGCACAAAATTTCATTCAAGTGAAATTGGCGGGCTTTGTTATCACTCGCTTAATGTTTATAACCGATTTTTAAAAATGTTAAAAGATGAATATGGTGAAAATTGGCAAAACAAAATCAGTTTAGAAAGCGCAACAATAATTGCTCTTTTTCACGACATTTGCAAAGTAAACTTGTATAAAACAGAATTTAGAAATGTTAAAGAAGACGGAGTTTGGGTGCAAAAACCAATTTTTGTAACAAACGACACTCTCCCATATGGGCATGGCGAAAAATCCGTTTACATTGTTAGTGGCTTTTTGCGTTTAACCAGAGAAGAAGCAATGTCAATAAATTGGCACATGGGCGGGTTTGACACTCGCGTTAAAGGCGGATTCTATGGGCTTGAAACGGTTTTTTATTCATTTCCAACCGCACTGCTTTTTCACATTGCTGACATTCAAGCAACATATTTAGACGAAAAAATTAACAATTAAAATAATAGCAATAACAACCACACCAAATTCAAAATTGAAGTCCCCTCTTTTAAAAGCGGTTGGATGTTTACAAAATCCTACAAACCAAGCAAGAAACAATTGCTCCAAAAATTGATGCCAAAATTCCAACAGGAATTGCATATGAAAGTTTTTTTATTGACGTTTTTGCCGTGTAAACAGTTGTAACATAAAACAATGTTTCGCTAGAACCCAAAATGCACGAGGCACATCTGGCAACATATGAATCCACTCCATATGTTGCATAAATATCATTTAGCAGTGCAAAACTCCCCGAACCAGTGAACGGCCTTAGCAAAACCAATTCACACACTTCTGTGGGAATTCCAAGCAAATTAAAAATTGGGCTTAAAAGTTTAATTAACAAACTGCTCAGTCCACTTGCTCTAAAAAGGGCAACAGCCAGCAAAATTGCCACAATGTAAGGAAAAATATCCAAACAGAGCGAAAAGGCACCCTTTGCTCCGTCAATAAAAGTTTTATAAACATTAACCTTTTTAAAAAAGGCATAAACAAACAAAAAAACTAACAAAACAGGAAGAATGTATGTGCTCATAATTTCTTCCTTTTAAACTTGCTAAACAAAAACACAAGCAAAACAGCAAACACACAAGTTAGCAAACTAGAAACAATTGTTGGCAAAATTATATCGGTTGAACACAAACTACCAGCACTTTGCCTTAAGCCAATAACTGTTGTTGGTAAAAGTTGAATAGACACAGAATTAACAACCAAAAGCATAATTGCCGAAAAAGACGCTTTTTGCGAGCCGTCATCTAGTTTTTGCATTGCACTTATTCCACTTGGTGTTGAAGCATTGCCCAACCCTAAAATGTTAGATGCCATGTTTATTGCAATAAACTTGTTTGCTTCGGAATTGTCAGATTTAAACAAAAACCTTATAACGGGCGAGAGCAATTTTTCCAACTTTTGCCCCAACCCACTTTTGTCAACAATTTCAATAATTCCAAGCCAAATGGCATAAATTCCCAAAAGATTCACACACAATTCAACTGCCTGTTCACCTGAAGACAGCATTTCGCTAACAACCGCCTCAGGGTTTGTAAACAGCAACAAAACAATTGCAGGCAAAACCATAAAAAACCAAACTTTGCTCATAGCATATATATATGAGTTTGTTTTTTAATTTGATTACACCTAATTGTTGCAGGAAATCTGATTTAAAATTGTTTGCAAATTTGTTGAAATTGCCGAAAACAAGTTTTTGTAAGCGCTTATCTCTTTAACAGATTTCTCTTTAGAAATATCAATTGCAATAATTGCACTAATCAGCACCAGTTTGTTTGGTTCAACTTTCATGTTAAATTTTTATGTTAACTGCATTTTTTTGGTTAATTTTTAAAACTGCTCCTAATTATGCAAAAAATGTTTTTATAAAATTTTTAATCGTTTCTTTGCTTTCTTCAAATAAGTTTAAGAAGTTATCAATAACAAAAATAATTAAATTAAAAAAAACTGTAACAACCATATTTACTTTTTAAAAAACACGACTATACTAAAAACAGTTTTCAAAAAGACTCAACAAAAAGGAATAAAATGAGCAGGACAATAACCGACTTAAATTCTCAAGTAGAAGAATTAGAAAAAAGAATTAAAGCAATTTCCACCTCTCAAACAACCTTAACCCAAATTATTGCAATAAGAGATAGTTTGGAACAAGTAAAACTTTGCTTGAATGACTTAAACGAAACAATTGAAGAAAAAAATCAAATTGAACAAGACAACGACATAACAGCAATAAAAGCAAGGCTCACCACCGTTGAAGGCGACATTTCTGCAATAGAAACAGAAATTGCAACAGCCGAAGACGACATAGAATCGGTTCAAAGCGATGTATCTACCATAAACACCCTAATAAGCGAACATTCAAGCATTATAAGCAACCTTCAAACAACGCAAACAAATTTGCAATCCACTCAAACAAACTTGCAAACCACCCAAACAAACCAAGCAAGTTTAATATCCACCAACACAAATAATATATCCACCAACACCACCAACATTTCAAAAAACACCACCGACATTTCAAGCCTAACAAGCAGAATAACAGCATGCGAAGATGACATAAACGACCTAACAGGCGGAATAGACTTTGGAGAAATGTCTGAAAAATTAGACCTTTTAGCCGATGTATCCACACAAATTTTCTCGTTTGAAAAATATGATTATAATGTTACGGTAAACGATAAATTCTACACGAGATTTTACTACTTTACTATCCCTAAAAAAACAACCGCTTTGTGCAGTTTTGATTTTAACTACACCACCCAAAACCCAAGCGGAAATCTCACAGCAGAATTCTATGTTAACTCCACCCTTAAACATACTCAAACAATCCCAGTTGTATATTTTCCAAACGGATACAGGTTTGAGTTTCCTCTTAGCACAAACTATATTTCTAACTATGTAAGAGTGAAACTAACCTTTACAGACACAATCACATTTAAAACCCTAACATTTTATGTTCATGGAATGAATGTTGACATTATGAAATATGATCATGAAATTTCTGCAATAACATATAACAATTACATTTATATAACAAAACATTGCAGTGACAGAATTTATTATGGTAAATTTTCACCAACCGACACCATAGATTTTAACAATTTGCCAAACGTTCAATTGAACTACGACAACGATCATAAGTACACTTGGATGTGTTTTTTGCCATATTGTTCATATAACAAATCCACCGACACCAATTTTACCGCAGTATATGATGGAATTTTAAAAGAATCAGCGGACGGATATAAATATTTTAACACTGCCCCAGAACCATCTGAAACTCCGGTAACCAAACAAACAAAATCCACAACATATTCAAGTTCCTTGCCTTGTTGCGGAAGATACCTATATAATATTAGTTTGATTATTAAAAACGACGTTCCATACTTTGACCGCATGGATAACAATAGTTCACAAGATTCATTCAATGTTTCCGGAATTGGCACTTGGACTTATTGTTCACTTGTTCAATCCAACTTTTTTACACTTGAAAATCAAATACAAACATTACAAAGCATGAAAGCGGTTGCTTTAAAAAACGAAGATGGCTATTTTTATTATTTTAAAAACAGAACAACCGTACTTTTCCCAACAAAAATTTGTAAAGGTATTAGAGCAACAGCCTTTATGCAATCAAATGGCTACATAAATGTTTATGTTGCTAAAAAAGACGGAAACACAGATAAATATACCATTGTTATTGATGGAAACACAGAGCAAGCAAACTATATGTGCACAATAAAAAACTGTGACGTGGTTTATGAAACACTCAACAACAAAATTATAAAACACACGCCGTCGGGCTGGACTTATGAAACTTTAACATATTTAGATAGTTAAAAAAGCAAAAAAAATCATTAGCCATTGTTGGTTAATGATTTTTTTGTTTGCCGTTTTATTTTTTTATTATTCAGAAGTTGTTGCTTTTTCTAATGCAAGAACAAAAGAAACAGTGATTGTTTTTGAATCAATGTCAACATTTTTCAATTCAACTGTCATTGTCCAAGTTTTGCTTTCACCTGCATTAATCTCTCCAGATTTGTCACTAGAAACAACGTCAGTTGTGTCAATAGCGACATCTGAAGCATTATTAAATGTCATAACATCTTCAGAAATGGTTGAAGTTACTGTATAAGAAACCTTATATGGTGATTTGTTTTCAAATTTGTATGTAAATGTAAATTTGTCACCAACTGCAGCAACTGAAAGGTCGCTTCCTAAAGTGTAACCGCCACCAGTTAAAGCGCTTACATTTTCTGTTGTTTCAGAACCAGCAGCAACCCATGTTGAACCTGCAACGTTTTCTCTTTTAACAGAAATTGAATCTTTTACTGCAGAACCTTTATCTTCTACTTTTGCAGTGAACACACCAAAAACATCACTTGAAGCAGTAAATGAAACGGTTGATGATGTTGTAAAAGTTACATTGACAGCAGCCCAAACACCAAATGCCATTAAAGAAATTGCAAGGCATAGTGATGCTATTGTTGAAAATAGTTTAATTTTTTTCTTCATAAATAAATCCCCTTTAAAAAAATAGTTTGTGATTTAACAAGGTTACAAAAGCAACAAGAATTTGTTAACACGGCATTAACAAACACTTTTAACATCTTCTCAAATTGTTTAAATTGCTTTAACAACTGGCAAATTTGCAGAAGATTTTTTTGCACTTTTGCAAATCACATCAACAAAAACCACAACCCAGCAAAAAACGTTGCACGGCAAACAACCATTTTTTGTTAAAATTGTTCTTTTTGTTTTGGTAAAGAATCTTTATCTTTACTAAGAACATTATAAAATATGAAACAAACTCCGTCAAACAAAAAACAACATTTTACGTCAATATTTTTATTTTTTCAATAATTTTTATCAATTTTAAAGCACTGATTATGCAACATAATTTTAAACACCCACAATTGTGTCACACATTCAAAAAAGCCAGCCAACTTTTTAAAGGCGAAACTTTTTAAATTGTGTTTTTGTTGGTTTGCACAAAAAAAGATTGTTCTTTTGCTTTGAACAATCTTTTTTTTTAGCTATGCAAGAACAAAGCGAATAAAAAGACCTTTTTCTTGTTTTAAACCGCTATTTTTTAGGTTTTTTTGGAATGTTTTTATCTTGTGTGATTATTTGTTCAGAGTTAAACTCATTCAATTCTTGTTCATTTAACTCGCTTGTTCGAGTTAAAGTTTCGGTTGAAATCTTTTTAGAAAGTTTTTGAATTTTGTTTTTCTTTCTAACAACAATCACAACAATCACAACAACCATTGCTGCAACAAACAAAGCGCAGCACGAAATCAACACAATGATTGGCATTTTAGACACTTTATAAATCAGTTCAGCATTTTCTGTGATGTAACCAAAAACACCATATAGTCTTGTTTCCCAAGCCAACTCTGTATATGTTTGGTCAGGGTCCAAAATCACACCGTTTATTGTGTGTTCGTTCAAAATAAATGTTCCATTAAAAGGATGTTGTTGTGTTCCAATTGGAATCCAGAATGCTCGTTCCAAATTTAAGTCTGCAGTCAACATGAAATATAAATGAGTGTTTGTTTGGTCAATTTCGCCACTGTTTAACATTTTTGCCATATAAGCCAATTGTTTCTCGTTGGCAATTAAGAATGGGTTGTTTTCTGTTCCTTCGCCATTCATTGTATCAACAGTGTCAATCCAGAAGAATTTTTCAAACTCAAAACTTATTGTGTTAACCGAGCCGTCATCCAAATTGAATTGATTGTTTGCATTAAGATAAACAACAAAATTTAACAAATCGGAATCTTGTTTTGTTTTTATAACAATACCATTAAACAAAACTTGTTTTAATGCATATCTTGCACTTTCGGTTGTTTCAAAATTTAACATAAAGTTATAGTTTGCTTCAAATGTTTCCAAATTTTGTCCGTTAACAGAAATTGTTCCTGCACCAGTCAAATTGCTCTCAATTTTAATGTTATAAGTTTTTGTTGCAGTTAAAGGTTTAACAACCAACAAACCGGTTTCTACATCGTCAATTGTTATAATGTGATAATAATATGATCCATCAGCACTTAAAGAGAAGTAACCACCAAGCCCGTTAATTGTTATGTCTGTAATTTTATAACCCTCAACAATAGAATCAACATAAACAAATAAAGTTTCGCCAAGTCCAAAATTAGTTTTGTTTGTTTTGATTGTTGCAATTTCTGTGTTTTCAACTTCAACGGCAACATTTTTAATTTTAAACACAGCCACATATGTGTGTGGTGCTCCGTTTGTTTCTTCCAACACAATTGTTTCTGTTTGTTTTAACGTTGAATCTTTAATGCCGTCAACAGTCCAATAATCAAACACCAAACCTTTTGCAGGAATTGCGCTAATAACAAATGATTCTCCAACAATAACATTAGCCACAGATTTACCATTTACTGTTGCTGTGCTACCCATATTTTCGATTGGTTCCTTAATGCCAACAGAAATTTCAAAAGAATAATAAAGCACAACAGTTGTGTTACCCTTTCCCATTGTAAAAGACAAATTTTCTGTTTTTATGTTGCTTTCATTTTTCTCGCTCCAGCCATAATATTTATAGCCAGCAATTGAAGGAGCATTGATTGTAACAAGAGAGCCAACCGCATAAAGAACTTGATTGTTATAAACAAACTTTTTGGTTGAACTTCCAAAAATACTTGTAATTTCGCCGCCATAAACCCCCGGTTTAAACTCAACAGAAACACTATATTTTTCATAGTTCCAAATTGCATAAAGTGTAACCTCTATGCAGTCTGAGTTTGTATGATTTGTAACATCATAAACAAAGCCGTTTGTTTCCTTACCTGCCACAATAGTTTTAACAATTATATTTCCATTTTCGTCTTTTTCAAAGCTGTATTTATAAGACCCTACCCCTAAATACGAGTTGTTCCAATACAAAAATTCGTATGGGTCATTAATTTGTTTTTGTGGGTCTGCAATTGAATCTGAGACAACAACGTTATTGTTGTCAGAATCAAAGAAGTTTGTTTCTCCGTAATAAATGTAATAAACATAATTTTTTATGTCAGGGAATGGTTTTCCGTCTTTATAATTAAAGTTAAAAGAAACTTTAAATTTAGAAATACCAACATTTGCAACGCACTCAATATTGCTTGTTACACTCTCAATTGTTGCAATATTGTTTTCATAATTAACATTGGTAATTCCTGTTACCATGTAACCTTTATTGCAAATTAACTCAAAAATCAATTTTGCACCATATTCAACAACAATTTCATTTTTATTTGCTTTTAACAAATATTGTGAACCGTTTTTAATGCTAACTGAAACTTGGTTGCTATATGCATTGTTTTCGGTGGTTATGCTTACGGTGAATGTTTTAACCTTTAGCGAAACCTCGTAGTAACCAATATTTTTGCCTGTTTGGTCTTGAATGTTTGTTTTAACTTGATTTAAAACAATTGTTCCGTCAGAAGCAATGTCGTTTTTTGTTGAGTCAATTTCAAACCAGTCTGGCAAGTTAAATTTTAGATTAATGTCTGAGTATGCAGTTACAGTTGTTTCTAAAACAACAACCTGACGTCCGTTTAAAGTTTGTTGGCTGCAAACAACAAATGAATCATTCAATTTAACAAATTCACTTAAATTTGTAATTTTAAGGTCATTTCTAGATGTGTTAGTGAAAACATTTAACTGAATTGTTATTTCTTTGCAGTTAAACTTTGCAACATATGTGTGGTCACTTGCGTTTTCGTCATTAATTGTTACGTTAATATCATTTTCGCTTATGATTTTGGTATTTTCTTCAAACCAACCATCAAATTCTGCATCATTCCATGCCGTGGCTGTTGCACCTTTGGCTTGTCTTCCAAATCTAACTGTTTCAGAAAAACTCTCCATTTGCACGCCAGAAGAATTTTTTATGCTTCCACCAATGCTTGTGTTATAAGTGATTGTGTATGTTTCTCTTTCAATAACAAGCCTTATTGTTGTGGCTTTTTCAATTTCAAAAGAATATGTTAATTCTTTAGATTTGTCAATATAGTTTTCTTCTTCTTTTATTTGCCAAGTTTTAACTTTCCAGCCAGTGGCAAAAGTTGGAACAAATTCAATTTTTTCTTTATATTCTTTAGTTATTTCGTTTTCAAAATTAGAAACGTAATTAGTATAATTTGTTATTTCTATAATTGTTTCGTTTGTTTCGTCAAACTCTGCCAATTCAAAAGTTGCTGTATATGTTTCTTTTTCAGTGGCAATTGATATTGTTCCGTCTGATGTAAAGCCGGTGAACGTGTAAGTTGAACCTTCACATAAAATTGAACCAGTGTTTGTTGAGCCTGTTGGTGTAAATGTAACATTTTTCAATTTATATCCATATTTAACTGTTAAATTAAATGTTATGGTTTCTCCAACTTTTGTTGTTTTTGTAAAGTTTGCAGAAATGTTTTTGCTGTCACACAAAACAGAAATTGCATTTGTGTCAAAATCAAAAGTTATTGAAACATCTTTAGGTTCAAAAACAACTTCTATTGTTATATTGCTAACAAAACCGCTAACAGTATAAGTTTCGTCATTATTTTTTTCAACCTTTACCAAGTCTATGTTTTCACCTGAAATAACTTTTATTTCTTTTATAGAATAGCCTTCGTTTGCTGTTGGTTTTAACTCAAGTGTTTCGCCCGTGAATTTATAAATTGTAATTGAAGATTTGTTTTTATCTGTGCTAACAACCCCAGACTCCACATAACCATAAACTGTGTTGTTAACTTGTATTGTTATTGCATTATTTTTTGCTTTATATTTAATTTCCCAAGTAACATTTTCTATAAAGTCAGATTGATTTTTGTATGTGTTAGAAGTTTCTTCTTGATCGCCAATAACAAATTTTTCAAACTCATAGCCCAAATTTCCTGTTGGAACAATTTGCACTCTGTTTGACGTTGAAACTGTAAATTCACACAAATTGTTCTGAACTTGTTTTGTTTCCTCTTTTAAGTATGTACCATTGGCAGTGTAATATTTTGCTGTTACTTTTTCAACATTTTCTGTTTGAATTGTTAACGTAAATTCTTTTTCGTTCCATTTTGCCGTAAATTCCACATTATCATCATAATTAAACACAAAATCGGTTAATTCAATATCATTTTCGTTGTATGTGTATCCACCAAATTCATATCCAGCACGTGTTGGTGTTGGCAACAAAACGTTAGAATCAAATTTTACGTCTTTTGTTATTATGCCATGGTCGCCGTCTACATAACTCCAACCATCTTCAAGGCAAAACGTTCCACCATTTGCTTTTAATGTTAATGTGTAAGTGTTTGCAGTCCATTTTGCTGTGTAAGTTGTTTCATCACCCGGAATTGTTATGTTTAACAAGTTATCAATTGTGTAAGTTGTTTCGCCAATAGAATAACCATTAAATGTGTAGCCCGTTTTTTCTAGAGTTAAATAACTGCTCAGTTCTGCGGCAATGTCACCTAATTTTTTACCATAAAAATCAGTAATTGTTAATGTTTTATTGCTGTTTGAATATGCAAAAGCGTGACTATTAACATTAATGTTTTTAAATTCAACATCAGACTCAAATTTTACAGAATATTTATTTAAGCTATACACTAAATAAATTGTTATGTCTTTTTTAACAACATGTTTGTTGCTATCAATGTTTGTGTAATTTGTTGCATCTTGTTCTGTTAAACAATAGCCGGAATATGTGTAATGATCAATTGCTTCTGCTATGTTTTCAATAGAAAGTTCTGTGCCATAGTCATGTGTTTGTGATTGATATGTTGCGCTTTCGTCTTTTTGATGTTTTCCAGAACTCAAGTCATATGTGTATGTTTTAAACGTTACTGTAAATTTATTAATTTCCCAAATTGCGTAAATTGTTATTTCTGTAGAATAATCTGTAAATATTTCGTTTAATGGTTTGTTAACAAAGTCAAGTTTGTTTGTAGCTGTAGATTCAGCACTTTTGCCCCATCCCTTAAACGTGTAGCCGTTTTCTTTATGGCTTGGTGTTGGGGCTTCAATTTTTTCGTAGTAGCAATAAGTGCCCTCTAGTGTTCCTATTAATATATCACCTTTAACACCGTTTAGGTTGTAGTTATATTTTATTTTGATTTCTTTTTTGATTATTTTACCGCTTGCAACAATTGAATAGTTGCCAACATCTGCACCAGTTGTAGAAACGGAAATTTCAATGCTATCGCCATAAGTTGCAGTTGCGTATTCAGCTTTTGTTATGGTTACAACGTCACCATCAACAATGCCATCCAAAACAAGACTTTCACCTTCTGCCAAAACAACGTTTGTTGTTCCGTCTTGCTCTTTGCTGATTTCTTTTTTGTTATTTAAAGAATCAACAATCACAAGTTTAACTTCTTTTGTTGTTACTGTTACTGTTTCTGAATTACTTGTTAAAATAATACTTTCATTGGCTGTGTATGTTACAGTGTACTCGTCGCCAACTTTTAGTTTGTTAGATGTTGAAACATTTGCATTTTCACATTCAATTTTTGCACTAATCAATTCTTTTAGTTTTTCAGAAGTGATTTTTGAAGAATTGTCATATGAAATTTCACAATTATCAAACATGTCAACAAACTTTTCATCGTCTAAAGTTGTAACAACCAAGTCACCATACACAAATTCAGCGGCAGCGGCTTTTAAGCCTATTGTTACTTCTAGTTTGCTTATTGTTCCTTTTTTACCAGCATTATCTTTTAAAGCAACGTTAAAGTTGGTTGTGTCTGAACATTCAACAATAATATCCTGTTCGCCTGCATTTGCGCTTTCATATTTTAAAGAAACGTTTGGCAAATTTTCAACAAACTCATCCCCGTTTGTGACTGCCTGATAATTAATTTCATTAACAAAATCGGTTGTGCCGTCAAACACTTTATCATAGTTTGCAGTTATTTCAATTGTTCGTTTGGTTATTTTTAGTTTTAAAGCAGTTTCTACAGCAATTGTTCCATATTCACTTTCTAAATTATGCGAACTGTAACCATATTCACCAACATTGCCTTTTTCAAAGAAAATGTTTCCTGTTAAGTTAATTAAGTTAATTTCTTCATTTGTTAAAGTTTTGGTTTCTACCGTGCAAGTGTAAACAAAATTGCTTAAATCAAACTTATCAATATCTTTCATGCCATATTGACGGTCATTTGAAACACCTTCCGCAAACGAGTTAAGTGTTATTGTTAAAGTTTTGGTTGAATCTGGAATTATTTTCAGTTTTCCCTCTAACAATTCGCCTGAAACTTCAACTTTAATGTTTGGATTGTTGCAGCTTAAAAGTTTAATATTATGCAAGCCTAATTCTTTTTCTTTGTCTGTGCCATTGTCTACATTTTCAAATGTAACTTGAATAATAATTGTTCCGTTTTCGCCAAAATCAACATTGTAATCTTGAGTTAGAGCGGTTGTGTCAAATTCTGTTCTCTCAAAAGATTGAACTTCTGTTATTGTGTAAATATGCTTGGTTATTTCAAATTGTCGCGTGCTGCCATCAGTTAAACTATAATTTGCATTTAAGCAAGAAATTGTTGCCTTATAAGTTCCAACATCTTTTGGAGCAGTTGTGCCGTTAAGCACTGTTGGTTCAACTCCTGCATATATAATTGTTATGCTTTTTTCAATTTCCGCTTTGTCGTCGTCTGATAATTCGTCATCATTTATAACTTTCCAAACAACTTCTTGTTGCGCATTGTTAAAGCCTTTTGGTGTTGAATCTTCACCAAAATCAATTTTAAACTTTCTTGCATTAATTGTAACTTTGCCCTCAAAAGTAAATTCATAACAATCAGAAACATCAGCTTCTCCGCACTTAATGGTTAAATTTGCTGTTGTACATTCAGCAATATCTTGGTTTTGTGCTGCTCTTTCCAAAGCAAACACAACAGTTCCTTCTTCCAACTCATCACCACTTACCAATCCGATTATTTCACCAGATGTTAAAGTGTGAGAATATATGTTTGTTAGCGAATATGTAAATTCCAAATCTTCGCCAACATCAATTATAACACCTTTTTTTGTGATATTTCCTCTAGGTGGTGTATTGAGTTCAAGTTTATAGTTTCCAGCATGGTCACCTTCAGGGGTAAATGTTATGCCCCAAGGCATAGCCATATAAGATTCATAAGTGCCTTTTGCATAAACATTGTCACCAGTAACAAATTCGGTGCTTGAAAGATTAGAATTTCCATCTTCATCATAAACAACATTTGTTCCATCATAGGTTTTGTCAGATTTAAAAGATATTTCCTTAACTTTTTTAGGCTGAACATTGACTGTTATTTCTTGATAAATCTTGGTTTCACCAACCTTATCAACCACAACTTTAATTGTGTAATCAATTGTGTTGCCATCTGAATCAACCACAAATGTGATTGTATCAGACTCGTTAACTTTTTCTGTTGTACATTCTTCAGTACCTTTAAATACCTTTATTTCATCAAACAAGTCTACATTTTTACCTTTGTATGTTGGGTTTTCAAAGGTTAACTCAAATTCTGTTGCCGATGTTAATGTTAAGTCACCAGCAATTGAACTTGCATTATAGTTATCACTTAAATTGCCAATTGAACAAGAAAGTGTTGAAGGATATTCATATTTTTCACCCAATACAATACCATTGTCAGTGGTGATTTTTATTTGGCTAAAATTTGATTGGTCATCACCAAGCAAACCAGAAACTTGATTGGCTGTTAAAACATAACCAGAGTTTTCTAAATATTGCGAATATGTAACTATTGAATTTGCAAAATTTATATTAAGGTCTGCTTTTTCAACTTGAATTTGCATGCTTGTTGTATCGGTTTCAAATTTAAATTCAAAGTTTCCACTTTTTGCTGTTTTTATTGTTAAAGAGTAAGTTTTAGCATCTTTAATTTCGTTGGTTTCTGTTTCGTCAATTTTTACAGTAAAAATGCTGTAAAAATTATTCTTTAGTTGAGTTTTTATTTCCTCTCCAAGGGCTGAATTAGCAAAAGAAATTATTTCGTCAACAATTTTGTCTTTTAAGTCTGTTGCCAAATATGTTATTGTTGCATTGTTTTTGGTCAATGTGACTGTTAATTCTGTAACAGAAACAGAGAAAGTTGAACTTATTGTTATTGTGTAGTTTTTAGATTCTGTACCATTTGACATTACTTTTAAAGCGTTTGCTGTTATGCAATTAGAACCATAAGGACCAACTCCGTTTACCGCAATTGTAACATTGCCAGCCAACTCGTCAGAACCAACCAATCCTGTTGCGGTTAAAGCACTAGCTTCAATTGTATGAGTTTTTTCGCCTGCATAGGTATATGATTTGCTTGAATTAAGAGCAACAGTTATTTCTTTTTTTGTTATTGAACCAGTTTGTGAAGCAAGTGAATAGTTATTATTAAGGCTGAGTAAATCGTGAGTTTCTAAAGAACCATCGGCGACAAAAGCAAAGGTTATGTTTAAGTTTTCGCCAACATTAGATTGTGAAAATGTTGCTGTTATTGATGAAAATTTGTTTTTGTCAGCTTCAACAATATCATCTGTTGTTAAACCTGTCACCTCCGACTTTGCATCGTAGGTTTTTGTTAAACCAAAAGTTGTTCCATCGGAAAATTTAAAACTTGAAATTTGCTTTTTGTTTATAACCACTGTAACAACATTGCTATAAATTGTAGGGTCTTGTTCCGTGGCTTTTGGTTTATAAAGAACAATTGCATAATATGTGCCTGCATCTTTTATTAAAGCAGTGCTGCCAGATAAACCACTAGCATTAATATCGTCGTCTTTAAGCTTACCCAAATCATCCTTTGCTGCATCAAAATCATTGTAATAATAAACTGTGTAGTCCAATTCTAGGTTTGTGTTGTTTGTAACATCAAAAACATTTTCAAATTGTTTCTCGGTTCCGTCATATGTTAAATTGTTTTTTGATTTAATAAACAACTCGCCGTCTGACACTTGTTCTGTTATGTTTAAAGTTATATCAAAATAAACCGAATAGTTGGATCCAACCGTGGTGCTTTCATTTTGAATTTCATAAATACCAAAATCTGAAAGTGTAACACGAGCAGAAGATTCAAATTCTTCTAGAGTTCCTGAAAATTTATATGTGCCTGTGGCAGATTCGTTTGTTGCAACTTTCCCTTTTATTGTATGACCGGCAACAAGTCCTGTTTCAACATCTGAACTTAAAACGTCACTTGAACTTAAAGTGTGTTCAAAATTTTCATTATTATTCAATTTGCCAACATATGTGCTTTTTTCAACTTTTATGGTAATGCTTCTTGTGGCTATTATAAGATTTGTGCCCAAAGATTCTCCGCCAGCATAGGTATAGTTGTTTGCATAATCACTTGCAATTTCTGGATAAATGCTGTAAGTTCCAGCCTCGCTTACTTCGGAGCTTTTGGCACTGCCATATTTAGCAATTATAATGCTATTAGCACCAGCCCCTTCAGCAATTGCACCTTTCCCGTCAGAAATTGTTGCAGTTAAAGTTGCTTTGTGAGCAGCGGCATCATATGTGTAAGAGTTGCCAGAAACACTTTCCACAACCACTTCTGCTTTGTTGACTGTAACATTGCCAGCAAAAGTTATTGTGTAATTGTTTAATGATGAATCACCACTTACGGTTAAAGAAGATGTTTCAACATCTGTTGAGTTAGCTAAGGCATATTCGTCGGCATTAACAATGTCGTTATAAGTAATTGTTCCGCCAAAACTTTCGCCAGGAACCGAATTAGATATGTCAAACCTTGAAACATCCAATGTTAAAGCCTTGCCTGTGTAATAATAAGGTGTTGGTTCTGTAGAATCATTGTATTTATATGTAAATGTTACCCCTCGAGCGGTTATTTTGCCATTGTTGCTTATTAAAATCATGTTGTCAGCATCATCAACCGCGTTGGTTGTGTAAGAGTTAAAAATGTAACTTGAGAATGGGTCTGTTGTTGTTTTTTCGGTAAAAGTAAATGTTATTGTTTTGTTTTCACCAACATTTTTATCGTTATATTTTGCTGAAACATTAAAACAATTTGAGTCGTTTTCAATGAAATCTTCTGAAGATATGCTTACAGAAACTGTATCTGTGCCATTGTACACTTTTTCGGCTGTGTAAGATAAGTTGTCAATTCCAATTGTTTTTGGCAAAATTTCTTTTGTTATATCTTTTGTAGTAAATGAGTCACATCTTAAACTAATTGTGTATTCCCCTGCATATTTAAACCCAATTGATTCATTGTTGTTTAGGGTGACAAATGCAGAAACATTAGAAATGTGTGTATTACCTGAGTTGATTTCGCTTGTAAAACTTTCATCGGAATATTGTTTAACAGTGACACCAGATTCCACCTTAAAGAAACCTATGGTTGAACCATTTATTGTAACTTTCAATTTAATTTCTTGCTGTTCGCCATTATATGTTAAACTGTCGTCACCAACATATTCAAGTGTTGCTTCAGTTGTCGTAACAATCTCAATTGCTCCTGAAAGGGTAACATTGTAGTTTCCGCTAACATCTTCTCCTGATTCATAGATTCTTATTTTTTCTGCGTTAGTGTCACCAGAAATTGTGCTTCCGTTTTTATCCAACACTAAAACTTGTTCAGGATTACCCAAATTATATACGCCATGCAAAGAATTACTTGTTTTTATAATATTGTTAATTGTGTGGTTGTTGATTAACCCACCAAGATCAAGGTCTTCCGTTTTAATCACATAGTTTAAGCCATTATACACATGTTCAATCTTATTGTTTTTAACCGAAATTGTAACATTTTTTGGTGTGATTTCAAACTCAATATCACATGTTTGTGTTCCATCTTCAAAAGTGTAACAATTAGAATCATTAATTGTAAAAGTAGCAGTGTATAAGCCAGCATTTTTATAGACACTTGTTTGACTATCTGCTTTGTTGCTACCTTGACCGCAATACACTACATATGATACATAATTATTCATTGTATTGGTAGCAACCGTCTCAAAACCGTTATTTTTTTGAAGTTGTGCCGAAATGTTTAAAGCTGCATTTTCTGCTGTGTATTCATAAGTTTCACCTAAAGTGATTTTAATAATAGCTTTGTTTATGTTAAGTTTTCCTAAAATGCCTTTAACTGAATAGTTTGTTGAAACACTTTTTCCATCACTCATTATTAATGTGTCGCATGAATATGAATCTGATGAAATGCCACTTAAATCTATTTCTTGATCACTAATGCCACTATAATTAACAACAATAGAGCCACTTCCAAAACTTTCTACAATTGTAGATTCTGTACTGGTAGAAGCATATTTTGTTAAGCTTCCATATTCAATTTCATATTTCCCATCAGAGTCATAAACTTTTTCAATTGTTCCAGCATTCAAATAAATTTCCGCTTGTTCTATTTTTCCAGTAAATGTGCTACCAGCAGCAATTTCAATGTTTTTATAACTGTTATTGTTTCTTTTAAAACTAATTGTTTTGTCTGTGCCAACATTTTTATCCGAGAATTCAAATGTGTAGTTGTTTAAAATCTCGCCAACAAGAGCACTATCAACTGTTGCACCAGCAGAAGTTGTAAAGCTTACGTTGTTTTCAGAAAAATTTACATTTTTGGTTGCATCATATTTTCTTGAATAGGTAACACTACCGTTTTTCCCTGTAACATATAAGGTTGTAATATTAAGATAAAAAGGGGCAGAAGTGTAATCGTTATAGTCATCAGATTTTAATGTAAGGGTAAACTCATATTCTCCAACATCTTTTTTGCCAGTTGAAATATCAGCCAAAAATTTGCCTGCGTCTGTATTATAAGGAATGCTTTCGGCAGAAACCGCTGTGCCATCTTTACCTAACAATGTATAAGAAAATGGTTTTTTGCTTGTTAAGTTAGTTATTTCAACATGAATTGTTTGACTGTTACCATTGTAAGTAACAACGGTTTTGTCATTAATTTTAACATTCTTATTAGTTAAATTTGCTTTTGTTATTTCAAATTTTCCAACAATTGTAAACTCAAAGTTGGTGTTTTGAATGTTTATGTTGTTGTTGATTTTATCAACAATTGTTACAGAAGGAACCAACTCAAGTCCCTCGTTTACGCTAGGATAAACACCAACATATGGTTTGTTTGTTTTAACTTGTATTGAACTAAATTTAAAGTTTACATTTGTGTCGTCAAAATTGGTTAAACCAGTTGGGTCAACAGACAAATCGTAAACACCGTTTTGTTCAATTGTAATAGCCCAAACACCGCCGGTATAGCCTTCGGTTTTGTCTTCGCCAACATCTAATTTAATTTGCCTTTTTGTTATTTCGGCAACAAGGTTGTTTTTAAAGCTAATGTTGTAGTTGTTAAATACTGTGTCATTTAAACTTTCAAAATTTAGTTTTTTGCCAGTTGTTGCATTATAGCCATAAGTTCCAACATTAATGCTGTCGTCTTCTCCGTCTTTAAATTTAAATGTTATTGTTTTGTTGCTTAATTCATTGTTTATGTCGTCTGCAAAGTCTGTGTCTGAAATTGTATAAATATAGGTTGCAAAACCATCAAAAACTTTGGAAATTTCTGTTAAATTAAATTCCACATCTTTTTTGTTAATTGTAACAGTTTTTGAACCTGACATTGTTGACGAATCATTATAATATGTAACTATTTTGTCATCAACCTTTGCATAAACTTTTGTTAAAACTGCCTTGTAGGTGCCTGAGTCGGCAACGTTTTTAACTTTTAAGATATTGTTTTCAAAACCATCAACGTTTACCCAGCTTTCACCATTTTGTTTTTGCAAAGAAAATTCATATGTTAATTTATCGTTATTTCCGCTAACCGTTAAACCAATCTCAGATTCTTCACCGTCATACGTTTTTGATATGTCGCCAGTTAGGGTTAAAGTTGGTGATGTAAATATCCACACGGCATAAAGAGTAACGTTTGTTTCTTTAATTTGCCAAGTTGAAGAAGTTACTTTAGAAACATTATTTTTGCTTGATGACCAACCATCAAATGTAAAGCCTGTCCTTGTTAAACCTGATGGCAAAGTATATCCTGTGCCATAAGCAATTTGTTTGTCTGTTACCGAAGCGCCTTCAATTGTTTCATTTTCAGCCAACAATAAGTTAAAAGTAATGTTTGAAGTTTGGGTTAAAATAATTTCAACATTGGTCCATTCTTCCGCTGTTCCCAAAATTGTAAGAGTAAAATTATTATTTGTATCTGCTTTTGGTATATCGCTTAATTCTTTACCACCAACAGTTATTTTTTTAATCCAATAATTCGTATAACTGGTTCCAAAATTAAACTTAAATGTGTCTAATGTGTTTTCGTCTGATTCGATTATTATTTCATATTTCCCTTCACTCTCTTTTGGTGAAGCGGAATCAAAAACCAAGGCAATTGGAGTTTCTTTGTCTGTGTCTGTGTCTAAATATGCAACAAAAACATAACCTTTTTCACCTGCTGTCAATGTTGCAACTCTAAACTCAGTGCTATCAATTATAACTTCAACATTATTATTTTCTGAACACTCAAAGTTGCTAACAACCACCGAACCATTATACTTAATTGTAAACTTAATTGTTAAATTGCCTTTTATTGCATTCCAAACATTTGAATCGTTATAATCATATTCAAACGTCAAATTATGATCGTTGCCACTAACATTCCACCACGATGAGGTACCCGTTTTCCATTCAATGTTTGCAAGGTTAATGTTGGTTAAAGCAGATTTTACACTTCCGATAACTTTAACCGTTACTTTTAAAGTCTCAATTTTCCCTTTTGTTGGCAAGCCTTCAATATTGTAACTGTCCTTAATGTCATTATCATCAAACGTGTAGTTTATGTTTTGTTCTCCAACATTTTTATCTGCATATGATGCACTAATTGAATCCCCAGGTGCCACCCCAGAAATTGTAAACTTAACACTTGTTGTTCCGTCATAAACCTTGTCTGCTGAGCCGTTTCTTGTTAACTCTGCTTTGGTTATGGTTACCGTAACATCAATTGATAAAGCCCCAATGGCATCTGGATTTGTGATATATGCGCTAGAAACTGCTCCTGTTTCGGTTGTTAAAGAAGAATTTAACGTAACTTTATAAGTTCCGCCATGCGCAACATATTTAAAGCCCGAAAGAGTTAGTGTGCCGTTTTTTATTGAGTTGCCTATAAAATCTGAATCACCACCACCATTTTTGCTTACACTGCCAAATGCAAAACCAACCCCAGGCCAATTAGGAAGATATATTGTAACATTGTTCCCTGTTCCGTTATATACAAATTCGTTGTCAGAAATTGTAACATTGTTAGCCGTACCAACAAATTTCCAATATGCATAAAGTGTAACCTCATCAGAGTTTGAAGAATAATAAATTTTCCAGTCTGTGTTGTTGGTTATGTCGTCGAAACTGGTACTGCTTTCCCAAGTTGAGTCGGCTTTTTTTATCATTACATTTTTTTCATCGTATCCCCACCCCAAAAACTCAAAACCATCACGTGTTGGAGTTGGAATGGTGCCTGTTATTGTTTTATTGATTGAGTCATATTCTATGCTTGTTTCAGAGCAATATGTTTCATCAAATGTTATTGTTTTTGTAACTTTTTCCAAACGTACATAAACTGTGTAATCTGTTTTTCCTTCAGAAAAATTGTTGAACAAAACATCGTCGTCGGTTTCGGTTAATGCTTGCCAGCGTTCCCAATCAATGTTTTCATAAGAATATGCTGAAATTTTGTAAATTCCACTTTCGTAATCTTCAACCGCATTTTGCAATTGTTTTCCAAAAGGAATTGGAGTGCCATATGCTTCTAAAATTGTAAGGTTTAAGGTGTGGGTCGTTGACCATTCTCTATCCGCACCCAAAGACGTCACAACAAAAGCTAGTTTTACAGGCTTGCCTTTGTATTCAACGGTTAAGTTTATTGTTTGCTCAGTGTGTTTTTCGGTTATAACATCTTTAACATTTGTTTCTTTACCATAAGCTTCATCTTCGTCTGTACTTAAGTGGAATCCAGAAATTTCATATCCTGTTTTTTGCAAATCATCTCCCAACAATTTTAAAAGAGTGTCTTCAAAACTATCCTCTGCTGCTGATGATGTTTGTTTTGTTGAAGTTGTTGCTACATCTCCATTGTAACCTGAAAACTCAAACTTGTACAAAATTGGTTCATAAACCATTCTGATTTTGATTGAAGTTATAAATATACCATAATTCAAATAATTTGATATGTCGGTGTCATTAATTTTAAATTTATATCCATCAATTAAATTTTCATTAATATCATCTTTTGTTATTGTAATAGGTTCCTTACCATCCTTTACAATTTCATAACGTAAAAAATTAAAGTACTCCACTTGTGTGTTAGAAGGTTTTTTAAGAGTGCCATTAAATGTTTCTGCAAGGGTTGTTATTTTTCCTTCAAGATTTTTGTTGTTATTTTTCCACACACCAGAATCGTCGTAATACCCCAAGTCCCAATTAACATTATATTCTTTAGGAGAATATGTTACAGTGATTGAGGCGTTAGTGTCCAAATTACAGCCATACACACTAGAGCCCCCTTTCATTCCAGACACGTAGCCCGTTCCATAATGGCTGTTAGGCTTTATTGTGTATGTTGTTGAAACGTTATTATTTGTTATTGTTAAAGTATATTTGTCGTCACCTTCAGCTTTAAGGTAAAACGAAGTGTTGTAATAATAACTGATTGTTTTCGGATCTCCACTGTTATCTATTGTTCCATTTACAACTTCAAGTGTAACCGTTTTTTCCACTTTTGTAAGTGTAACAGTGACATCAACATCTCCATAATATGCACCCAACTTTCTAGGGTCAATGGTTATTGTGCCACTGCCGTTGTCTAATGCTATTTGTGACACATCAAGAGTTTTGTTGTCTATGCCCCCATCTTTATTTTCATCAGTATAACTAACAGAGCAATTAATAGATTCAACTGAAAACCATCCTGAATTATATGTAATATCAAACGATGTTCCTTGAGAAACTTTTTTGCTATTTGTTTCTTCACCATTAATAGTTATTTTGCTTGCATCTTTATATTTAGTATTATTAAAGTCTGAATTTCCATCAGAATCCTTAACATTAACCACAAAAGTGTTTTCAGTTTTTTTCAATGTGATTGTAATTATAACATCTTCATTGTTTTTGTTAAAATTCGTTATTTTAAAATTTAAACTAGTGTAATCAAGTATACCGTCTTTATATACACTTTGTTCAATACCATCTTTGCTTATTGAAACACTATTCCTGGTTTTATCAAATGTCATCCCCACTCTTGATGTGCTTTTCCATTTTAACGTAAAAGTATTATTTGTATTGCCAACCAAGTCAAATTTGTAGGCTGATTCTAAATTATTGTAATCTGTAAAATCTTTTCCTTGATATAAAGAGGCTTCCACCTCACGATCTTTCCAGATAGTTAATGATACCTTTTCGTCTTTTTGGTCTTTTTTATAACTATAAAAAGCTTGTAAATCCTCAAAATAATCGTTTAAAAGAGAAAGATTCATTTCTGCACCGGTTGAACTTATTCCTTTAAACATAAATTTAATGCTTCCAATTTTTTTATCACATTTTTCTAATTTATAAGTTGCACCATTTTGCAAAATGGATAAAACCGCAGCTGCATAATATTGGGAACCATTGCTAGCCTGTGTTGGCACTTCAATTGCTCCGTCGCCCTGAATAACTTTTTTAGAACTAGGATCAGAATATTCAAAATCACGAGCTAGTTTTATAGGGTTATTGTTTGCTTCATCTTTTTCTCCAGAAAGTTTTAAATAATATGATAGAGGTTCGGAATTTATTTCACTATTTCCATCAACAAAATATAACTTTTCGGTGTAGAAAAGAGTAAACCTGGTCTGATTCTCCGATAAAGTTTCTATTCTATCGGAGTCAAGTTCTTTAGCATAAACATAACTATTTTGCTCAAAAGATTCTTTAAAATATGTATATGTTTTGATACCCTCTAGACTTCCATTTATTGTTATCTCTACAGATTTAACACACCAATTTGCATAAATTATGCTGAAGCTTCTTTGATAAGTTTGATTTTTGTAAGAAGAATTCATACCTCGACTTAACATTGCCGCTGTCCAATTGATAGTATAATAAACTTCAAGCATTTTAAAAATGTTTATAAAATCATCACAACTAAAGTTATTATTAATTATTCCACAATCTTTACTGTATATTATTTTATTTGTTAACGAATTGGTTTTATCGACAATTTCAAATATTCTATAAGCAGTCATTGTTGAGGAATTTCCGCCAAGACAAAAACAGTTTTCATTTGTATTATATGTTATTTTGTTGTAAACTTCAACTTCTTCAATGTTAAAGATATATATATCTATATTTGAATCATTTCCGATTTTGGTACTATCAGTTATCTTTTCGCCAGATTGAAAGTAATAATTATAGTCTCCTAGCTTATTTTTTAGTACCGGGTTTAATTCGTCATTATATCTAAAACTATTTGTTAGCGAAATGCCCTCTTTAGTAAAATCAAAAAAATCCAATTGGCCTTTTGATACCGCCTCGCTTAAACCATGGCTATAATAAATATTTGAATCCTTAACAGAATAAAGATTATCACTCTCATTCTTAATACCTCTAATTGTGTAAAATGTAAACTCTGGTTCAACAATTTTATAAGCAAACTCAACAACAATTTTTATATAACTTTGATGAGTGCTCTTAAGATCAAGATTAAAATAAGTTTTGTTACTATTCACGGTTGTCGCATTTTTTGCTATAGAATATTCTCTATTATCACAAAACCTAAATGAAGATAATCGTAAACCTGCATATGCAGTTTTTTGATAACCCAAATCAATAGGAATTGTTGCAACTGGATTATTATTATCACCACTAGTGCAAAAATTCTTTTTTTCCCAGTCTAATTCATAAATTAAAATATTGGTTATTGTATAATTTTGTGAATATTTGTCTGAAAAATTAATCATCGAAGTTGACCCTTGCCTCAGTTGTGAATAAAAACTACCAAAAGCATCTTCAGGTTCATATCCATAGTAAACACCTTGAAGTGTGAAATTGCCTATACTATCTTCAGGTTTGTACACATTGTTTTTTATAGCACTCGAATAACAATCTTTTCCATCAATCTTACACCCATCAACAACGTTTTTAATATCATCATCAATAGTATCATTATTATCCTTATCAACCCATCCCTTATTACACCCATAAGATGTTTCAATTATAACGTCATAAATGCCGGCAGAGGTGTCAACATATCCAAAAAGGTGTTTATAGTTGTTGTCAACACTTATTGAGTTATCAATAATAACCCCGGAAATTTTATGGCCATTGCCGTAAAATTTGCCTTTAAAGTTAGAATTTTCTATTCCAATTGGCGTCCAAATTTTGCCAGAAAGGTCAATGTCCGCATTTAGAACAAAAGAGCAACCATTACCAGTTCCACCGTTAACCTTTTTTGCCATTTCAGCCAATTCTTCTGCGGTGTTAATTTTGTAAACCGTTCCATCTAATATTCTACCCCAAACTTTAACACCACTACTCTCCGTCAACCCCATTGCCGTTGGGCTTGTGGAAGAAGAGGGGGTGTAATCCTCCCACTTTTCCAAGTTTAAAAAGCCGTTTTCGTCCGGTGTTAAATCAACAGTTTGAACTTGAGAAATTGTTTCTGCCAAAACTGGTTCAGACTTGCCGTTTAAATTAAAAAAACATGCACAGCACAAAGCCAGCAAAAAAATTGGAGTTAACAATTTAACAATTTGACGGTTTATATTTTTCATTTTATCCCCAAAACAATAAAAATTTTACAAATCTAGCAAAAAAAATGCCTTAAATGTTTGTAATTTTGTTAATAACAAAATTATAGCATTTTCTACAAAAAACAGCAACCAATTTATCACATATTTTAAATAATATTTAAAAAAACTAAATTTTTAAAATGTTTGATATAAAAAACAAAAAAAATATGTAAAATTTTTTTATTGATACATATATATCTTGTCAAAAAGAAAAAAATTTATATAAAAATTATTAAAATATGTTAAAATATTTTTAAAAATTGAAAAAATGTTATATAATACAATTAAATATTCAAGTTGCGCTTTTGCGTTTTGGTCTATTTTTACAAAAAAATTTGGAGAAATATATGAAAAAATTTGGTTTTTTTATTATCGCGCTTGTTTCTTGTTGTTTTACAATTATTACAACAATACCCAAAGGGGTTGTTTGTGCTCAAGCGGTCAGCAATTTGCAAACATTTGAACAAAGCAATGTTTTGGCTGTTCCAACCGGAGACGAATTGGTGTCCGGTTTGGAAATGATTTCAACAACCGTAACAGGTTTAACCGCTGAGTCTGAAAATCAATATTCTTTGCTTAAGTCCACAAGCAACATCACAATAACGGCAAGCATTAATGCAACCCCACAGCCAGACATTGGAAATGGTTTTATGTGGCACTTAAAAACGCCAAACTCGGCAAGTTATGTTAAAGTTTTTGAAGGTGACGGCACAAAAGAAAACAACGGAAGCACCTACACGTTTGAACCAAGCACAATTGTTTCTAGCGAAAATGGTTTTGGAGCCTACAAATTGTTTGTTTCAGCAAAAACGTCTGCCAGTGTTATAACGTCAAAAGTTTTATGTTTTAATGTTGATGCTGGCAATTTAGACGAAAACACATCAAAATATACCATATCCAAGCAAACCATTAACAATTCCAAAGCAGAAGTTGAAGCGTTTACTTTTTCTCTAAACAATGCAAAAGAAGATTGGCTAGACTACACCAAAATTGTTTGGTTTGTTAATGGAACAAAAATTGCTGTTGGAAAATCTTTTGCCTACGAGCCAGAAACAACAGAATCGTTTAGGTTGGAGGTTAAATATCAAACAGGAAACTTAATCTCAATTGCAAGCATAAATGTCAAACCAAACTCAACCGGCACATTAAAATTGGTGCTTGTTATTGCTGGAGTTGTTGTTGTTTTGTCAGCAATTTTTGCAATAACGTTAAAAAGTTTAAACAAGAAACGTGATGTTGTGTGGTAAAAAAGCACTAATACCCATTTGTAGCAACTCAAAAACCCCCTTTTTAAACAACTTGCTACAAAAAGAATGCAAAATGATAGAGTCTGCCAACACCAAAATGTTTGGCTACAACATTTTGGCAAAAGTCCAAAAAAAAATTCGCTTAAAAACCAAAAGCGAATTTTTTTATGCAATGCAGTTTATTGTTCACCTTCCACAAACACAAGTTGATGAAGTGCCCTTGTTGCCGACACATACAAAATGTTCAAGTCAAAAACGTTGGAATAGTTTTGTTTGCAATAGTTTGGAACAACCACAGCATCAAACTCCAACCCCTTTGCCATAAACGAAGGCATAACACAAACTTTGTTAATTTGCTCGTTGTAGTCAATGTTTAAAGAAAGGTCGTCTATTTGATTTAAGCTTTCAAAAACCTGTTTTGCTTCTTTAATTGTTTTTGTTAGCACGGCAATCGAGTTGTGGTTTAACAAGTTTTTAACTACCAAATTTAAGTTGTTTGTTTTAACAAGTTCCGGTTTTTTGCCATAACGTTTAAAAGGTTCAACCTGAATGCCCTTAAGTTTGCTTGCAAACTCGGTTATTTCGTAAGTGCTTCTATAAGACTTGTTCATTTCCACATAATCCACATTAAGCATTTCTGTTAAAAGTTGCAAATCTTGTTTAGACATAACTTTTTCAATGCACTGATTAATATCCCCCAAAATGGTTTTGTTGCACGGAAAAATTGTGTTTAAAACATCGTATGTTGCAAATGAATAATCTTGCATTTCGTCAATAATTAAATATTTTACTTCATTAAACTTGTTTATGCCCAAAAAGTAGTTAGAAATATACATTATTGCGCCAATGTCATCATATCTAATTTGTTCTTTCTTGTTAAGAGAAAATTTCATGCCAATTCCTGCCAAAAATGCAGAATATATGTTAACAACGTTTGTTTGTTCAAAAAATGGATACAGCATGCTCTTAATTTTTTCAAAAAAGTCATTTATATTTTTTGTTATGTTCAGTTTGTCAATAATGTAGTCAACAATCCACTCCACCCTAACTGCAGGTGTTTTGTTTATGTATGTTTTGTTATATAGATCAAGCATTTCTTTTGCAGTGATTGTTTGCTCGCCAAATTTTAAATCTTTGGGGTTAAATGCCACATTGAAATATTGTTTGCAAAAAGTTTCCAGACTTTTATAAAATTCATATGAGTGTTTGTATGCCACTTCGTTTAGTCTTGTTGAGTTTGTGCAAACTTCTTCCAAATTGTCTTCTCTTTTTTCAAGTTCAATCCCCAAAAACTCAAGTTCTTTTTGTGCAAGTCTAAAAAATGACATTTGAGAAATGTTTTCCTCACCTAGTTCCGGCAAAACATCTGAAATATATTCAGAAAACAATTTGTTTGGAGACAAAATTAAAACATCTTCCGCTTTTAAAGTGTTTTTGTTTTGATATAACAGATATGCAATTCTGTGCAAAGCGATTGATGTTTTTCCAGAACCCGCAACACCTTGAACAAGCATGCTTTTGTTTTTGTTTGCCCTAATAATCTTGTTTTGTTCTTTTTGAATGGTGCTAACAATTGTTTTCATTTTTTGTGACGCATTTTGCGACAAAACATCCTTTAAAATGTTGTCACCAATTGTAAGTGTGCTATCAAACGCATTTTTAAGTTCGGAATTTTTAATTTCGTATTGCCTTTTTAAAACAATTTCACCCTTAACTTTGCCGTTTGGCGCTTCATATTCCGCACTGCCCGTTTCGTAGTCGTAAAAAAGTGACGAAACAGGTGCTCGCCAGTCACACACAAGTGGAAAATCTTTGTTTGGTTTAACAACATTGTTAACCCCAACATACACGGCGTTGGTTTTTGAGTTTTCTTTAAAATCTACCCTTCCAAAATATGGAGAATAAATTTGTCGATTAATTTTGGTAATGCAAGAGTCCATAAAAGCAATCATGTTATCAAACTCAGCAAGCCTATCTCCCTCGGTTAACTTTTCTTCGTCATCCATGTTGTAAAAATCTTCCGAATACAACACAGATAAATCTTTTTTTTGTTTTTGCAAACCATTTTGCTGATTTAAATATTCTTGTTTTTGTTTTTCTAGTTCTTTTAAAACCGTCTTTAAATATTTTTTTTCTAAATCCAGTTGTTCTTTTTCCATTTTAAAAACCTTTTAGTTATCGCTTCCATATTTCACACATGTTAAAACCGGTTGCAATTCTTGATTGTTATATTCCATCACAAAGCCCGTTTTGTCTGAAGAGTTAGATTTTGCCAATTTGTCTTCTTGAATTGTGTCCATTGCCAACATGCCTGCAACATTTTTAACCTTTCCCAATTTTGCACAACTATAAAAATCTTTGCAGAGTTGTTCATAAACCACATTAACAACCTCTTTATCTTTTTTATAGTTAGACAACTGCCTAAAACCAATTGCCGAACCATAGTGATATATTTCTTTTTTTATTGTAACCGCAACCGAGGTTGTGTCTAGCATTGCAGTTGTTGCTGCTTCATATTTAAAACACCCCTTTTCTTGGTCAAATGTGGCAGTTAAACTTTTATCAAACTTTCCACCATTTTTGTTATAAGACAACGTGTACGTTTTTGTCTGCAAGTCATATTTCAAAACCTTAATTCCGCAGGTTAGGTTTGCACTTTCAAGCTCAGCAAAAAGTTCAGCAGGCTGAACATTATCCGATTTTTGCTTATAGAACAAATAGCAAGTTAGTTCAGAATTTTTTTTGCCCTGACTTACAACAACATGTGCATTGCAGTCTGTTCCCGCAAAAGTAACATCTTCAAACTGAATCAATTCTTCATTTAAAACAACCGAATATTCATAAATTCCATTTTGCGAACTCAAATATTCACTCCCTTCTTTAAGCGATTGGTCATTTGCCCACAAAAAGTCAATTGCCGACACAAAGCAACGCTCTTCTGCAATAATCTGATTGAAAGTTGTTATGTGATTTGCAAATTCAGTTCTGTCATTTTGTTCTGCAACAAGATTTTGGTTTGTTCCAACACCTTGAAATTTTTTTAAATTAGAAACATATGCCTGTTCGTAAAAATTTGCCACACCAACATTTATTTTGCTTGTTTTTAAAAAGTTTATAGAACTGCAACCTGAAACAACAAAGCCAAAACAAAGCAGCAAAGCAAAACAAAAACAATATTTTTTCATATTAACTCCTTACTCTTAACACAAGTTTAACTCAAAAAGACTTGTTTTAACAACTAATTTTAAACAAAAAAAATCTAAAACTCACATTTGGTTTTAGATTTTTTAATCTTTTTTATCAAAAAAAACAAAAATTTTACTTTTTCTTTTTAGAAACACGTTCTTTTAAAGTTCTGTGCAATGCTTCTGGCGAACCCTCGGCATATCTAACACTTTTTGAAACAATTAATGTTTGATTGTTGTTTAAATATATATAGAACTTATCTTTTGTTTCTTTATATTTTTTTATGTCTTGGTAGTTCAAGTTCATAATGCCCTGTTTTTTGCCTTTTAAATAAACAGTAACACTAAAAAACCTTGGGTCAAAACGATATTCATATTCAACTTTTTTATCACCAAAGTTGTTTTGTTTTATTGCGCTATTTCTAACAATAAAATACATAACAATAATAAGCAAATCAAACAAACCGCCAAGAACAATTAAAACAATTCCTAGCCACTTAATAATGTCTAAACATAAAAGTGTAATTCCGCCACCCAAAACAACCAAACCAATCAAAAACCTTATGGACATTGGTTTGATAAGTTGCGAATTAACATTGCCATTTATATCTTTTTCAGTAATTTCATTTTTAACTCTAATCATTAAATCTCTCCTATTCAAATTTTAACGCGACCATATAAAGTCAACAAAGATTGTAACACATCGTTTTTAATTTTGCAAAGATTTTTGTTTGTTTTTTTAACGAGTTTAATAAAATTTGTTATATCTTTTTTTATACAAAACAACAATCACAACAACCAAAGCAGCAACAGCCACCGAAACAGCAACAACAATAATTGTGGTTGTGTCAACACCAAACTCAAGTTCAACACTTTCGGAATTTGAAGTTACAACCGCAGGTGCTTCTTCATTTTCCATATATTTAACACAAATTTTGCAATCATTTGAAAAAGTATATTTTAGCGAGGTTCCATTTCCAATCATCTCAGAAAAATCTGAACTTATTGAATCTTCAGTTTTAAACCAAAAAAACTTGCTTGAATCATAATATTGAGCATTGTCAACTTCAAAAGTGTAAGTTTTTTCGTTTACCGCCACCAAAGAAAAACTAATTTGCATTGGCACACTATATTCAATTGAAACGCTTCTGCCCGCTGCCGATTCAACAACTTCTTGCCCATAAAAATCTCTTTTTACATCACAAGAAATGGCAAAATTGCCCACATTTTGTGGTTTAAAAGCCCATTTTTGTGTGTTTGGGTCATTTGTTACTGTAACAGTTTCCACAACTTCGCCGTCCACTTTCCAACAAAGCACAGAGCCAACTTTTGCATTTATTTCCCACATTATGTCCTTTGTTATTGGAGATAAACTTTGAGTTAGCAAGTTTTCAGTTGAACACTTTAACTCAACCCATTTTGCATAAATTGTTAAATTTGTGTTCAGAACATCATTGTCGTTAAGTTCAGTTGCCGTTTGGGCATTTGAAGTAAACCATCCCAAAAATGGGTATCCATCTTTTTTAGGTTCAACAAGATTATATAATTCTTTAACCAAAGCCCCCTTATCCAATGTGTAAACACCACCATTTGGCAGGTTGTTTATTGTGATTTTAACAATCTCTTTCCACTTTGCATAAACGGTTATATCTTCTGTGACAACAATTGTTAACAAATCTACTTCTTCATCTTGGTTCTCTATGTACCAATATTCAAAAACATAGCCTTCTTGTTTTACATTAATAACATCATTAAGGTTGTTTTGATTTAGCGATTGCCCTTTGTTCACCTTAAATGTTTTGCTGTTTTGCCCGTTAAGGTTTCCACCAGTAAAATCAAACTTAACAGAAAAAACATTTTGCTCCCACTTTGCATAAAGTGTTAAGTCTTCCGTTACCGTGTCTGTTTCAAAATTCCACTCGTTTCCAGCCGTGCATGCCTGGTCTTTAAACCAGCCAACCAATGCATTGCCTTCCTTTTCTGGTTGTGCCGATGTTGACAATGTAATTTTTTCGTTCTTTTCAACCAAAACAACAGATGATTGTTCTCCGTTAAGTGTTCCGCCATTAAAGTTTAACGTTACCGAAAAATGTGTTTGCTCCCACTTTGCATAAAGCGTTAAGTCTTCCGTTACCGTGTCTGTTTCAAAATTCCACTCGTTTCCAGCCGTGCATGCCTGGTCTTTAAACCAGCCAACCAATTCATATTTTGTTCTTGAAATGTTTGGATTGTCAACTGTTTCGCCATCTTGCACTTCTGCCGTTTGGTTTGCAATGTCGCAGTTTGTGTTAAAAGTTACAACAAATTTCTCAACATCACTTAAACCCAAATTGTTGTGTGCATTAAAAATTAAGCCATGCCCAGCATATGTTGGATGAGGGTCAAAACAAGCATAAACATCATCTTCAGACAAATCCAACCTTACACTTAATTCATTTAAACAAACATTAACATTTTCCAAATACTGCTCTTTGTTTGTTTCATCATATTTCTCGTCAAAAAGTGACTTGGTATTCACATAACAAAGTTTGCCATTTTTGCTTTCCGTGATTGCATTTTCAATCACATTGTTTATTCCAACAAAGTCATTTCCAGAAGAATCTTTTCCGCCTGCAATTGCCAATTCGGCAACCTCAGAAACAACGTTCAAATTATCTTGAGTAAAGTTTGGATATTGGGTTTGAATAGCTAACAAAGTCCATGCTTGTGCTGTTAAAGCCTTATATGGATTATACACATTTGAAAAATATATTTTTGCGGTTGAATTAATATTGGTCAAGGTTGTTAAAAGTTCTTCAAACTCCGCCTTAAAACCTTTAATGTCATCACTTTTGTCACCAATTATTTGTTTTTTTAAAACGTTTTCCATGCTTGCCCTTGTTGTTTCTCCAGTGCTCAAAAAACCTTGCATTAACGATATAGATTGAGACAAAATGTTGTTTGCTCCAATACACACAGAAATCACTTTTGCATTTTTCAAAGAATTTAAAACATCACCATTTTTTAAGGTTGTAAAAATCTCATTGCTGTCTTCTGCTTTTTCCAAATTGCAAAAACCAGTTCTTCCTTCTCCACCTTTTATAAAGTTAAGCAAATCTTGACAATCGTCTCCAGTAATTGAATAGTTATATGCGTCAACCGTGTAAGTTTTTTCAAGTTCGTCACGAATCTTGTCCACATAACTGCCCTCAATTGGAGCATAAGAATTTGTTTCGCCCTCTATAACATTTAAATGCCCAGTGTTTTGTTCACCATTAATAGATTTTTTAAAATTTATGTAATAGCCTTTAGAAATGCTATCTCCAAAAGCAACATAAGTTATGCTTTGTTTTGGTTGAGTTTCTGCATGAACAACAAAGCCTCCGCAAAAAAACATGCAACTTGCAACAAATGATAAAGTTAACATTATTGATAAAAGAAATTTTTTAAACATAAAACTCCCCCATTTATTTAAAGTTTACCACATAAAACATCAAAATACCAAAAAAAATTACAATTTTAATAGATTAAAATTAATAAAATTATAAGAACCGAAAAAAAAGACAAAAACTGACAAAAAATTTAACCAATTTTCTGTATTTTCTTCAAAAATATTTGAAAAAACAAAAAAAAATGATATTCTATGTACATGGATAACAATCAAGAAAAAACAAAAATAACTTTAATCACCGGAGCAACCGGCGGGCTTGGCACCGCATTTTGCAAAGAATGTGCAATTCAAAACAAAAACATGCTAATTTGTGGAAGAAAAGAAAGCGCTTTAAACAATTTAAAATCTGAACTTTTGGAACTTAATCAAAATATTAAAATTTATATTTTCGCATTTGACATGGCAAACAAACAACAAATTGATAATCTTATTGAATTTATAAATTTTAACAACCTGCAAGTTGACATGCTTATTAACAATGCCGGGTATATTACAGAAGGTTCAATAAAGCATGCAAAAAAAGAAACATTAATGAATGCCATTCAGGTTAACTGCGAAGGCACAATATATTTAACAAAATCAATTTTAGACAACAAACAAACTTTGTCCAAACTTAACATTATAACAATTTCCAGTTTGGCAAGTTGCTACCCAATGCCCTACATGGCAATTTATGCATCAACAAAATCGCTTATAAAAAATTTTATGCTTGCCTTAAGGTTTGAATATAAAAAAGAAAACATTAAAGTTTTGGTTGTGCAACCGGGAGCAATTGCAACCAGTCAAGAAATGAAAGATGCAATTTCTGCACAAGGTTTAAAAGGTAAACTTTCTGCTGTTAAACCAGAAGTCATTGCAAAAAAATCGCTAAAAAAATCACTTAAAGGCAAAAGCAATTATGTCCCTGGGTTTTTCAACAAACTCACAAAATTTGTAAGTGCCTTAACCCCACTTTCTTTGCAAATTAAAGTTGCGGGAAAAATGTGGCAAAAATCACAAAAAATTAGAAAAATTAAATAAAACACGTTATAAAAAAATTGTTCCGTTAACACATTGTTGTTAAAAAAAAGCAAACACATTTAACTTGTGCTTACCTCAGACTGAAGCAATAAAAACAACTTCAGTCTTTTTTTTGCCGTTTTTTTATTATCACAACAGTTTAGCATTTTTGCAAAAATTAAACAATTTTTATTAATTTTTTAACATTTTTTTTATTAATTTTTGCTTAATTTATTAAATTTTACTCTAAAATGTCTTCTACTTCTTTTTCAGATTTTTTTAATTTTTTAATATGAAAAGATTTCAAAAAGTTTTTGTCACATTTTGTTCCAACAAACACAACAGCAACTCCAACAATCGAACCTAAAAAATCCATAATCAAATCAATCATTGTGTCTAAAACTGCTTGTTGCCCCACAAGAGCAATGCCAGAATATGTTTGATATCTTTGAAAACTCGTGTCAAAAATTAAATCACAAGCAAACTCAAGCATTTCCCATAAAGCACCAATTGCCAGCGTAAAACAAATCATAAATATAAACGTAAAAAGCAAGTTGTGTCTGTTTTTATCTTTTCTGTAAATGGTTAAATTTAAAACATAAACCCCCAAAAGCGACACGCCCACACCCATTAAAAGATGAACAATAACATCCCAAACTTCATATAAACTATAAAACCTTAAACCAACACCCAAAAAGCCAGCCAAAAACATGTATATATAATATGATATACCAACCACTCTAGAAAAAGATATTTTGAACAACTTTTTAATAATGTAAGGAACACAAATTAAAAGCAACAAAGAAATTCTGTAAAGCAAGTCTTTTAAAGGAATATCTCCACCGGCAAAGTCAATTATTCCCAAAATTAAAGAAACCAAAAAGCAAATAAACACAGAATAAAAAATTGCCAAATTAATAATGTCCCAAAAATGATATTTATTTTTTTCTTTCATATTTTCACCTACATCAAATAACACAATAAGAATATCACAAACAGGAAGATAAACACAAATAAAAAATGGCATAAAAAGCACTATTTTATCGTGTTTTCCACAAATTTTTACATTTTTTAACAAATTTTAACATGTTTATGCGTTTTGGAATAAAATGTTAAAATGCAAAACTTTAATGTTCTATCCATAAATAAATATAACAGAATTAAAGCGGTAACCTATGCTCTTGAATTTGCATTAAAAAGAAACAGCATTTTTCACGACTTTTCAAACGAAGGCGGAAATTGCACAAACTATGTTTCGCAATGCATTTTTGCCGGAGCCCCAATTATGAACTATTCTAAAAATGCTTGGTTTTATAGTTCGGCATACAACACTTCTCTTTCTTGGATTAGTGTTGAACCACTTGGTAATTTTTTAACAACCAACAAAGGAGTTGGCCCATTTGGCACCGAAGGCACCTTTAACACTTGCGAGATTGGCGACATTATTCAGCTAAAATTTAAAAACAAATTTCAATTTTCTCATAGCATGATAATTTCAAAAATTCAAGAAAGAACACCAAAAGGCATTTTTGTTTGTGCAAATTCTAAAGATGTTAAGCAAGCACCGCTAAGCACATATTCGTATAAAATGTTAAAATTATACATATTTTGGGCTATAGAGAGCCAAAATAGTTGCAAAAGCAGGCAAAAAATTGTATAATTTTACAAAAAGGAGTAACAAATGAGACAAACAACCGGCGGGCAAATAGATGCACTTGCAATTTCAGGAGAACTTTCCGTTCCTTTGGTAATTTTAAAAAATGAAAACAAAAACGTAACACATTACATTGGTTTTATTCCCGGAATTTTAATGAAAAACATTTCTGCTGAAACTTTAGAAGATTGCAAAACAAAACTCAAAAACTTTCTAGTTTCAAAACTTAAAGACATGGTAAAAGCCAACGAACCCTTTCCATTTTTTCCAGACAAGGAAGAAATCAATAAAGAATATGACAACATAGAACTTTTGGAGTTTGTTAAAATAAAATCTCAAAACAGAAAAAACTAATTTAAAAAAATTCCACAAAAACCACATTTTGTTGGAATTTTTTAATAATTTCTAAATTGTTTGCTTAATTTGTGAACAATTTTTTATTTTTTTAAACATATTTTTAACAATTGCTCAAACACATCAACATTTGTTGTTTTATAGAAATTTCCAATGTTTGCCGTTGTACTAACTTCAAACACAAGCGAACCCGTAACACCTTTTAGCATGTCAACAACAGCATAGTCGCACCCCAATGCCTTTGCGGCATCAATAGCATATTTATTTTCTATGATTGTTGGAGTGTAAGGCGACAACTTTCCACCCAAAGATTCATTTGCTCTAAAATTGCCAGATGCACTTTCACGCCTGATTGCAGAAACAACCTTGTCTTTTATAACAAACAAACGTATGTCTGTTCCAGATGCTTCGGCAATGTATTCTTGCAAAATTATGTTATGTCCATTAAATTTGTCAATCACAGCATAAACATCTTCTTTTTTGTTAACAAGAAAAACACCTTCAACGGTTGATTTGTTCCATTTTTTTATGATTATTGGCAAAGACAGCTCTCTAAGTGCTTCTTCAACAAATTGTTGAATGCCTTCTCGCTTATAACTATTTTGCTCCGGCAGTATAAAACTTCTTGGAATGCTTATGTGATTTGCCACCAATTGTTGATATAAAAATGCCTTGTCTTCACACATCAAAAAAGATTTGCTGTTGTTAACAACTTTCATGCCCAACATTTCAAGACTTTTTGCCAAATATATATCACGGTCAAAAAACAAACAGCAATCGTAATTTAAGTTTGTACCAAAAGATTTTACAGAATTTGTATTTAAAAAAGTGTAGATTTCTGAATTGCTTTTAAATGTTATTGAAACATTGCGTTTTTTTGCCAATTCAATCAAATGTGCATTTTTTTCTTTAAACACTTCGTCTGGAATGCTTTCGTTAAAAACAACCAAAAGATTTTTCATGATTTTTCTCCTATAATCAGAAACCAACATCCACATGCAATTTCTGAATTAAATTTTTCTGATAAGTTTATTCTACCACATTTTAAACAAATTTGTAAACACTTGAGGTAAAGAAAAATTGCAAGTTAAATTTTAGGATGCCAACCTTAACACCATTAAAAATTGTGGCAACGTGGTTTTGTTTTACTTGCCGCCAACTTGATATAAAATGCAAAATTGTTATGTTTTTCTTAAAAAATAGAGCAAAAATTCAATTTTTTGCCCTATTTTTTACTATTTTTTTTAATTTTGTTGAATTGGAACCATATAGTAGCCTTGGTCATAGCCACACATTGGACAATTTTTTGGAACCTCTTTTGTTTCCAATTCTGTGCCACAATTTGAACACTTCCACTTGAAAATTTTTGACATTTTATACATTTTGCCTGAATTCATTTTTTCATATAGTTCATTTAAAAGCAAATAGTGACAATGCTCCACTTGAACAACAAAATGAAAACTTTCGGCAACATCTTTAAACCCTTCTTCCAATGCAGTTTTTTCAAATACCTTATAAACTTCTTCGTTTTCGTGAAGCTCCACCAAACCTTCTTGCTTTAACGACTTTGGCAAACAATAGTTGCCAAAAGGAAAACCGGCATTAATTTCAATGTTTTTATAGCCTTCGTTTTTACAGTCTGCGGCTGTTCCTTTTTTGCCTTGATTTAAAATGTAATCGTAAAACACTCTGGCATGAGCCATCTCATTTTTTGCAAGTGTTTTTAACGTGTTTGAAATAAATCCAAACCCCTTTGCCTTTGCATCCTTTGCCATAAATTGATATCGTGCTCCACCTGTGCATTCGGCAACAAATGCACGTGATAAGTTTTCTTTTGTTTTGCTTTTATCAAAATTCATAACCACTCCTTTTGCAATAAAATTTTTGACAAAAATAAAAAAAATAACCAAAAACAGCAAATAATCACCATTTTGGGTTAATTTTTATATATTTTTTTGCAATTTACAATAATATTTCAAGTTTTTTCTTTGTTCTTGTTATGGCATTATCAACTGCTTTAACACTTTCTTTTAGTTTTTCTGCAATTTGCGAATAGGTTAAACCATTTAAATATAAAACCAAAACTCTTTTTTCTTTAACAGACAATCGCTCGTTTATAACCTTGTTCATTTCCGCTTTTTGTTCTTCTGCTAAAACCGCATTTTCTGGGTCCAAAACATCAGAGGGAATATATAAATTTATTGGCTCTTCGTCGTCTTTGTTTTTTAAAAAAATTGAGCCTTGACTAGATAAAGACAAACTTTCGTTAAGCATTTTGTTTTTTATTCTGTTAGCCTTTTTAACCGCTGTTTGAACCGCTCTTGTTATGCAAAGTGTGGCAAAAGATTTAAAACTTGCAGTGCTTTCTACATAATTTCTGCAGGCACTATAAAGCCCTAGCATTGCCTCTTGAACAATGTCTTCTGTTTCGGCGCCAACCAAAAAATAACTTCTTGCAATTTTGCTTGCCAAAAATTTATATTTATCAAGCAAAAAATCCAGCGCATTTTCGTCACCCTGCCTGTATAGTTCAATAATTTTTTCGTCTGAAAGATTACCGTATTTTTGATTCACAAAAACTAGCCCCTTTGCCTAACAATTTCATAAACCATAATTGCAGTTGCCACACTTGCATTTAAACTGTTGATTTTTCCGTTAAGTTTTATAGAAACAGTATCGTCACAAATTTCTCTTGTTAACTTGCTAACACCTTTTCCTTCACTGCCAACAACAACAGCAATTGAACCTTTTAAGTTTGTTTGAGTCATTTCTTTCCCGCCGGTTTCTAAGCAATACACCCAAACATTTTCCTTTTTTAAAATTTCAATACATCTGTTTAGGTTGTTAACTCTTGCAATAATCATGTTTGCAGTTGCCCCTGCGCTTGTTTTAACAACAGTATCGTTAACTGCACATGCTCTATGTTCTGGAATAATTATACCATGAACACCAGCACATTCACAAGTTCTGATTATTGCTCCAAAGTTGTGAGGGTCTTCAACTCCGTCCAAAACAACAATAAACGGCTCTTGCCCAAGTTGCTTTGCTTTTGCAAAAATGTCTTCAACTTCGCCATATTTAAAATCAGTAACGTCACAAACAAAACCTTGATGTCTGTTTTTGGTTTTTTTATCTAAAACATCTTTAGATACAAAATCTATTCTAACCCCCTTGTCTTTTGCAAGCTTTATAATTTGATTGCTTGCATTATCCGACAAATTGTTTTGAACCATCAATTTGTTTATTGTTGTGTCGCTTTTTAATGCTTCCAAAACCGCATTTTTACCTTCAATTATCATGTTAACCCCTTTATATTTTTAAAATTTTATCAAGTCTTGAAAAGTCACCTTTAAGATATAAATACCCAACCAACGCTTCAAAACTTGTTGCTTTTTTGTATGTTTCAACATCACTATTTTTTGCAATGTTGTGAGTTTTTGCATTTCTTGCCCTGCGAACAATGTCAAGTTCTTCTTCATTTAAAACTGGCAAAAGTTGATCAAGTTTTTTTGCTTGGCTTTTTGCATTGCAAAATTTGGCACTGTTAACATGGCATCTGTTAACAAGAAGATTGCTGTTTTTAACAACAAAATCTCTTACAAAAAGAGTGTGAACCCCATCACCAATAAACGCCAAAACAATTGGATTTATTTCTTTAAACGACTCTTGCCCCAGTGGCGAACAAAAAATATTTTCTAAATTTGTCATTTTTTTTGAAATCCTTTTTTGTAAATATATTGTAAACGATTTTGTTATTTTTTACAATATATTTACACAAATTGCATAATTAATTATGCTTGCGAATAAAATATAAATTTTCATGCATAAATATTTTTCACATATGCCATTCTCAAACCCACACTTATCACCATATTTTAAAAAATAAACTCACCTAAAATAAAGGATTTTGCGAGATTGTTGATAAGTTATCCACATTTCCACATGTTAATATTTAATCATTTTAATTAATAATTATTCATTTTTTATGCAAAACCGCCGTTTTGTGGATAAAAGTGGAAAAGTTATCCACATTTCCACATAAAAAATTTAAACTTTTTTAAAATAGTATTGTATTTTAGTTGACAACACAATATCTTGTGTTTTTTGTCTAACAATCAAACATTTTGTCGAAAGCGTACCATCAACCAAACCAAAACATTGCCCTTTGCAAAAGTTTTTTTCCACAAAAACCATACTAAACTAAAGGTTTAAGCCGTGGCAAGTTTTTGCCCCTAGGATATTTTGCTGGTGTTGGACTTGTTTTAACAATAACAACATTTTCCCTGTTTGAATCAATTTCTTCAATAAACACTTTTTGAATGTTTAAAACTGTGCCACCCAAAGTTTTTATTGCATAAGCCGCCTCTTTTAGTTCTTCAGACAAATTGCTCCCCTTTAAGGCAATAAACTTTCCACCAGTTTTAACAAAAGGCAAACAATATTCAGAAAGCGTTGTCAAATTTGCAACCGCCCTTGCAACACACACGTCAAAGCTTTCTCGCTTTAAACCAGCATAGTCCTCTGCCCTTGCATGAACTGCAGATATGTTTTTTAAGCCTAACGTTTGAACAACATCATTTAAAAAGTTAACTCTTTTGTTCAAACTATCTAGCATAACAACTTTCACATCATCTCTTAAAATTTTTATTGGAACACTAGGAAATCCTGCACCCGCCCCAACATCAATCATTGTTGCATTTTTTGGGATGTTGACAATTGGCAAAACACTGTCCAAAAAGTGTTTAACCGCAAAATCAAATTTTTCGGTTATTGCCGTCAAATTAAACTTTTCGTTTGCAACAATAACCATTTCATAATATTTTGCAAGTTTTTCAATTTGCAAATCTGTATGTTCAATTGAATATTTTTTAAACAAATTTTTTAACAAATTTTGCATAACTATATCCTTTTACTATAAAGATTTTAAATATATTATAAGCACGGAAACATCAGCAGGGCTAACCCCAGAAATTCTTGATGCCTGCCCAACATTTAATGGCCTTATTTTGTTAAGTTTTTCTCTTGCTTCCATTCTGAGCCCTTTAAGTTGCATATAGTCCAAATCTTCCGGTATTTTTATGGATTCTTGCTTTAACAATTTTGCAATATCTTCGTCTTCTTGAGCAATATATCCTTCGTATTTTACTTCAGTGTTAACATATTCTAAAACACGTTTAGAAAAGCCGTCAAAAAAGTGATAATAATTGTTAACATCAAAAATTGAAATATTGCTTCGTTTTATTGCCTTTTGAACAGTCATTCCTGCAGTTGGTTCAGATTCTTTACACTTTTCAAACATTTCCTTTAAAGTGCTATCAAGTTTTAATTTGTTGTTTAAAATTAACTTAGCCTTGTTAACTTGTTCTTGTTTTTCTAAAAACTTTTTATATCTTTCTTGACCAACCAGCCCAACCCTTTTGCCAATTTCTGTCAATCTAACATCGGCATTATCTTGCCTTAAAACCAACCTATATTCTGCGCGAGAAGTCATCATTCTATAAGGTTCGTTTGTGCCTTTTGTAACCAAATCATCAATTAAAACACCAATATATGCTTCGTTACGCTTTAAAACCAATTGTTCTTTGTTTTCTAGCATTAATCCCGCATTAATGCCAGCAATAATGCCTTGTGCAGCCGCTTCTTCGTAGCCACTTGTGCCGTTAACCTGCCCTGCAAAAAACAAATTTTTAACAAACTTGCTTTCAAGTGTTGGTTTAAGCTCGGTTGCATCAATTGCATCATATTCAATTGCATAAGCATCTCGCATAATCATTGAATTTTCTAAACCTTTAATGCTTAAATACATTTGTTTTTGAACGTCAACAGGCAAAGATGTTGAAACACCTTGAACATAAAATTCGTTTGTGTTTAAGCCCTCCGGTTCCAAAAACAACTGATGCCTATCCTTATCTGCAAATCGAACAATTTTGCTTTCTATGCTAGGGCAATAGCGTGGCCCAACTGAGGAAATTTCGCCATTAAACATTGGTGCTCTTGTTAAATTATCTAAAATTATTTTGTGAGTGTTCAAATTTGTGTATGTTAAAAAACAACTAGTTTTGTTTTTTGGTGTTGAATCCGTTAAAAAACTAAAACTTTGAATTTCACAATCACCCTTTTGTTCTTCCATTTGAGAAAAATCAATTGTTCTGCCATTTAGCCTTGCTGGAGTTCCAGTTTTAAATCGCAAAATTGTATGCCCCAAAGCACTAATGCTGTCGGTTAAGTTTTCTGAACGAGAAAAACCATTTGGACCAACATTTTTGCTGTATTCTCCAATAATAATTCGACTCTTTAAATAAACCCCCGTGGCAACAACAACCGCTTTTGCAAAAAACATTTCTCCTTGTTCGGTTAAAACACCTTTAACCATATTGTTTTCAACAATAATTTGTTTTGCTTCCGCCTGTTTTATAAACACATTTGGTTCATCTTCTAAAACCTTTTTCATGCGGTTGTGATATTCTTGCTTGTCAACTTGTGCTCTTAAAGAATAAACAGCCGGACCTTTGCCAGCATTTAGCATTCTAATTTGAATGCTTGTAGCATCTGTGTTAACCCCCATTTCGCCACCAAGGGCATCAATCTCGCACACCAAATGCCCTTTTGCAGTTCCCCCAATTGACGGATTGCATGCCAAAAAAGCTATAGCGTCCAACGATATAGTTAACAAAAGAGTTTTATGACCTTTTCTTGCAAGAGCCAAACAAGCTTCACAGCCCGCATGCCCCGAACCAATAACAATGGTATCAAATTTTTCATTATTCAATTTTGCATTCTCCATAACATTAAAAAAGTATATCACAATAAATATACTTTTTTCAAGTGCAATAACTTAATTATTTAGATTGCTTAAAAAAAGCACCCAAATTTTTGTTTGAATGCTTATTGTTTAAAGTTTATTGTTTAATGTCATCCAATTCACTTTCAAATCTTGAATTTGCTGCTTTAATGCTGTTAAGAACTTTACGACTTTCTTTTTGAATATCTTTTTCCAGCATTTCATAAACCTCTGAACCTTTTTTTGAAAAATATAAAACATATTCCATGGTTCTTGCATGTCCAACCCCAGCATTATCGTGTTTTGTAACGATTTCTTTTATTTGTTCAATAGGCACATTTTTATCTATTGCTTCCATAACCTCTAATGCAGCCTCAACGCAAGCCCCCAGAAGACGACTTGCCATACCTGTACTCACAACTTTCTCCCAATCTTTGTTTCTTTGTGGGTAAATTAATTTTTTGCCTCTTTCTAGCCATGCAGAACTTTTTTCATCATTTATTATATCCATAAAAACCTCCGTCAGTTTTTAACTTACGTAATAAATATTATCACAACATAATCATAAAGTCAATGCCAAAGAAAACAATTTCAAAACAACGGAACATCCATGCTTTCTGGAATTTGCAAGTTTAGCAACTTTAACACAGTTGGAGCAATGTTTGCTAGTTTGCCATTTTTAATCAATTTTTTGTTTTTATACCTTTCTGAACATAAAATAACCGGAACTTTGTTTGTTGTGTGTGAAGTGCAAACTTTTCCACCTTCATCCATCATTTTTTCCGCATTGCCATGGTCGGCGGTAACAATGCAATCTCCACCCACAGCAAGCGTTGTGCCAACAATTTTTTTAACACATTCGTCCACAACCTCCACCGCTTTAATTGTCGCATTTAAGTTGCCCGTGTGGCCAATCATGTCCGCATTAGACAAGTTTACCAAAACAAAATCATATTTTTTTGATTTGAGTGCTTTAATCACTTCGGTTGTTATTTCAAACGCTTTCATTTCTGGAACACTAGCAAAAGACAAAACATTTGCGCTTTCAATAAGTTTGCGTGTTTCACCTTTGTTTGGTTTTTCTATTCCACCATTAAAAAAGAATGTAACATGAGCATATTTTGTTGTTTCAGAAATGTGAAACTGAGTTAAGTTTGCATCAGAAATAATTTTGCTTAAATTGTTTTCAATTTTTTCTGGCGGAAATGCAACATCCACATTTTTAAAACTTTCATCATATTCAGTAAAACAAGTAAATTTTAAGTTGCATATTTTTTTGCGTGAAAATTCTTTAAAATTGTCTTGTGTAAAGGCTTGGGTTAATTCCCTTGCTCTATCTGTCCTAAAGTTGAAAAAAATAACGCTATCGTTGTTTGAAATCGGTTTAAAATCTTTAAGTTTTGTTGGAAGAACAAACTCGTCATATATGTTGTTATTATAACTGTTTTCAAGTGCTTTGATTGCGAAAAGCGTTCCTGCGTTTAACGATGTTAGCATGTTATACACCTGCTCAATTCGGTCAAAGCGTTTTTCTCTATCCATTGCATAAACTCTGCCACACAAAGAAGCAATTTGAATGTTTTTGTTAGAAGTGTATTTTTCAATGTCTTCAACAAATCCCAAACCGCTATCCACATGAGTATCTCTGCCATCCAAGAACAAATGCAAAACCACTTTTTTTAAGTTTGCTTTATCAACCAAATCAATTAAAGCTTCAAGATGTTCAATATGCGAATGAACACCGCCATTTGAACAAAGGCCCATAATGTGCAAAGTGCTGTTAAATTTGCGAGCATGTTCAATTGCAGAAAGCAATGCCCTGTTTTGAAAAAATGTTCCATTTTTAATTGAATTGCTAATTCTTGTTAAATCTTGAAAAACAACTCTTCCTGCCCCAAGGTTCAAATGCCCCACTTCGCTATTGCCCATTTGCCCATCACAAAGCCCAACATCTTGCCCGCTTGCAGAAATTGTTGTGTAAGGAAATTGTTTTTTTAGCAAATTTAAATTTGGAACACCTTGAATTTTAACAGCATTAGCCTTTTTTTTAGAACTAATTCCAAGCCCATCCATAATTACCAATGTAACCATAAAAAATATTCCTTTTAAAAAACTCTTTCAAAAATATTATTGTTTTTTTGTTGTAAAAAATCAAGCATTTTTTATAACTTTGTGATATACTTTTTGCATGAAAAGATTAGATGTGTTGCTGTTTAAAAAAAAATTGTTTCCAACAAGAGAAAAAGCAAAAGAAGCAGTTGTTTCTGGAATTGTTTGTGTAAATGAAAAAATTGTTTCCAAACCGGGCGAAAAATTTGACGATAATGCAAAAATCTCCATCGTTGGCGAAAAATTAAAATATGTTTCAAGAGCAGGTTTAAAATTAGAAAAAGCCAGTCAGGTTTTTAATTTGGACTTTAAAAACAAGTGTGTTTTGGATGTTGGAGCATCAACTGGCGGATTTTCTGATTTTGCTTTGCAAAATGGTGCAAAAAAAGTGTTTGCCGTTGATGTTGGAACAAATCAATTAAACGAAAAAATTAAAAATAATCCAAAAGTTATAAACTTAGAAAAAACCGATTTTAGAAATCTTGAACCCCTACCAGAAAAAATTGATATTGCTGTCTGCGATTGTTCTTTTATTTCTTTAAAACTGCTAGTTCCAAAGTTTAACCAAGTTTTAACCAAAAACACACCTCTTATTGTTTTGGTTAAACCTCAATTTGAGTGTGGAATTGAAATTGCAAAAAAGACTCATGGAGTAATAAAAAATCGGTTATTGCAAGAATCCATTTTGCAAGATGTTGTTGCATTTTTTGAAAACAACAATTTTACACTTGTTGGCTCGTGTGAGTCGCCAATTTTGGGTACTGCCGGAAACAGAGAGTTTTTAGCATGTTTTATAAAAAAATAAAAATTGTTTTATCAAAAGTTTTATAACAACAAATAAAGCCGCAACAATTTAAAGGTTAATATAATCAACTTTATTTTACAACCACGATTGTCATTCCCGCATTAAAGTGGTTTAAGTCTTGCCCGTCATATCCATTTTTTAATGACGTTATAATTTTAAAACATTTTGGATTTTCTAAATTCCAATCTTCTCCAAAAATGTAGTCTTTTATTATTCTTTGTTTTTTTAAAGAAACAAGCCTTTCTCTAACCGCTTGACAAATTGCTCCGCCAAAACCACTGCTGCCATAGCCATGAATAAACTTTATGGCTTTAACACCACTAACCTTCGCAAGTTCAATTTCCAACTCCATGTTGCAAAGTGCAATATCAACCGGAGGCATATCTTGTTTTAAGTTTACTTCAATCAAATCTAAATCCATGCAAACATTATACACCTTTTTTGTTAAGATTGCAAAAAATCAAACTAATATTAATAATAATTAATTTATTGTTTTGCTTTAAAAATGTATATTATTTGAGATTAAAAAGAAAAAACTCATTTTTATTCACCTTATTTTTGCATGCCTAAAAAAAACATTCTATTCGATTTATTCTTACATGCCTAAAAAAAGCTTTTTTTATTTTCTTTGTTCTTGTGTTCCTAAAAAAAACCAAACTCACTTTTTTGTGGTTTGGATTGTTGATTAATGGTACCCTTAAGCGGAATCGAACCGCTGACTTCGCCGTGAGAGGGCGACGTATTAACCTCTTTACCATAAGGGCAAAACAATTTTTACAATGTTAGTTTAACATATATAAAAATAAAAATCAAGCAATTCGACAAAACTAATGCCTTGGCACGGCACAAGAAAAAACGCGCCCATAAGCCGAATGATTGCACAAGCAATCTGAGCAAAAGGGCGACGTTTTTTCTAGTCGATCACCACCAACCCACAAAGAACATCAAAATAAGAAAAGGTTTCTCTAGACTTTTCATCTGTCATAAAAGTAAAAACACTTGGATATATGTTTTCAACAAATCCTTGAAGTTTATCAATTTTCTTTCTACCCCTGTTCACACTTAGGTTAACAGAATTGCCTTTTAAGTCTGCAATTTTTTGCTTTATTTCGTTTAATGCATTAACGTTTGCTCGCATTTTTTCACCTCCAATTGTGATGATTATTGCCAAAAAAATAAAAAATTAAACAAAAAAAAGAGCACTTTTTATGTGCTCTTAAAAATGATTTATTCAAAAAATTATTCATCATCGTCGTCATCAGTGTCGTCAAAATCGTCATCAAAATCGTCTTCGTCATCCAGTTCATCAGAGAAATCTTCTTCGTCATCAAAATCGTCTTTTTCGTCATCATCGTCAGAAATAACATCTAAGTCATCATCTGGAAGTTCAAGGTCGTCATCTAAGTCTAAATCTTTAACACTAGACATGTCACCAATTTCATCATCTTGACTATCGTTATAGTCTTCTTCTCTTTCGTCACGATTGATATATTCATCCCATTCGCTATCGCCGTCATAGTTTGGGTCATTCATACGTTCTGCATAGCAGTTTGGGCACATTAATTCATCTGGCTGAATGTAATTGCTTTTACAAATTGGGCAAAGTTCCAAATCTTCTTCATCAACACTTTCTCCGCCACCAACAAGCATTTCTTGTTTGCAAATGCTACAAAACTTTTCGTCCTTGGTTATATAATTTAATTCACAGCGAGGACATCTTACATAGGTTACTTTTTTCATTTATTCCCCTTTATTGTTATTAAAAAACACACATAGTATACATACGATTAATCAAGTTGTCTAGTATTTTTTTAATTTTTCCAAATTTATTTTTTACATATTATATTCAAAAGTTGTCCAACAATTTACAACTGCAAATAATTCCGCATGTTAAATAATTTCAATATCAACATCAACGCTAAGCTGAGTGTTCTCAACAACGTCTTGTTTTGAGTTGGTACTTAAATAATTTTGATAGTCCCAATAGTTGTGTTTATAGAAGATATTATTAAACTCAAAAACATCCAATTTTGTCGATTTTGCCAACGAGTTTGCTAGAGATATTTGTTTTCTAATTTCTCTACCAATTTCGCTTTTAACATTTTCGTCAACAATATCATTGCTAAGTGACACCTTTGGTCCATCTTTTAACACAATTTCATCAATTGCCAACGAAACAACAATTTTTGCAGAAACAAACGGGATGTTTTTATAGAAGAATGTTTCCAATTCTAAATGTTTGCTTATAACATCAAAATTGATTGTGGCACCACCATAGTTTTTTAAACCATCCAACTTAACCAACAAATTTTTTTGTGTGTAGTCCTTGCTTAGCCAATTAACCCCATTAGACAACTGTTCTGACAAAACAATTTCCAATTTGCCTGAATTATAGATTGCAAGTTGTCCCTTGTTTGAAATGTATGAATTTTGCTTTTGCTCCCCACCAGAACTTTCTTGCCCCGATTGCTCAGAAGGGGCACTTTCTGCACTGTTTTCTTCACCTGAAGAGTCAGAAGTTTTTGCTCCGCCGTCCACCGATGTACCAATTCCATTTGTATAATCCTTGCTAAGCGAAATCGCGTTAATTTTTGAAATCCCACTAGGGCTCAAGTATCCCCTAAAAAAAGAATCTATGTTTGAGTTTATTGAAGTTGTGCTGTCGGGTTGCTGATGGCAAATGATTTCACTAAGTTTAATTCCAGTGGAGTTTTTTAGTTCAACACCAACATTAAACATTTCTTCAATATCGCTTGAACAATAAATCAGTTGCACTGTGTTTCTGATTTTGTTTGTTCTTATAAGCCTATCCAGCAATGCTGCCAAATTTTCAGAAGAAACTTTATCTCCAACCATAACAAAACGTGTGTGTCCAAGTTTTATAAACCTTCCAAACATAAGATTTAAGTTGGTGAATGCTTCGCCCACTGTTTCACCCGATGCCGACAAAATTTTGTTGTTTTCCGCCAAACTTTCTGTTGTCGAAGACACGCTGATTGCAACTTGAAGAACAATTTTATCTTGTTCGTTTTTGTTTATTCCAACAGCAACAGCAATTGCTGACCTAAAAGCAATAGACATTGTGTTTATGGACCGAGGCAATATAAAAACGCAAATTAAAGCAAAAACTAGCAAAACTGGCGATTTTAAAATGATTCTAACAATATTTTTAAGTTCTTTCATTGCCTTTTCTCCTTTTAACACAAATCATTACAATCAAGAGCAAAGGAACAAGCAAAATGATTATTGAAGAAAAGTAACACAAAACATTTTCCGCAAAAGCCACATATTTTAAATAATCGTTTAAATACAAAAAATCAGTTGCAACCAAAACAATAACCAATGCAGGCAATGTTATTGAGCTATAGTCAAAGTTTAACACTTTTTTTATGCATTCATTAGCACAATACATTAAAATTGCCCCCTGCAAATATACATTAACCATAAACACAACAATGGCAAAAAAATCCATATGCCAGCCCTTTGATGTTCCAACTGCATATTGCACGACATCGTTAATCAAATTAACATGAAAAATTGATGTTTCTTGATATAGAATAAAATACAAAACAAAAAGCGAGATTAAAATTGCCGACATAAAAATGAAAGGAACAAACATTTGTTTTAATTTTCCTTTTTTTATGTCAATCTTATCCAAAAAAATTAGCAAAGCAAACAGGTCTCCCGTCCAAAACGACAACCTAAAAACAGAATTAAAAAACCCCAAAAAACCATCTTTTGTTAATGGTCCAAAACTAAAAGATGTTATTGGCACAACCGAAAAAGCAATTGCTGTTACCAAACATATAACAAGAAATGGCAGAAAAAATTCACAAGTTCTGCCAATGTTTTTAAGCCCAGAAAACGCCAACGTGCAAATAACAGGCAAAAAACAAATAAACAATGTGAGCAAGTCAGTTTCTTCATCTGCAACATTTTTCAAAAATGCAAAATTATCACCCATAATAAGCAACAATTTAAAGAAAAAGAAAAGGAAAAACACACTATATAAAACTTTTGTTAAAACCACCCCAAGTTTCTGTTTGAAAATATCATACAAACTCTGTTCTGGATATTTTTTCTTTACCCAAACAACAAGCAACAAAAACAAAATGTTTAAAACAACAACAAAAATTATAGATAAAATTGCACCCGTTCCATTATATTTATAAAAAAGCGAAGGCAAGGACGTCATTTTTAATGTAAAAAGCAATAATCCAGCAATAACACCAGTTTGGTGCGAAGAAATCATGTCTTTATTCATCTTGTCCACCATCCAGTCTTGTTTTATTGTTTGAGTTCAGCGCTTTAGGTCTTTCTTTCATTTGCGACAAAGGCCGTTTAAACAAACTATCTTTTAAATCGCTGTTAATTTCAGGGGCAAAAGGAGCCAAAAATGGAGTACCATAACAGTTGAGAGAGTTTATGTAGTTTATTAAGTAAACCAATCCGCCAACAATGCCTAAAATTCCAACCGTTGCCCCTAAAACTACAAAAACTGCCCGAATTACGGTTAGTTGCGATGCCTGAGACGGAATTGTGTAAATTGCCATAACGCTTACTGCAACAATAATAACCCCGGGTGGAGATATCAGTCCCGCCTTAACACCTGTGTCGCCCAAAACCAATGCTCCAACAATTGATGTTGCCAACCCTAAATATTGTGGCAGCCTTAAACTCACCTCATACAAAATTTGGAACAAAACCAAAATAAACAAAATTTCCAAAACCGGAGTAAAAGGCAGGTCTTTGGTTGCATTGGCAATAATAATAACATAACTTAATGGCAAGGTTGTGTAACTATATAATCTAAAGCTTAAATATAGCCCTGGAATTATTGTTGCAACAATAATTGCCAAAACTCTTATCATTCTATTTAAGCTAACATATATGTAGTTTGTATAATAATCATTACTACTTTGAACATCTTCAAAAACCATATATGGTACAGTTATTACCATTGGTGAACCATCAACCACAATGGCAACTCTGCCTTCTAGCATTTTAGCAACAACCACGTCAGGTTTTTCTTGAAATCCTGTTTGTTCAAATAACGATTGTGGTCTAATTTTTAAAAATTCTGCAATGTAATAAGAATCAATAATTCCGTCAATTTTAATTTTTTTTATTTTTGACTTAACTTCTTTAACAACTTCTTTGTTAACAATGTTGTTTAAATACACAACACTAACTTTTGTTTTTGTTTCTTGTCCTACATTAAAGTTGTCAATTTTTAAATTTTTTGTTGGCAATCTTTTTCTAATTAGTGAAATATTGGTGTTTATAGATTCAACAAATCCTTCTCTTGGTCCAAAAATGTTTGGGGATGTTGGCGGTTCGGTTGGAGTTCTTACGGGATATTTTTCTAAATCTATGCTTAAAGCATTTTCTTCAAAGAGTAAAACAACGTGATTTTTTAAAATTTCGTCAATGATTTCTTCATTTTTTATTTGTTTTATGTCTGCCGTTCTAATAATTTTTGAAGACAACTCGTCAAAAGAAAATGGCTGAGAAGTTGAAAGAATTGGCTCAATAATTTCTTTGGCAATTGCCGTTTTGTCCACCATGCTCTTAATAAACAGCAAAAAAATTTTGCCTGACTTTGTTTCAAGTTGCCTTTCAATAAAGTCTGCATTGTTTAACATTTTGTTTTTAATTTCATCCAAAGAAAAAGACATACCAACTCCTGTTTTTTGTTAGTATGCCTTTTTGAAAAAAATAATATTCTAACTAAAAGATAGTTGCACGGAATCCGAATTTGTAACAAACTCATTTTGCGACACTGAAACAATTGTTGCGCTAACAATGTCTGAATCAATCAACTTGTCAAAATATGCTGTAAATTTAACAACTTGTTGCAATTTGTATGTTTCTTCAGATGCTTCCATTTCGGTTGATAACAAACTAAACTCTTGCAGTGTGTGGTCATTTAATGTAAAAACAACATTAAATTTTGATGGCAAAGTTTTGTTTTTTAAAACCATAAAACTAATTTTTTTGCTAGATTTGTTAAAAATTACATTAATTGGTGCTTGCAATTTTTCAACTACCCTATATTCTATTGAGTTGGAAACGTTGCTGTTTAAATAAAAACTTTCGCTTTGAGCAATTGCCTCAACACAAACTGGATAAACCCCAACTCCGTAGGCATTTAAATTTTTTAAATCAAATGTTATCAAAACATCATTTTGATCAATTTCAATGTAGTTTAAAACACCTGTTTCCGAATTTTCTTTGTAATATAATCTATATTTATCTGCATTTTTAACTGGATTCCAAGACAAAATGTTGTTGTCATCTTTAAAAATGTAAGGAGTGTCCAAAGTTTTGTTGTTGGTTATTGTTTGTTCAATAGAAAAGTCACTTGCCGCTTTGTCAGTTTTGCCCAACGCTCGAATTTTAATAACAAAAGTGCCTGCTTGATTTAAATAGCTTTTTAGTTCAATCACACTTTCTGTGGTTGTAAAGGAAAAAGAATTTGAGTTTGTTGGTGTTATAACAACCTCATATGCGGTTGAATTTTCAATTTCTGAGATATAAATAAGAGTGTTGTTTTGACGTTGAACAACAGAAAATTCTGGGGTTTGAAGTTTTGTGTTGATTTTTTTAAAATAAAAAATTGCTCCTGTTATTGCCCCTGCAACAACAATTGCCGACACAATAATAATTATTATCAAATTTGTGGTTGACAATTTTTTTCTTGGCTTTTTGTCAGATTTTTGCGATTCTTTTTTTAGCAAATTGTTTTGCTTATCATTTTCAAAATTTAATTTTGAGCCGTCTGGCAAATTATCTGAATTTTTTGAAATGTTTTTATTTTTTTTGTTTTTAGATTTTTCTTTTTTATTTTCATTAATTTTTGTGCTTTTTTTTGGATTGTTTTTAACAATTTGATTATTTACATTTTCGCCAAACAAACTATCAGCCGATTCAGAGAGAAGGTCATCATCAAAAATGTTTTTGCCATCATTATTTACCATATTTCCCCCTTATTTTCTTATTTTAATAAAATTTTTTAGCGTTTGTCAAATTTATTAGCATTTATATAAAATATAATTTTAAAGAATGCACTTATGCTTGCAAAATTTATAACCCAATAAATTAGATAATTGTTTTTCAAATTGTGATGTCGTTATAAAATAACGGAGTTTGCGTTAGCAAACATGATTTGCGAACTTGTGAGCAAAGCATCATCACATGGCTTGATTTTAATCTATTATGTGCAAAAAAAAATGCATTAACAACAAAAAAGGTCAATTAATGTTAAAAATTTTAAACATTTTAATGTTTTTTGTTAATAATGCATTATTTATTAAAGTTTTTTTAATTAATTGTTTGCTTCGTTTAATTTTTCAATTAAATAATCAACATTAATGTCATGAACTTCGGCTGCTTCTTCCAAAGATTCACCCAATGCACATGGGCAAGAAAAACAATGCATTCCAAACCCCATTAAAACATCTTTTAAATTTTCATTTAGCTCTAAAACTTGAGCAATTGTCATGTCTTTACTAATTTCTTTTTTCATGTTATTCCTCCATAAATATTTCACCGCACAAAATGCAATGATTTGCATTTAAGTCATTTTCGGCACCACATCTTGTGCAACGTTTAATTTTTAAACCATCACTATCATACAATTTGTCAAGATTTAAGTCAACAAAAGTTCGTTCATGTTTTTCTTGTCTTAATTTTTCTTTAACTTTTATTTCCCCCGCAGGTAAAATTTTAAAGTTTCCAAATGGAACATATTCAACATTTTGTGATTGCTCAATTGCTTGCTCATCTTTTAAAAAATCATCATTTTGCTGAACGTTTTGAGATGTTGTTTGTTCTTGATTTTGCAAATTTTCTTTTGTGTCAATTTCTAAATTATTAACATCAGAATTGATTTCTTCTGTGTTTTTGTTAGAACAATCTTCGGCAATGTTGTTTTCGTGAGAAATGCTTTTATCATTTTCTAATTGACTTTGAATAACCATGTCACTTTCTTCTTGATATTTTTTTGGCAATTTATATTTATATATTTGCAAACTTTCAACAATTATTCCTGCTTGAGACAACATTTTTCCAATTGCATGTTTAAGCTTTTCGGAAATAATCGGATTGTTTGAAACAATGTCAGAAATAACAAAGTTGTTTTTTTCTAGCACATTCACAACCAAATCGTTAACCCAACTTTCAATAATGTCTTCCGCTTCGCCGGTTTTGATATAGTCAAACTCATTAAGAAGCGACTGAACAAGTTCAACAGAGTTTTCCACCCTAAAAGAATACACTCCCATAACACCAATTTTAAAAATGCCATAGGCTCTTGTTCCAAGTTCCACTTTTCTATAAGTTTTAAACTTGCCCGCTCTTAAACCCTTATCAACAAAATACCCTTCACAACACAGCTTTTGCGCTTGTTTTCCGTTTTCAATTTTATCAATCCCAAATTTTCTGCAAGTATATGGCAGATTTGAAAAATTAACAAAATGCTCGCCTTCTGCAAACTTATCGGTTGCCTTCCCTTTTTTTCCAATAACAAACTCGTAGCCAGAAGGAACAGTAATTTTGCTATTGATTTTTATAGTTCCATTATGCCCTGTATAATTTGTCACCAAAAAATCCAATTCTTTTTTTTCGGGACAAATATCACCATTACGTTTCCAAAAAATTCCCATTATTTCTCCCTTCTAAAATTTTCGATTAATTCAGAAATAATAATTGCATTTTTATAAACTTTTGTCAAGAGTTCGTCAGGAGTCATATTGTTAGGTTTTTTAATTATTTCAAAATCTAAACTGTTTAGGCTTGTTCCAGCCAAATTTTTTGCCAATTTTTGAACATCAATCGTCCCGCCAAAATCAAACGGCATGTGTTGGTCTTGCAAACCATTATTATCATGCAAATGCACACACGAAAGAATATTAGCAAACTCAGGGAAAAATTTTTTGTTTTTGCAAAAAACATTTGCATGACCAGAATCATAACAAAAAGTAAGATGTTTGTTTTTTATGTTTTTTTGAATAAATTCAAAAACACCCACATCGCTTAAGTTTTCTAACGCAAAATTAACATTGTATTTTTCACAAACTTTTAAAAGTCTAGAAATTCTTTCCAAAAGTGTTTTGCTTGGATTTCCTTCTATATGCACAACCAAATTAGAAAATCCATATTTGTGTGCAAGAATAATTTCTTTTTTTAAAAGTTTTTCAATTTTATTGCCAATTTTTCCTTCCAAATTAAAAAACTCCAAGTTGTCATCATAACTCGCATGCAAAGAAGCAAGTTCTAATCCAATTTTTTTTGCATATTTAACTCTTTTTCTTAAACTACCATTTGTCTTTTTATATTTCACATCGTTACTCATCATAACAGCGGTAAAATTATTACTTTTTATTCTTTCAAGCCTAATTTTATAATGCTCTTTAAACCCATAATAATCCGTTATTGCTATTTTCATCTTTTGTCCCTTCTCTTTTGTATAACATTAATTTTTCCACAAAAAAAACAAAAAGTCAATTTTATTGCAATTTTGCAATGGTTTTGATATAATTTTTAAAAATAATGCAACAATAGGATAAACAATGAAATATATAATATCATATCAAGAACAAAGCAAAAACATTTGCTTTGACGAACTGAAAAAATTAAATGCAAATTTTAAGGAAATTGAGCCATTAAACAACAGCCAAAGTTTAATTCAACTCAACTTGCCAAAACAAGAATTTAGCAGATTGGTTAAATCAACACCAATAATTTTTTTAAGACATATTTTTTCTGTTGAATATGAGTTTGCAAAACCATTTAATGCAACAAAATTTGTAAAAACCTTAGAATTGCAACTAGATAAAACCAAAACTTTTAGCATTCAATTCTTAACAAACATCAACCATAAAAATTGTGAAACAAACACTCAAAAATTGGCAGAAATGCTTGTAAGCAAAAATTATTTGCTAAATGTTAAAGAACCAAACCAAATTGTTAGTGTTTTTGAAACAGAAAACACAATATATGCAGGCATTGGCAACATTCAAACAAATTTGTCAAGTTTTAAAGCAGGAATGCCACATTTTTCAAAAATAAACAACTTTATTTCAAGAGCAGAATTTAAACTTTTGGAAGCAATTGATTTGGCAAACATAAATCTTTCCAACATGAAATTTGGTGCAGACCTTGGTGCTTCGCCGGGCGGCTGGACAAAAGTTTTGGCAAATAACAATATAAAAACACATGCAATTGACCCTGCAAATTTGTCACAAGATATAAAAAACAACAAAAATGTTCAACATTTTAGAATGACAACCGAAGAATATTTAAAAAGATTTTCTTATAAAAATTTTGATATTGTTGTAAATGATATGAAAATGGATATTGTTTTAAGCACAGATATAATTTTGGATTTTTTTCAAAGAATTAACAACAACGGAATTGTTATAATGACATTTAAGTTGTCAAAAAATTATAATTATAAACAAATAATTAACTGCTTAAACAAACTTAAACAAAAATACACTCCAATCCTGGCTCGCCAACTTTTTCATAATAGAAGCGAAATAACAATAGTTTTGAAAAAAAATGTCTAACAATCATTTGCGTTTTTTAAATGAAAATAATAAACTATAAAAAAAGGGGGATAACATGAAAAACAAAAAGAGCAAAATTATTTCAGATGCCATCTGTGGAATTTTAATGCTTCTCAGCATAATTGTGTATTTAATTTTAGGTTTTGTTATACATTTTTGGCATCCAGGCTGGTTAATTATTGTTTGCAGTTCACTTGCATGTGGAATCATTTCAATAATTACAAACTTGGTGTTTGATTTAAAAAATGCAAACAACGAAAGCGCTCAAGAACAACCAACTCAAGATAAATAACCATTTTTTATACATAACAATAATAACACAAAAATGCTCCTAAAACAATTTAGGAGCATTTTAACTGCTTTGCAATTAAATACAAAAAAAGAGAACAATTTGTCTATAATGTTTAAAACTAACGAAACACACTTTAATCTACAAATGGTTCTCTTTTCCCAGCAATAAAAACAAATATTTTACATTTGTCAATAAATGGGAGTTATTTGCAACAAACACTTTAACCTTAACAACAAAGAATATCTGTTCCCCATAATAAAAAAGAGAAGAATAACAAAAAGCGAAAGTATGTTACATCCTCAAACACTTTCGCTTTTTGCTTTTATTTAGTTGTAAGTGCCATTTAATTAATTGTGAATTAAGCACTTAACATTTTTTATTGCCAAATTACTACATCTCCTTTAACATAGTGCCAATAATTATATCCATCTTTTGTTGGTTGTGTTTCAGAATAATAGTAACACACTTCCGTGACGTTTTTAATGCTTTCTGTGCTATTATATCCGTTCGCAAGCCAAACATTATAACCCATTTGTTCAACTTCACCTTTGGTGAATTCGTAAAACACTTGAATTCGTTTGTTATTATTATTTTCAAGCACATTGTAAAAAATTGGAAATCTATCAGTTAAATCTTTACTTAAAATATATTTAGTATATGGACATGTGTCACCAGGAAATATTCCGTAAAAACCTGTTATTTTTAAAGTTCTAGGGACATCTCCATCTCTACAAAGCTTAATGTCTTCACCTATTTTTAAATAATTATTATTATTTATTGCAGATACCTTATCTATATGCATCAACCTTAATGTGTTTGTAGTATAATTGGCTTCATATATGCAAATAACACCACCTATTTGTTGAGAAATAAAATTTCCCAAATATGTTATATCATAACCACAAAGCGTATCTTTATTTGGGAATACAATAGGGTAATTAATTCTTCCCGTATATGTTTTAGGTACATAATAAACCATATGCTCTCTTGAAGAGTTATTGTCTATGTCATTAACCACATAAAATTTACCACCATTAAAAACAATTTCTGGTAAAGTTATTACGCCTACTCCGTTACTGATATTATTTGCAGTTGCATTTTTAAAAGATGCGGTTAGATTATATTCGTCGAAAGTGTACTCAAAATTTATTCCATGGGCAGATGTTAATTTATATAAATCTTCTTTCCATTTAGCATATAAAGTAATATCATTCTTAACAGTTGAATTAATTTCATCTACACGCACACCAGAAGAAGTATACCAACCCTCTAAATAACTATTTAACACTGTATCTTGAAATTCATAAAGTATAAACCCTCTTCCCAATTCAATTTGCCTAGTATAAACAATGCTTATATTTTCTGGTTCAACAATATTACTTTGTTCCTCAAAACCAGCAACTTTAAATGATAATCCATTCTTTAAACAACTTTTTAATATACTATAATCTAAGTAATTAAAATTAAAATCGTACGATACTATGCAAAGGTTTTTATCATTATCTTTATTGTTTGTACAAGCCGTTAAACAAATTGCTCCTGTAATTACTAACACAAAAGCAAACATAGTTGTTAAAATTTTTGTTATTTTTTTCATATTATGTCTCTTAAGTATTTTTATAATTATAGTATGACACTAAGAATTCTTAGTGTCAACCAATTCACTAAGAAAATTTAGTAAAATGATAGTGTATGGATGTTTTTGCTATAAGATTAAGGGAATTAAGAATTGAAAAAGGTTTATCTATGAAACAATTAGCCAAAGCATTAGACACAACAGACGCAGCAATTTCAAATTGGGAAAATTGTATAAATGAGCCTAAAATTTCATATTTAAAATCAATTGCATTATATTTTGGGGTAAGTTGTGATTATTTATTAGGAATAGAAGATTAAATTAGTATATAGAAAACTTAACCTATATTCTTTTTTACTAGTCTTAAATCTCCTAAGCCTCATTTGCTAAATCGTGACGCTGCCTAAAACAACATGCCAAGATTGCTTGCAAGGCAAGCATGCATTAATA
>CAZRJB010000008.1:0-41407 GCA_964600435.1 uncultured Lachnospiraceae bacterium
TCCCAATTTCTAAACAACTCTTTGAAATATTAAAAGAATTAAAACGAAATACGACACATTAGGGTTGTATTTTGTTTGTTGTGGTAAAAAAACTTAACTTGGTTTATATGTTTTTTTAAAAATCATTATCTAATTTTTAAATTGTGTGATAAAATGTTTTTGTTAAGGAGATTTTATAATGAAAAAGATAATACCAATTACATTACTTACAGGTTATTTAGGTGCAGGGAAAACAACACTTTTAAACCATGTGCTTTCAAATCAACAGGGCTATAAGGTTGCTGTTATTGTAAACGACATTGGTGAGGTTAACGTTGATGCAAGTTTGATTGCAAAAGGCGGAGTTGTTACCGAACAAGGAGATAGTCTTGTTCCTCTTTCTAATGGTTGTATTTGTTGCACTTTAAAAGAAGATTTAATGAAACAAATTGCTCAACTTGCGGGTTCTAACAAATTTGATTATATATTGATTGAAGCGAGTGGAATTTGTGAACCTGTGCCAATTGTTCAAACCATTCAGGTTTTAAGCGAAGCAACAAAAAGATATAACTTGCCAACAGAAGTCAGGTTGGACAATGTTGTTTCTGTTGTGGATGCTAGCAGATTGGTGGACGAGTTTGGTTCTGGAAGAAATTTATTAAACCAAAAAATTGACGAAGAAGATATTGAAAATTTAATTATTCAACAAATTGAATTCTGCACAAAAATTATTATTAACAAAGCAAGTTCAATAACTGCCGAACAACTAGATGAGGTTAAAGCGGTTGTTAGAGCTCTTCAGCCGGAAGCGGAAATTTTGGAGGCGGATTTTGGCAAGGTTGATTTGGACAAAATTTTAAACACAAACTCTTTTGATTTTGAAAAGGCTTCAATGTCTGCCGCTTGGGTTAAAGAATTAAATGCCCAATCGGAAGATGACGACCACAATGATGATGACGATGACGACCATGAAGACCATCATCACAATCATGACCACGAAGACCATGACGATGATGAGGACGATCACGATGACGACCACGAAGAACATCATCTTGACCACAACGGCGGGCATTGTCATCATCACCATCATCACCATGGCGAAGGAGAAGTTTTGGAATATGGGATTGACACATTTGTTTACACTCGCAGAAAACCATTTAACAAACAAAAGTTTGTGGAGTTTGTAAACAATTTTCCAAATTCAATTATTAGATGCAAGGGGGTTATGTGGCTTAGCAATGATGAAGAAAACATGCATATGTTTGAGCAAGCGGGTCGTCAAAAAAATGCATTTAATGCGGGACTTTGGGTTGCAAGTTTGCCACAAGACCAAATTGAGCAAATATTGTTAGAAAATGAAGATATTCGTGCCGATTGGCGTCCTGACATTGGTGACAGAATAATCAAATTGGTGTTCATTGGTAAAAACATGAACAAAAAAGAAATTATTGATTCTTTGGATGATTGTTTGGAATAGAATAAATTTAGGCAAATCTTTCAACGGGTTATATAAATTGAAGTTTTAGTAAACAATTAATTACATTTTTTGCTTGACAAGTGTGGTTTGATGTGTTAAACTACGCTTGTCTTTGCTTTTAAAGGCATATTTTTTTGTGAATTAGCCCCTCACCTTAAAATTTTGGCTTTAATTTTGCAATTCAAACTTATTTAGTTATTAAAAATTTAGGAGATTATATGAAAACATTTATGGCAAAACCAGAAAATGTGGAAAGAAAATGGTACTTGGTAGACGCTACAGGTTTGCCTTTGGGTCGTCTTGCATCTCAAGTTGCAGACATTTTGTCAGGCAAAAACAAACCTGACTTTACTCCACATGTTGACACTGGTGATTTTGTGGTTATTATAAATTCAGACAAAGTTGTTTTAACAGGCAAAAAGGCTGTTCAAAAACAATTCAGAACACACTCAGGTTATATTGGTGGTTTAAAAGAAACCAACTATGGCACAATGCTTGCAACAAAATCTGACGAAGTTGTTTTAAAAGCAGTTAAAGGAATGCTTCCTAAAACAGTTCTTGGCAGAAAACAAGCAACAAGATGCAGAATATATAAAGGTGCAAATCACGAACAAACTGCTCAACAACCAATTGTTGTAGAGTTAAAAGGAGCAAGAAAATAATGGCAAAAGCAGTTAAAAAGGTTGTTCCTGCAAATTTGGGAACTGGCAGACGTAAAACTTCTGTTGCTAGAGTTAGACTTATTCCTAACGGCAAAGGCAAAATTGTTGTTAACAAAAAATCTTTAGAAGAATATTTTGGTTCAGACATATATCAACTTGTTGCAACTCAAAGTTTAAAACTTGTTGGTGCAGATAGCAAATTTGACGTTTTGGTTAACGTTTATGGTGGCGGTCTTTCTGGGCAAGCTGGTGCAATCAACCATGGTGTTGCTAGAGCATTATGTGAAGCAGACGAATCTTATAGAGCAGAACTTAAAAAAGCAGGTTACTTAACTAGAGATTCTAGAATGAAAGAACGTAAAAAATACGGTCTTAAAAAAGCTCGTAAAGCAAGTCAATTCTCTAAGAGATAGTTTGTTAAAGAGATTTTTGAAAATAACATTTAAAGAACAAGGTTTTTGCTTTGTTCTTTTTTTATTATGTTATAATTTCTGTTGTTTATTTTAATTGTAATGCTCTCTTATTCTTGCATTTTTTTATGCAATGTGTTAAAATAAAAACAGTTATAAATATTAGGAGAAATTTATGGGACTTTTTAGTAGAATTAAAAGACAACTTTTAAAAGTTGTAGAGTGGGAAGACGACTCTAAAAACACAATTGTATATCGTTATCCTTTAACAGATAGAGATGAACTTATGACAAGCTCAACTTTGGTTGTTAGAGAATCTCAATGTGCAATTTTTGTTCACAAGGGTGAAATTGCTGACGTTTTTGGACCTGGAACATATAAACTGTCAACAGAAAACATTCCATTTTTAACCAAGTTGTTGTCTTTGCCTTCTGGTTTTGAAAGCAGAATTAAAGCAGACATTTATTACATTAACACAAAACAATTCATTGGGCAAAAATGGGGAACGCAAAATCCAATCATGATGCGTGATGAAGAGTTTGGAAATGTTAGAATTAGGGCTTTTGGTGTTTATTCGTTTAAGGTTACTGAACCAAAAACATTTATGAGACAAGTTTTTGGAACAAATTCTTCTTACACAACAGAAGATGCATCTAATCAAATTAGACCAATGTTAATTCAGGGCATAACAGACACAATTGCAGATTCAAAAATTTCTGCTTTAGATTTAGCAGCAAACTACAAAGAATTTTCTACAGCAGTTTTAAAATATTGCAAAGAAGAATTGGCTGAATTGGGTTTGGGGCTTACAAAATTTGTTATTGAAAACATTTCTCTTCCAGAAGAAGTTGAAAAAACTCTTGATGAACGCACAAAACTTGGCGTTTTGGAAGACAGAATGGGCACATACACTCAAAAGAAAACAGCAGATGCTTTGCTAGATTCTGCAAACAATCCAAATGGAAACAACCTTGCAGGTCTTGGTGTTGGTCTTGGTGCTGGTGTTACCATGAGCAATGTTTTTTCTACTAATTTGGCAACTGAAGACAAGCCTAGAGAAATTCAAAAAGGCAAAAGTGTTATTTGTGAAAAATGTGGCTCAAAAAACAGCAAAACAGCAAAATTTTGTTCTGAATGTGGGCAAAAGTTAGGAAACAAAAAACGTTTTTGTCCAGAATGTGGGGCAGAGGTTTCTGGCAATTCAAAATTCTGTTCTGAATGTGGTCAAAAATTAGATTAAAAACATATTAATATGTAACATTGTTTTTAGTTTAGTAATTTAAGGAAATTATATGGAAGAAAAAATACTTCAATCCAACGAGTGTTCGTGTTTGAGTTGCGGGGCAACAATGAGATATAGTCCAGAAAAAAGAAAACTTTTTTGTGACAATTGTAAATCTGTTAGAGATATAGATTTTGTGCGAGTTAAAAGCAAACATTTGTGGGAAGATAAATCCAATCTTGCAAAACAAAAAGAATTTGTCAAACAAACAAAATCTTTAAAATGTCCAAACTGTGGGGCTAATGTTGCATTAAACAAGTTGGAGTTTGGTAAAACATGTCCATATTGTGACACTAATTTGGTTAGTCGCAGTGTTAAAGAAAGCAGCATTGCACCAGATGCAATTTTGCCATTTTTGTTTAGCGATGAAGAGGCAAGTGCTAAATATAAAGAAGGAATAAGAAAAAAGTGGTTTGTGCCAAATGCTTTTAAAAAAGCACCACCGGTGGAGTCAATAAAAGGGATTTATATTCCTTCATTTGGCTATGATGCAGACACAAGTTCTGTATATAGCGGAAGGTTGGGCACAGACCATGTTAGAACCGACCGTAATGGCAACAGACATGTATACACAACTTATAGAACAATTTCTGGGCATCACAAAAGCAAACAAGTGGACATTTTGGTTGAAACAAGTTCAAAAATAAATCAAAATGAATTAACAAAAATTGAACCATTTAATCTTTCAAAAGCGGTTGAGTTTAGGCAAGGTTTTATTATGGGCTACACGGTTGAAGTTTTTGAAGAATCGCTTGAAAAATGTAAAAAAATTGCAGATGAAATTATAGAGAACAACATTGCAGATGAAATTTTATCGAAATATTATTATGATTCCATTCAATACTTTGATGTTAAAACAGATCAAACAAACATTAAATATCAATATTATTTGCTTCCAATTTACATGTGTAACTATAAATATAAAAACAAAAACTACAAAACAATAATGAACGGGCAAACTGGTCAGGTTGGTGGGGGATATCCTAAAAGTCCAATAAAAATAACCTTTTTTGTTTTGGCAATTATTCTAGTAGTGCTTGTGCTGGCTTGTTTGTTTTTGTTTCTTGGAGATGGAAAACCAGTTATTCTTCATTAATTTTTGCAAACAAATACAACATTTATTTATTTATTATAAAAACGAGTGTTTGAAAAACACCCGTTTTTTTGTTTGTATTTAAATAAAATTTTATTATTTTTTGTTGTTTTTTATTTATATTTGTTGATTGTTTTAATATATATATTTATATATATATTAATTTTGAAAAAATGCTTTTATTTTTTTTTATTTTGTGGTATAATTTAGTCAGATTTTATATAAAAAGTTAACTGCATATTGTGTAGATAATTTTATATATTTTAATCAACTTTATTTTAACTGAGGTGAAAAATGGAATCTGAAGAATTAGACCTTTCTAAAAGTGAAAAATATGACCAATCGGACATTCAAGTTCTAGAAGGGTTGGAGCCTGTTAGAAAACGTCCCGGAATGTATATTGGCTCAACAGACGAAAGGGGTTTGCATCATCTTGTAACAGAAGTTGTTGACAACAGCATTGACGAAGCACTTGCTGGTTACTGCACACAAATTGACGTTGTGCTTAACAATGATGGTTCTTGCTCTGTTTCTGACAATGGTAGAGGCATACCAACAGGCATAATAGAAAAAGAAGGCAAAAGTGCTGTTGAAGTTGTTTTAACAAAACTTCATGCTGGTGGAAAATTTGGCGGCTCTGGGTACAAAATTTCTGGAGGCTTGCATGGTGTTGGTGTTTCTTGTGTTAACGCGTTGTCTATTTGGCTAAAAGTTGATGTTTATCAAAATGGATATCATCACTATGTTCAATTTACAAGAGGTAGGGCAGATGCTCCACTTAAAAAACTTGAAAAAAGCGACAAGCGAGGCACAATTGTTACTTTTAAACCTGATTCAGAAATTTTTGAAACAGTTGATTTTAATTACGAAACAATTAAAAACCGTTTTAGAGAAATTGCTTTTTTAAATAAAGGCATTGTTATAACCCTAGAAGACAAGCGTGAAGGAAAAGAACATTCAGACAGGTTTGAGTTTAAGGGTGGAATAATTGAATTTGTTGAATATTTAAATGTTAACAAAAACGCAATTTTTCCACATCCTATATATTTTAACAAAATATCTGAAAAAAGCGAAGTTGAAGTTGCTTTTCAATACAACGATGGATATCAAGAACTTATTCATGCATATGCCAACAACATAAACACAACAGAGGGTGGAACACATCTTGTTGGTTTTAAAAATGCATTAACAAAAGTTATTAATGAATATGGTGTTAGAAACAAAATTATTAAAGAAAGCGAAAAACTTTCTGGAGAAGATTGTCGCGAGGGTTTGACTGCGGTTATTTCCGTTAAATTAATGAATCCACAATTTGAAGGGCAAACAAAAACAAAACTTGGCAACAGTGAAATGCGTTACGAAGTTGAAAAAGCAATGACAGAATGCTTTGGCAACTATTTAGAAGAAAACCCTAAAGAAGCAAGAGAACTTATCATGAAAAGCGTAACTGCTCAAAGGGCTCGTGAAGCAGCAAGAAATGCAAGAGAGTTAACAAGAAGAAAAGGTGTTCTAGAAAGCACAACTTTGCCAGGCAAACTTGCAGATTGTTCAGAAAAAGATGCAGAACATTGTGAAATTTACATTGTCGAAGGAGATTCGGCTGGCGGTTCTGCAAAAATGGGGAGAGATAGGCGTTTTCAGGCAATTTTGCCATTGCGTGGTAAAATTTTAAATGTTGAAAAGGCAAGAATTAACCATATTTTAGAAAACAATGAAATTAAAAGCATGATCACTGCTTTTGGCTGTGGCATAAAAGAAGAGTATGATGATAGCAAACTTAGGTATAACAAAATTGTTATTATGACCGATGCCGACGTGGATGGTTCTCACATAAGAATTTTGCTTTTAACTTTCTTTTTTAGATTTATGCGTCCACTTATTGAAAATGGGCATGTTTACATTGCTCAGCCACCACTTTATAAATTGGAAAAAGGCAAAAAAGAATTCTATTTTTACAACGATGACGAATTGAACGAGTTCTATAAAGCAAACGGAAACGGAACAGGAGAAATTCAGCGATATAAAGGTTTGGGTGAAATGGACCCAGAACAATTGTGGGATACAACTCTTAATCCTGAACACAGAATTTTGCTCCAAGTTGCAATGGAAGATGCGGTTGAGGCAGATAGAGTGTTTAACGAATTAATGGGCGAAGATGTAGAATTAAGACGTAAGTTTATTGAAGAAAATGCTACTCTTGTAACAGACTTAGACGTCTAACTTTAAGGGGTATTTAAAATGAGTGAAGAAAAAAAAGATTTAAGAGAATTATTACAAAATAGTAAAGTTCAAAAAGTTGAAGTTAAAGGCGAACTAGAAAAGTCATTCATTTCTTATGCAATGGCAGTAAACGTTTCACGTGCTATTCCAGACGTTAGAGATGGTTTAAAGCCTGTTCACAGACGTATTTTGTTTGACATGGCTGAACAAAACTTGTTTTACACACACAAATATGTTAAATCGGCAACCATTGTCGGTGACGTTTTGGGTCATTATCATCCACATGGTGATTCATCGGTTTATGATGCACTGGTTAGGTTGGCTCAAGATTTTAGCATAAACACACCACTTGTTGATGGTCATGGAAACTTTGGCTCAATTGACGGCGATGGTGCTGCTGCTTACCGTTACACAGAAGCAAGGCTCACAAAAATTGCTGGTTTGTTGCTTGAAGATATTGACAAAAACACGGTTGATATGTATCCAAACTACGATGACACACGCATGCAACCAAGAGTTCTTCCTGCAAAATTTCCAAACTTGCTTGTTAACGGTGCTGACGGCATTGCTGTTGGTATGGCAACAAACATTCCACCGCACAACTTGAATGAGGTTTGTTCTGGTGTGCAGGCAATGCTTGAAAATCCTGAAATTTCTGACGACGAACTTATTGAAATCATAAAAGCACCTGATTTCCCAACAGGCGGAATAATTATGGGCAGAAAGGGTGTTATTGATGCTTATAAAACCGGAAGAGGTAGCATTGTTGTTAGGGGAAAAGCCGAAATTGAAGAAACGGCATCAGGCAAACAAAGAATTATTATTTCTGAAATTCCATATCAAGTCAACAAAGCAAAACTTATTATTCAAATGGCTGACCTTGTTAAAAATAAAAAAATTGAAGGAATTTCAGATATCAAAGAAGAGTCTGACCGTGATGGCATCAGAGTTGTTGTTGATGTTAAAAAAGACCACAATGCAAATGTTGTTTTAAACCTTTTATATAAATACACAATGTTGCAATCAAGCGATGGTATTATTATGTTGGCGCTTGTTGATGGCAGACCAAAAATTTGTTCTTTAAAAGAAATAATTTCTTGCTACATTGCTCACCAAAAAGATGTTGTAACAAGAAAAACAAAATTCGATTTAGGTAAAGCAGAAGACAGGCTTCATATTGTTTCTGGTTTGGTTATTGCGGTAACAAACATTGACGAAGTTGTTAAAATTATAAAAGAATCTAAAGACAAGCAAGATGCTCAAAGCAAATTGATTTCTCGTTTTGAATTGGATGAAATTCAAACAAATGCAATTTTGGATATGCGTTTGTCTAAACTTACAGGCCTAGAAGTTGGAAATTTAAAAAATGAAATGTCTGAACTTGAAAAAACAATTGCAGACTTAAAAGACATTTTGGCAAAACCAGAAAGAGTTATAAAAATAATAAATGACCAAATGGAAGATGTTAAATCTAGATTTGGAACTCCAAGAAAAACAGAAATTAGTTTGGGCTTGGGAGATATAAACATTGCAGACCTTATTAAAAAAGAAGATGTTGTTGTTTCAATGACAAAGGTTGGCTACATTAAACGTATGTCACTTACTGAATATAAGGCACAACATAGAGGTGGTGTTGGCATTACTGGGCACAAGGCAAAAGAAGAAGATGTTGTTGATCAACTTTTAATAACAAATTCTCATGACGACTTGTTGTTCTTTACAAGCAAGGGTAAAGTTCATACCATGAAAGCATACGACATTCCGGAAGCACAAAGGCAGTCAAAAGGTAGGGCAATGGTTAACTTGTTGCCTTTAGATCAAGGCGAAAAGGTTACAACCATTTTGCCACTTCAAGAAGACACAACTGGAAATTTGGTTATGGCAACCAAAAACGGCTTAATTAAAAAGACCAAACTTTTAGAATTTGCATCAATCCGTAAAAACGGTAAAATTGCAATTTCTCTTGAAGAAGGTGACGAATTGCTTTCAGCAAAAACATCAGATGGTGACGATGAAATATTTATTGCTTCAACATCGGGCAAAGTTTCTCACTTTAAAGAAAGTGCACTTAGAAATACAGGGCGTACGTCTATGGGTGTTAAGTCTATGATTTTAGATAAGGATGAAGAAGTTGTTTCTCTTGAAATAATTAATTCAGAATCCCAATTGCTTGTGTTAACAGACAAGGGTTATGGAAAACGCACAAACTCTGGCGAGTTTAGATTAACCTCTCGTGGAACAAAAGGTGTTAAGGCGGGCGTGTTTAATGACAAAACTGGTAATTTGGTGGCACTGTTAAAGGTTGATGAAAGTCAAGATATTTTGGTTATGGCTGACAATGGTGTGGTTATTAGAACACCAGTTAAAGATATTGCACATATTTCACGTAACACTCAAGGTGTTAAAATAATGAAACTTAGAGAAGGAAGTAAAATTGTTTCTGTTGCTGTTGGCGAACATGTTGAAGAAGAAGAAACAGTTTCTGCAGAAGATTTGGTGGTTGAGCAAATTGCCAATTCAGACAACAACAATAACGAACAATAAAAATATTTTGAACTTGTTCAAAAAAGCAAACTCCACAATAACGTGGAGTTTGTCTTTTTTTTAACAATAATGCGAAAAAATAACAAAAAAAACCATATTTGACCATATTTTTTCATTATTTTTGCTTGAATATTATATTTTTCATTGTATAATACTTATATATATTTTTAAATTTACACATAAAAGGATAAACATAATGGATAGAGTTTTATCTACAATCATTCAAGAAAAATTGATTAAAAAGGATGATGTTGTTGCTGTTGCATGCAGTGGTGGAATAGACAGTATGGCACTTTTGCACAATCTTAATTGTTTAAAGAACGAATTAAATTGTCAAATTATTGCTGTAACAGTTGACCATTCTATAAGGCAAAATGGGGCATTTGATGCGCAATTTGTGGAAGAATTTTGCTTAAAAAACAACATTAAATGTTACAAATTTAAGGTTGATGTTCCAATGCTTGCAAAACAAAAACAGTTATCACTTGAAAGTGCGGGCAGGCAGGCACGTTATGGAATTTTTGATGCGCTAATTCAAAAAGGTGTGGCAACAAAAATTGCTCTTGCTCACCATATGCAAGACCAAGCGGAAACAATTTTGTTGCATCTTTTTAGGGGTGCAGGGCTTAGTGGTTTAAGGGGGATGGATTATCAAAAAAACAATCAATACATTCGCCCACTTTTAAACACGTCAAAAAGTGCAATTGTTGAATATGTTAAAACAAACAACATTCCATATGTTGTTGACGAAACAAATGCGGAGAGTGAGTACACAAGAAATTATTTAAGAAACGAAGTTTTTCCGCTTTTAACAAAAAAATGGCCAAACATAATTTCTCAACTTATAAATTTTAGCAAGTCGGTTATTGAAGATGATAACTATATCATGAAAAATTTGAACGATGGCGCAGTTATTTTAGATGACAAAATTGCAAAAATTCCATTGGTCTATTTTTCTTATGATGATGCTGTTATTAACAGAATTATTTTTAAAGCACTGCATGGAATTGGTGTTAATGTAGATATTGAAAGAAAACATATTGATGCAATCAAAGACCTAGCAAAAAATTGTGAAAACGGCAAAAAAATAAATTTGCCACTAGGGGTTTCTGTTCACAAAGAATATGAATATATAACTTTAACTTGCAAAAAACTTGAAAGGCCAGATTTTTTTGCTGAATTTAAAACAGGTGTTGTAACGGTTCCAAACTTTGGTTTGATAACTTTAAAAAGGGTTGGTGATTTTTCACCCAAAAAAGACGTTTTGTTTGTGGATTCAAAAAAAATTCCAAAGGGTGCGGTTTGGCGTTTTAGACAAGAAGGAGATATAATTGAAAAGTTTGGTGGTGGCACAAAAAAACTAAAAAGTTTTTTAATTGATAAAAAAATTCCTAGCAGAGAGCGAGATTTTATTCCTGTTCTTGCTTTGGGCAAAGAGGTTTATGCCGTTGCGGGGGTTGAGATTTCTGACAAGGTAAAAATTGATAAAGATACAAAATCTGCAATAAAAATTGAAATAAACAAAAAAAATTAAAATTTTTAGTTATTTTTTAAATATTTTTGTTTGTTTTGTTAAATTTTGTTTTGTAAAAGTTTTTGATGTGATTTTTGTTTTTAAATTTTTTTTGATTGTGTTACAATGTTCTCATGAAAATTTTAGATTCACTTAACGAAGAACAACAAGAAGCACTTTTAAGCATTAATGGTGCAAATTTGGTTTCTGCAGGTGCAGGAACAGGAAAAACAAGACTTTTAACTCATAGAATTGCTTATTTAATTCAAGAACTAAATGTTAGTCCTTACAACATTTTGGCAATAACATTCACCAACAAAGCTGCAAACGAAATGAAATCTAGAGTGGAATCTTTGGTAGATGGCGGAAACAGAGTCTGGATTTCAACTTTTCACAGCATGTGTGTTAGAATTTTAAGGTCAGATATAGAAAAATTAAACCAAAACTTTGATAGAAATTTTACCATTTATTCTGATACAGATAGTGAGAAGGTTATAAAATCAATTTTAAAAGATTTTGGCATAGAAGACGAAAGCAAAAAATATTCTTTTCACATTTCAAATTGTAAAAATAAGAATTTGGACATTTTAGCATATAAAAAAGAATTTGAATATATGCGAGAAATTGATGAGGTTGTTCGAGTTTATAACGAATATGAAAGGCGTTTAAAAGAATGCAATGCTTTAGATTTTGATGATTTGTTGTTAAAAACATATCAACTTTTTAAAACATGCCCTGATGTTTTGGAGTTTTATTCTAGACGTTTTGAATATGTTTTGGTGGACGAGTTTCAAGACACAAACAAAATTCAATATGATTTAACAAAAATGCTGTGCTCGGTACATAAAAATTTGTTTGTTGTTGGGGACGAAGACCAGTCAATTTACTCTTGGAGAGGTGCAGACTTTTCTAACATTTTTAATATTTCTAAAGATTTTGAAAATACCCACATTTTTAAACTTCAACAAAATTATAGATGTACAAAAGATATTTTGGAAAAAGCAAACACTTTGATTGCATTAAATGATGAGCGTTTTGAAAAAAAACTTTGGACAAACAAGCAAAGTGATGAAAAAGTTGTTTATAAAACATATTACGATGAGCAAGAAGAAGCGAGCAATATTGCAGGAACAATTCATTCTTTAACATCCAAATATGGTTACAAGTTTAGTGACATTGCAATTTTGGTTAGGCTTAACGCATTAACTTTGCCATTTGAAGAAAAGTTGTTGGCATACAACATTCCTCATAAAATTTATGGTGGTTTCAAGTTTTTTGAGCGTTTGGAAATTAAAAACATTCTTTCTTATTTGCGTATTTTTATAAATCCTAAAGACGAAGTTTCACTTTTAAGAATTATCAATTTTCCTAAAAGAGGCATTGGCGACGGTGCAATTGGTCTTTTAAAAGATTTGGCAAATAAAAACAATGTTTCTGTTTTAGATGTTATTTTAAACTTGCCTGATTATCCTGAAGCAAAAAAATTGGAATCTAAACTTGGAATGTTTAGGCAAAACTATAACAATTTAATGGATGACTTTAACAACTTAAGTTTGGATGATTTTGTTATTAAAGTTATTGACGATTTTAAAATTAGGGATGCTTTTTTGAAGGATTCAGAAGAGGAAACCGATAAGTTGATGAACATTGACCAGTTTGAAAACTCGGTTAAAATGTTTGTTTCTAATAATCCGGACTGCACCTTGTCGGACTATTTAGAAAGCGTTACTTTGCAAAGTGACATAGATACAATGGGGGAAGATGACAATGTTACCGTTGCAACAGTTCATGCTGTTAAAGGATTAGAGTTTAAAGTTGTGTTTGTTGTTGGAATGGAAGAAGGTGTTTTCCCGCTTTCAAGATGTCAAGAAAATCCAAAAGATTTGCAAGAAGAGCGCAGGCTTGCATATGTTGCATATACACGTGCAGAAGAAAGGCTTTTTGTGTCTTCTTGTTCAACACGATATTTATATGGCAAGCGAAACTATCAACGAGAGAGCAGGTTTGTGTCTGAGGCAGGGCTAAAACAAAAACCTAAAAATCTATTTGGTTGTGGTGATTCAAAAAATTCAAATTCGTTTTCTACAAATTCATTTGCAAACAAAACAACTTTTGGTGGTTTTAACACAAAAACAAACAGTTTTGGTTCAACTTTTATTCCAAAACCGGCAAGTTTTATAAATTCAACAACACAAGAATCAAATGTGGATGTGTCTGTTTATGATGTAAACCAAGTTGTGGGGCATCCAAAGTTTGGAGTTGGGACAATTGTTTCCATTTCTGCAGATAGAAAAACGGCGGACATAGATTTTGGGGCATTGGGCAAAAAAACATTAATGTTGGAAATTGCACCACTAAAAATAATCAAAAAGTAAAGAAAAATCGGTTTTGCTAAAAACAGAATTTATAAGAAGAAATTTTAAAATGATTTCTTCTTTTTTTTGAAATTTGTTTGCAGATTAAAAATGTTATTTTTGCTTTAATGTAAGTTCTTTGTTTTGTTTTTATTTTTATTTTGTTTGTGATATAATATAATGTATGGACAGAATGAATTGGCTTGTGGAAGAATTAAACAAGCATTGTTATAATTATTATGTTTTGGATAATCCAACAATTTCAGATTTTGATTTTGACAAACTTTATGATGAACTTTTAGAACTTGAAAGGCAATCAGGAATTGTTTTAGAAAACTCTCCAACCAAAAGAGTTGGCGGTGAACCTTTAAGCGGGTTTGTTAAACGAACGCATAAAATTAAAATGTATAGTTTAAACAAGTGCCGAACATTTGAAGATGTTGCAAGTTTTGTTGATGATATAAAAAAGGTTGAACCAAATGCAACGTTTACCTTGGGATATAAATTTGACGGGCTAACAATTGTTATAACCTATAAAAATGGACTATATCAAAACGCAACAACTCGTGGCAACGGAACGGTTGGTGAAGATGTTACTGAGCAGGTGAGAACAATAAAAAGTGTGCCATTAAAAATTAATTTTAAGGGTGAATTAATTGTTTCTGGCGAAGGCATGATAACAAACAAAAATTTAGAAAAGTACAACAAAACTTCTTTAGAACCGTTAAAAAACGCAAGAAATGCAGTTAGTGGGGCAATTAGAAATCTTAACCCAAAAGAAACTGCAAAACGTAATTTGGATTTTTTTTGCTACAATGTGTTATATGCCGAAGGCAAAACTTTTTTAACCCAAGTGGAAATGAATCAGTTTATAAAAGATAACAATTTTTTAACTGAACCATATTCAAAATTGTTGTCTTCTGCCGACGATATTTGTGCAGAAATTGAAAAAATAGATAAAATCAAAGCAGATTTGGGTATTTTGATTGATGGAATGGTTATAAAACTAAATCAAATATCTTTAAGAGATGAGTTTGGTTACACAAACAAGTTTCCAAAATGGGCAATGGCATATAAGTTTGAGGCGCAAGAAGTAACCAGCATTTTAAACAACATTGTTTGGCAAGTTGGAAGAACGGGAAAAATAACACCAATTGCAGAAATTGAACCTGTTGAACTTGCGGGGGCAACGGTTAAAAGGGCAACTTTAAACAACTATAGTGATATTTTAAGAAAACAGATTCAAATAAATTCTAGAGTTTTTGTTAGAAGAAGCAATGAGGTTATTCCAGAAATTTTGGGACTTGCGGAACTTTTGCCAAACAGCAAACCAATTGAAAAACCAACAGTTTGCCCTTGTTGCCATACAAGCCTTGTTGAAATTGGTGCGCTGTTGTTTTGTCCAAACAGAACCGGTTGCACAGAACAAGTTGTGGATAGGCTAACACATTTTGCCAGTCGAGATGCAATGAATATTGAAGGAATAAGAGATCAAATTTCTGAACAACTGCATAGAGATTTGGGCATTTTTGAGCCAAGCGAATTATATACACTTAAAAAAGAAGATTTGTTAAAATTGGACAAATTTAAAGAAAAAAAGGCGGAAAACATTTTAAATTCGTTAGAAAAATCCAAAAATGTTAAACTTTCAAACTTTATTTATGCAATTGGAATTCCAAATGTTGGAGTTAAAACAGCAAAGGATTTGGCAAAATATTTTGGAACTTTAGAGAACTTGCAAAAGGCAACATTTGATGAGTTGTTTTTGATAAGAGATATTGGAGAGATTGTTGCTAAATCCATTATTGACTTTTTTAAGGATGACTTTAACAACAAAATGATAAACGACCTTTTAAAAATTGGGATATCAATTGCCGAAACACAAAAAGCAATTGGTGGCATATTTGACGGCAAAACATTTGTTTTAACCGGAACGCTTTCTGCTTATACAAGGCAACAGGCAACCGAAATTATTGAGCAAAATGGAGGGAGTGTGTCGTCTAGTGTGTCAAAAAACACGTCTTACGTTTTGGCTGGGGAAAATGCTGGAAGCAAGTTGGAAAAAGCCAAAAAATTGGGAATTATAATAATTTCTGAAAAAGATTTTGACAAAATGATAAAAATAATTTAAAAAAGTATATACATTTTTAAAAAAATGTGTTATAATAACACTTGAAACAAAAAAAAATTGGAGATAAATTTTATGATGAATAGACCACCAATTGATGAATTGGCACAAAAAACAGACAACAATAAATATAAACTTTCAATTTTAATGGCAAAAAGAGCAAAAGAACTTGAAAAACGCCATATTGAATCCGATCCAAACTATAACAATAAAAAATGTATTGCAGTCGCTGCAGACGAAATTTATTCAGGCAAAGTTTTGCCAAGCGACAACAATTAAAGTTTTTGGTTTTTTGTTTATCTGTCAAATTGGAAGCAATGTTTTTTATTGCTTCCTTTTTTAAAGACATGGCAACAAACAGGCTTTTTAGCATGTTTATTTTAATAATTTTTTGGTTGTTAAACATCAAAAAACTTTAAAAGCAAAGATTTTTAAATAAATTACAAAAAAAAGATTGAACAATTTTTAATTATGTTGTAATATATATACATCGTCAACAAGACATTTTTTTGAATTTGATTTAAATTGGCTTTTAATTATTAAATTATGGCATTAAAACAATTTTTGTAGTTTTTATTTAAAAAGGTTATTTATGAAATTAAACAATTCTATAAAACTTTCAATGGCAAATTTTTCTTTGTTTTGGAAAATATTGTTATATAAAATTTTTGCCTTTGGAATCAGTTTTTTATTTATTTTGCCAATTTTTGGCTCGCTCAAAACCGGGTTTGCGGAATCAGGTTTTACATCGGTTGTTAGGGCGATGTTTTCAAATTCCACTTTTCAAAGTGTTCCAAATGCAATGAACATTTTGCTAAGTTTGTTTCAAACGTTTTTTGGCGGAATTGCTATTATTGCAAAAACAAATGTTATTATGTTAATTTATTTGGCAATAATTTTGTTGATAGTTGTTCCATTTTTGTTAAAGTTGAGTGATGTTCCTGCAAGCGAAGTTGTTTATAGTTATATGTCTAGTTTAACAAAGAACTCGTTTATTTTAAGTTTTATAAACATGTTTGGAGTTACCATGAGTTATAGCATTCTTCGCACGTTGGTCGAAACATTATTTTTGCTTTGTTTTGGTGGCGGGTTTTATGGCATTTTGCTGTTGGGTAACACAAGTGAAGTGTGGGCAATTATTGCACCACTTATGTTGTTTATTTACATTGTTTTAATGATTGCACTAAACAGTTCAATTCACAATGGTTGGGCTTCTAGTGTTGTTGTTTTCAATTGTGGTGCCTGCAAAGGTTTTAAAAAAGGCATTAACGCTGTTAAACGAAACTTTTTATCAACCTTGTCAAGTTTTTCCGTTGTGATGATTGTTTTTGTTGGTTTAACATACATTTTTGGCATATATGCTCTATTTCTTATCATACCTTTGTCTGCGCTAATTTTGTGTGTTTTTGGGCAGGTTTTGTTTTTTGAAAGTCAAGGAATGAATTACTACCTAAGCCCAGATAAAATTATAAAACCAAAAAAATTGGAAAGCACTGATAAAATTTGCAAAGTTAGATACATTATTTAATCAATAACATGCAAAACGCATAAAGTTTGCTAAATCGTTAAAAAATGCGAATTTTCAAAATAATAAAAACTTTTAAAGCAAAAAAATTGCTTAATTTTTTGTTGAGAAATAATAAAATAAATATAGGAGAGAAAATAATTTATGGCAGAAAAAGAAAAAGTTAAAATCACCTTTCTTGGCGGGGTTGGTGAAATCGGAAAAAACATGACCGCTTTTGAATATAAAGATGAAATTATTGTGTTGGATGCTGGCTTGACCTTTCCAGACGATGACTTGCCTGGCGTTGACATTGTTGTTCCAGACATTTCTTATCTTGTGGCAAACAAATCTAAGGTTAAGGCAATTGTTTTAACTCACGGTCACGAAGACCATATTGGCGGACTTCCATTTTTGCTTCCTGAAATAAACGTTCCTGTTTATGGTAGCAGGCTGACTTTAGGGTTGGTAGAAAACAAGTTGAAAGAGTATCCAAAAATAAAAGCAAAACTAATTTCAGTAAAACCAAAAAATGTTTTAAAAATTGGTAATTTTGCAATTGAATTTATTCATGTTAATCACAGCATTGCTGGTTCAATGGGGGCTTGCATTTCAACTCCAGCAGGCAACATTGTTCACACTGGTGACTTTAAAATTGACTTCGAGGCAATAGATGGGCAAACAACAGACCTAGAACGTTTTGGCGAACTAGGCAAAAAAGGTGTCAACCTTTTAATGTGCGAATCAACAAACGTTTGTCGTAAGGGATATTCCATGAGTGAACGTAGAGTTGGTGACACTCTAGATAGAATTTTTGCTGAGCATAAAGAAAACAGATTATTTGTTGCAACTTTTGCTTCAAACATTCATCGTTTGCAACAAATTATGAATTTGGCAGAAAAATATGGTAGAAAAGTTGCTTTTACTGGAAGAAGCATGAAAAATGTGTCTGAAGTTGCAATGAAATTGGGTGAACTTAAATATAACAAAGAAAACATTATTGAAATTGAAAAAGTGGACAAGTTTGCTGATAAGGAATTGTTGATTATAACAACAGGCAGTCAAGGTGAGCCAATGAGCGCCTTAACTCGAATGGCAGCAAACGAATTTAAAAAAATTACTCTTGGCGAAAACGATTGCATTATAATGTCTGCATCGCCAATTCCTGGAAACGAAAAATCGGTTTATGGAGTTATTAACAAATTGTTTAAAAAGGGTGCAGATGTTATTTATGATGAACTTGCAGATGTTCATGCTTCTGGGCATGCTTGTCAAGAAGAAATAAAAATTATGCATTCGCTTGTAAAACCTAAATGTTTTATGCCTGTGCATGGAGAATATAGGCACTTAAAAACTCATAAAGAAATTGCAATGGCTCTTGGTTGTGATGGTCGAAACATAATTTTGCCAGACCTTGGCATGCAAGTGGAAATGACTGCCGGACACATTAAAGTTTGTGGCAGAATCAATGCTGGACAACGTCTTGTTGACGGGCTTGGAATTGGTGACATGGATTCTAGTGTTTTAAGAGATAGAAAACAGCTTTCTGAAGAGGGCATTTGCGTAACTGTTCTTAACTTAAATTCAATTAATGGTGAAATAAGCAGCGATCCATTTTTGATTACTCGTGGTGTGGTATATTCTGGTGAACAAGAAAAATTCATGCAAGATGCAAAAGACATGCTTGTTAACTATTTAAAAGAGCAAGACGTAAAAGATATGGACCCAGCACTCCTAAAACAAAACATTAGACGTCAAATGCAAAACTTTATTTTTAAACGTACTGCAAGAAGACCTATGATTTTAACAATCGTGTTCTACGATTAGGATTTGGTTATGGACATTTTATCTACTTTGGAAAAATATGCACGTTTGAACCATATTCCTGTTTTGCTGGATGAAAGTGTTAGGTTTTTGGCTGACTTTGTTAAAAAAGGGCAATTTAAAAACATTTTAGAAATTGGAACAGCAATTGGTTATTCGGGTAGTGTTATGCTTTTAGCAAGCAAGCAAGCAAACTTAACAACAATTGAAATAAATCAAGAAAGTTTTAACAAGGCAACAGAAACATTTAACAATTTAGGGTTAAATCAACGTGTTAATCAAATTTTGGGTGATGGATTTGAAGAAATTGTTAAGTTGAACAATTTAGAACAAAAGTTTGATTTGATTTTTTTGGATGGTCCAAAAGGGCAATATTTAAAATATTATCCTGTTTTGTTAAACATGCTGTGTGACGGCGGTTGCTTGTTGGTGGACAATGTTTTGTTTCACGGAATGGTGCGCTCTAAACAAGATGTTGGACATAAAAAAAGGGCAATGGTTACAAAACTTAGAAAATTTATGCAAGAGATTGAAACAAGAGAAGATTTGCAAACAACCATCCACGAAATTGGCGATGGAATTGCAGAAATTTATTTAAAATAGGTTAAACATGCTTGGTGTTGCATTTTTTGTTTTTTTGTGTTAACATTTTGGTATGAGTTTTAAAGATTGGTTGTTTACAAAATATCCGGAAGAGTCAAAAACATTGCCTTGGGGGTTGGGGCATGTTTTAACATTGCTTGCATGCATTTGTTTTATTGTTATAATATTTAAATTGTTTAAAAATAAAGATAAATCTACCAAAAGAAAACTGTTATGGTTTTTGGTTGCCATTATTTTACTTTTTGAAATTGCCCGAAGAGTGATAAATCTTTTAAAAACAACAGACTATTCACTTAACAATCTTTTAAGCATTTTGCTCCCAAGGCCATGGTGTGCAATTTCTTGTTGGGCATTAATTTTGTGTGCAATTTTTAACAAAAAGTTTTTATATAATTTTGCTTGTATAATTTCACTTTTGGGTTCGGTTGCATTTTTTGCTTATCCGGGTGTTGGTTTTAAAAGCCCATACTTTTTGTTTGATGATTTATATTCTGTTGTTACACACTGCATGCTGTTAATAACCAGCATTTCTTTAATGTCTTTGGGTTTTGTGTCGTTTAGATATAAAAAAATTTGGAAGGTTTTGGGTTGCTTTGCAATTGTTATTCTATATGCATTGTTAGAAGTTTATGTTTTAAAAATTGAAAATGACCCAATGTACTTTATGCCTAATGGTGACATTCAAAATGTTTTAGGAATTGATTATCGAACTTACTTGATTTCTTACATAACTTTTCTGTTTGTTTACGTTAATGCGTTTTTTGTTGTTTACGAAATAAAAAGAAAAAGAAGAAAAAAATCATACTTAATTGAAGAATAAAAAATGCACAAGTTTTTTGCTTTGTGCATTTTTTGCTGTGTAAAAATGGTTTTTGATTCAGATTTGCTTTGCTTTTTTACACGAGGAGGTAATAAAAATAATTTTTTGTAAGATTATTTTTTTTGTCTTTTTTATAAAAATTGAGCATGCAGAAAAAACGTTCAAAAATGCAAAAAAAAAGGAAGAGATTTAAACTTCTTCCACTTTTTTTAAAAAAATAAGCATTTAATGTTAGTTTTTTATTGAATATTCTGTTCCGGTTGGAGTGTCTTTTAAAACAATTCCTTTGGTCAAAAGTTCATTTCTTATTTCATCTGCCAAGGCATAATTTTTTTGCTTTTTTGCCTCAAGCCTTTCTGATATTTTTTGTTCAATGTAAATTTTTAAATCATCAGAAATACTTGCTGTTTGCTCTTCTAACAAATTTAAACCAAGAACCGTGTCAAAGTCTTTAACTAGATAAATTGCTGTTGCTGAATTTAATGTGTCATCTTTTAAAACATCAAACAAACAAGTTAAGGCAAGGGAAGTGTTAAGGTCGTTTGAAAGAGCATCAACAAACTGATTTCTATATTTTTCAACTTTTTGTGAATCTACGTTGCCAACAATGTTTGATTTTAACACTTTGATTTTGTTTGCTAGTTTTCCGTATGTTGCTTTTGAACCATCTAAACGGTCATAACTAAAAGTTAATGGCTTTCTGTAATGAGATTGCAAACAGAACAACCTATATGCTAGTGGACTATACCCTTTTTCGATTAAGCGATTAACTGTTATAAACTCGCCTTTGCTTTTGCTCATTTTTTCGCCGTCCATAACTAGGTGACGAATATGAAACCAATAGTTGCACCATTTGTGCCCAACAAAACTTTCTGTTTGAGCAATTTCGTTTGTGTGGTGTGGAAATAGGTTGTCTATTCCGCCACAGTGTATGTCTAAATATTCTCCTAAATATTTCAAACTGATTCCCGAACATTCTATGTGCCAACCAGGGTAGCCAAGCCCCCAAGGACTGTTCCATTTAAGCTCTTGGCTTTCAAATTTTGATTTTGTGAACCAAAGTGCAAAGTCTGCTGGATTTTTTTTGTTGGCATCGGCTTCAACATCTTCTCTTGCGCCAACAATCATTTCGTCTGATTGGTGGTTGGTTAGTTGGTAGTAGTTTTTTAGTTTGCTAACATCAAAATATACATTTCCACCAGAAATATAACCAAAACCTTTTTCCAACAAACCCTGAACAAGAGAGATATATTCGTTTATGCAAGATGTTGCAGGAACAACAGTTTTTGGCCATGCAATGTTAAGTTTTTCGCAGTCTGACTTGAAAGCTTCTGTGTAAAACTGTGCAATTTCCATTACTGATTTATGTTGCTTTTCTGCACTATCAAGCATTTTATCTTTTCCTGTGTCGCTGTCACCAGACAAATGACCAACATCGGTTATGTTCATTACTCGATTAACATTATAACCTAAATATGTTAGAGTTTTTTCTAAAATGTCTTCCATTAAATATGTTCTAAGGTTGCCAATGTGCGCAAAATGATATACAGTTGGGCCACAAGTGTACATTTTAACAACATTTGAGTTGTTGGGAACAAAGTTTTCAATTTGTTTTGACAATGAGTTGTAAAGTTTTAGTGTCATTAAATTACTCCTTATTTTAAGGTTATTATATCACATTGTTTTGCATTATGCAAAGAATTCTCATTTTTTTAATTGGTAAGAAATAAAACGGATTTTGACGTGATTAAAACAAAAACATATTACATTTTTAAAATAATAAAAAATGCACATACCTTTTTTGTATATGCATTCTTTTTTTTAATTTGTGAATTGTTTTAAAAACAACAAACAACCATTCCTGCCAAAATCAAAACAAAACCAACAGTTAAAATTGTGATGTATGTGTGGTCTGAATTGTCAATTTGACTTTGTTTTTTTATTACTCTGGTTAATTTTTTTGCAATTAAAACTGTTGCAATACCAAAAATTATGAACAACAAGCCAACAATTCTTGCTGCCGAAAGCAACCATTCTGAAAAAGCATATAACATTAAACTTAACATTTACATATTCTCCTTAATATCTAAATATTACCACATATAAATAAATTTTTCAATACCTTTTTAACAAAAAATTAAAAATGCGAATAAACTAATTTGGAAAAGGAGGAAAAATGAAAAAACTTAGCATTATACTGGCTTTTATGTTAACTGTATTTTCTATAATTATGGTTGGATGTGATCAAAGCGCCAATATGGTCACTACAGTAAAAGTGAATGAAGTAACACATAGCATATTTTATGCACCATTTTATGTTGCAATAAATAACGGTTATTTTAAAGATGAAAAAATTGAGATTGAACTAACAAATGGTGGTGGTGCAGATGCATCCATGAGTGCCATTCTTAGTGGAGATGCTGACATTGGCCTTATGGGCCCAGAAGCGGCAATTTATGTGGTTGAAGGGCAGGCACAAGACAAACCAGTTGTTTTTGGACAATTAACAAAAAGGGACGGCTCTTTTATTGTTGCAAAAAATGCATATCCAGACTTTCAACTTAGCGACCTTGTTGGAAAAGAAATTATTGGCGGAAGGCAAGGTGGCGTTCCTGCAATGACATTGGAACATTGCATAAAAAGTGCAGGGCTTGACATTGGAACAGAATCTGGAAAAGTTAATTTAAACACAAGTGTTGCTTTTGCAAACACTGCAAGCGTGTTTGAAACAACAACAGCGGAATTTTGCACATTGTTTGAACCAACGGCAAGTCAATTATGCAAAGAAAAAGGCTATCACATTGTTGCCAGTGTTGGCATGGTGAGTGGAGAAGTTCCATACACCTGTTTTCAAACAAAGTCAAGTTTTTATAGCGAGAACGAATACCTATGCGAAAGATTTTTGCGTGCAGTTTATAGAGGCTATAGATTTTTGATTAATGCAAGCGTGGATGAAATTTATCAAGCAGTTTCACCATCTTTTGTTGGTGTGGACAAAGATTCAATTGTTACAAGCATTAACAGTTATATTAGTTCAGATGCATGGGTAGAAAACCCTGCAATGACAGAAACAGCATTTAACAAACTGCAAGATATTATGGAGAGTGCTGGCTATTTAGACAACAAAGTTAAATTTGGTGATGTTGTTGACAACAAAATTGCAAACAAAGTGTATAAATATTTTGCATAATTAATTAAACAAAAAACAAATAGCAAATTATTAAAATTAATTAAAAAATATTTAAATTTGACAAAAAAAACAAGGCAAAATGCATTTTTGCCTTGTTTTTTAAGATATATTAACAATTTTATTTTTTTAATATTTTTTTTAATTTTGGTGGTTTTTGTATGTTTTTTTAATCTAAAAATTCATGAAGCAAAGAGTTTTTAGGTAACAAATCAACAGATAATTTTTCGCATTTGTTTAACATTTCTACAAGAGATTTTGTCTGTTCATTTGTTTCTTTTTCAAGGAGTGGTAAAAGTTTTTTTGCATACATTAATGGTTCATATGCATGAGTTGAATTAATTAAATAGTCTGCAGTGTTTTTGTATGGTTTAATATATATATCTTCTCCAGCTAAAACGTTTTGCCACATTCCAAAAGTGCGTTCAAAACTTGAACCTCTGCTAGAAAAGTCACGAATTAGTCTGCGCATTAGTCTAACTTTTTGTGCTGGCATTAAAATTTTTTCGTTAAATTCAAAATTTGAATTTACGCAAATATAAATTCTGTACATGGATTCATTATGCTTTTTAAACATGATTGGGTTTAAGGCATGAATGCCTTCCATTATAACAATTGTGTTGGGTGTGATTTTAACTTGAGAGAATTCTGATTCTCGTTTGCCGGTTTTAAAGTTGTATTTTGGCATTAAGGCTTCTGAATTGTCAAACAGGTCGTTAACAAAGTTGTTGATGTAGTCTAGGTCTAAAGCGGTTACGTTTTCTAAATCATATTCGCCATTTGGGAGTTTTGGCCTTGACTCTAAGTCCAAATAGAAATCATCTAAAGAAATAACCAAAGAATCAAACCCATGTTCTGACAATTGTTTGCAAATTAAATTGCTTGTTGTTGTTTTCCCAGAAGACGATGGCCCTGCCAAAAGAATAAATTTATATTTGCCATTGGTAACAATTTCGTTAACAATGTCGCTTATTTGCTTTTGATACAATTGCTCGCTATCTTCAATTAATCTGTTTGGGTCTTCCAATGCAAGTTGGTTAATTTTTTCTAAATCGAAAATTTCTTTTTTGTAATCATGTAAAATGTTCATTTTTTATTGTCCTTTTAATGCCACTTTTGTTTGAGTGAATAATTGAAATACATTTTAGCATATTTGTTTGATAATTTCAACCACTTAATTAATATTTGTCTATTTTTGTCAGTTTATTCTCTTTAAGTCATTAATATGAAACTTGTTGCATTTTGTATTAAAAAGGAGAGAATTATGAAGTTAAAAAAAATATTAAAGGGCATTGAAATATTAAATGCAAAAGAGATAAAAAACGTTACAATTGACAATGTTTCAAACAAAACAACAGACGTTTTAAAAAACGGGCTGTATGTTTGTTTAAAGGGTGGAAGTGTTGATGGTCACAACTTAAAAGAGCAAGCAAGGCAAAATGGGGCAATTGCATTTTTGGTTGAAGAATATGATTATGAGTTTGATGGTTTGCAAATTGTTGTTAAAAACACAAGAGAGGCGCTTTCTATTGTTGCAAAAAATTTCTATTCACCAAAAATGCCAAAAATTATTGGAGTTACCGGAACAAATGGAAAAACAACCACAACTTGCCTTGTTGCACATATTTTAAAATCTGCCGGAAAAAAGGTTGGTGTTATTGGCACCGAGGGTGTTGTTTTTGGCGATAAAAAAATATGTTTGCACATGACAACCCCTGACCCAATTGAACTTTGCAAGGTATTGGGGGAAATGTATGAATGTGGTGTAGAGTTTGCTGTTATGGAAGTTTCGGCTCATGCAATTTATTTAAAAAAGATTTTTGCTTTAGATTTTTGTGTTAAAGCATTGACAAACATAACCGAAGACCATTTGGACTTTTTTAAAACTTTTGAATGTTATCAAAAGACAAAAACGGATTTTGTTGTTGATGGCAAGTGTGTAAAAATTGTAAACATAGATGATAAATCTGGTTGTGATATTGCAAACAATAACAAAAATATTACAACTTATTCGCTTGTTTTTCCAACCGATGCGGGAATGGTTAACAGGATTGATGCTAATTGTTTTAATGCAACAATTTGTGGTTTAGAAGTTAACGTTCAAACAAAATTGATTGGTGACTATAACATTCAAAACATTTTATGTGCAATTTTAATTTGTTATAAATTAAAAATTAAAATGCCTATAATTTTAAAAGCGATTAAAAGTTTTGAATCGGTAGAGGGGCGATTGAATGTTTATAAAAAAGGTAACATTACTGCGGTGATTGATTTTGCTCACACGCCTGATGCATTGGATAAAGTTTTAACAACTTTAAAAAAAGTTACCACGGGCAAGTTGTATTGCTTGTTTGGTTGTGGTGGAAACAGAGATGCAGAAAAACGTTTTCATATGGGAAAAATTGCCAGTGAGTTGAGTGACTTTGTTTTTGTGTCGTCAGACAATCCGAGGTTTGAAGAACCGGAATTTATTGCAAAGCAGATTGTTGCTGGAATAAAAAATAATAATTATGAAGTAATAATAGACAGAGAATTGGCAATAAATAAAGCAGTTGAAATGTTAAAAGATGGTGATGTTTTGGCTGTTTGCGGAAAAGGTGCAGAAGATTATTTAGATGTTAAAGGTGTTAAAATTCCTTATAGCGACAAACAAGTGTTGGAAAGTTTGAATTTTGTGAAAAACTAAAAAAGGTTGGTTGGGGCACTGCCGGAAGCGTTTGATGGCTCAAACGTGAAATTGCATGAGCAATTTCAACAATTTTGCGGGGGCAAAATTGTGCTTCCGGCGAGTTCTGTTGAGTTAAAAGGTTTGTATGGAAAATTATATTGTTGTTTTTTTAATCGCATTTTTTGCATGTTTGATTTTTGCCCCATTATGCTTTTTTATTATTAAAAAGATTGGTGCAAAACAAACAATTTTGCATTATGTTAAAGAGCATGAAGGGAAGCAAGGAACGCCAACCATGGGTGGTTTAATTTTTATTGTGCCGTCGACTATTGTTTCTTTAATTTTTTTTACAACCGATTTTACGTATGGCATTGTAACTCTTGCAGTAACATTTGTATTTGGCATTTTGGGGTTTTTAGATGACTTTATTAAAGTTCACTACAAACAAAATTTAGGATTAAAAGCATATCAAAAAATTATAGGGCAATTGGCCATTGCGCTAATTGTTTCTGTGTTTGTTTATAAGTTTATTGGTGGCGAGATAATAATTCCATTTACAAACAAAACATTAGATTTGGGGTGGTGGATAATTCCATGTTTGATTGTTGTGTTTGTTGCAACTGTTAATAGTGTTAATTTGATTGATGGATTAGATGGTTTGTGCACATCATGTTCCATAAACTATATTTTTTTCTTTTCAGTTATATTACTGTTAACCATGCCACAATTTAATCCGGCTTTAAACAGAGAAATTGGCAGTGTGTTAATATGTAACTATTCAATTTTGGGAACACTCTTTGCATTTTTGTTGTTTAATAATTTTCCTGCAAAAATTTTTATGGGCGATACGGGCTCGCTTGCTTTGGGTGGGTTTATTGCTTGTTCAACCATTTTAACAAAAAATGTGTTGTTAATTCCACTCTTAGGGATGGTTTTTGTTGTAACTGCTTTAAGCGATATTATTCAGGTTGTTCATTTTAAAAGAACAAAAAAGCGAATTTTTAAAATGGCACCACTTCATCATCATTTTCAAATGAGCAATATTCACGAAAACAAGGTAACATTTTCATATTTTGTGTTTGGTTTTATTCTAAACTTAATTGTTTGTGCATTTTATATCTAAAAGGATGTTTTATGGAAATTGCAAACAAAAAATTTTTGGTTTATGGCACAGGGGTTAGTGGTATTTCTGCATATAAATTTCTAGTTGAAAAAGGTGCAGAAGTTTACATATATTCAGATAAAGTTTCAGATGATGTTGATTTAAACAACTATTTAACTAGCATGAGTATGGTTTTAAAGCATAAGTTTGACTATGTTGTGTTAAGCCCCGGAGTTAATATTTTGGGAAACAAAAATATATCCAAATTAAAAAATACTGGTGCTTTGTTTGTGTCGGAACTTGAGTTGGGATATTTGTTTTGCAAAGGAACGTTTGTTGCTGTTACTGGAACAAACGGAAAAACAACATGTGTGAGTTTATTGAATCATGTTTTAAAAACAAAATATAAAACTTTTTTATGCGGTAATGTTGGAACTCCAATAACAAGCATTGCCTTACATACAACAGACGATTGTGTTGTTGTGTGTGAAGTTTCTAGTTTTATGCTTGAAATGGTTTCTCCAAATTTTAAACCTGACATTTCGGTTATTTTAAACATAACACCTGACCATTTGTCACGCCACAAAACATTTGAAAACTATTGCAATGCAAAACTGGAAATCACTAATTGGCAAACAGAAAAAGATTATTTGCTTTTGCCAAAAGAATTGCAAAACATAACAACGCAAGCAAAAAAGATTATTGTTTGCGAGCAAAAATATAAAAGCAAACTCATTGGCGATTTTAACAACTTAAACTTGGCTTTTTGTGAAAAAATTGCTCAACTTTTAAACATTAGCTCAAAACAATTTAAAAAGGCAATTAAAACATTTGCTCCTGTTCCGTTCAGATTGGAATTTTTAGGTAAAAAGCATGGAATTAGTTACATAAATGATAGCAAGTCTACAAACCAAGATTCGTGCATTAAAGCACTTCAATCAATGAAAACCCCATGTGTTGTTTTGCTTGGTGGAAGCGACAAAGGAACCAGTTTTGTTGATATTTTTAAAAATGGTGAAAAAATTAAGCGTGCAGTTGTGTTTGGACAAACAGCAAATTTATTGCAAACAGATGCCAAGTTTTGCAACTTTGACAAAATTGTAAAATTTGACACATTAAAAGATGCTTTAAATCATCTTCATGGGCTTGTAAAAAGGGGCGATGTTGTTTTGTTTTCTCCAGCATGTGCAAGTTATGACGAATTTAGCAACTATGTTGAAAGGGGTGAGTTTTTTAACAACTATTTTGATAGTTTATAACTTAAAAGGAAATTTTGTGAAAAAAATAGGCATTAAAACATTGTTCATTTTTGACAAATCAAAAAAACCGAGTGCTACTGGCATTGCGGTTATTTGTTTAACTCTTTTTTTGTGTGTTGTTGGTTGTGTAATGGTTTATAGTGCTAGCAGTTATTCGGCGCAAAAAAATTATGGAAATGAGTTCTTTTTTTTGACTAAACAAATTGTGGGTGTTTGTGTTGGTTTGGTTGCCCTTGTGTTTTTCTATTTTTTTGATTTCTCCAAATTAAAAAAGCTTAAATGGATTTTTTTTGGATTGGCGGTTTTGGGGCTTGTTTTGGTGTTTGTTCCGGGAATTGGTTCAAGCAACTATGGTGCTACTCGATGGATTAAAATTGCTGGTGTTTCGTTTCAACCAAGCGAGTTTGCAAAATTTGCTCTTGTTTTGTTTTGTGCAAGTTATTTAAGCGATAATCATGAAAAAATTAAATCTTTTAAAAAACTCCTATTGCCACTTTTGGCGGGCGGGGTTTTGTGTTTGCTTGTTATTTTAGAGCCAAACATGAGCGTTACAATGTGCCTAGGCTTAACACTTATTGTTATGCTCATTATTGGCGGAATATCTAAAAAACATTTTTTAATGCTGTCTGTTCCCGCAATGGCATTGGTGCCAACTTTGATTATTATTGAACCTTATAGAATGAAAAGATTAATGGCATTTATTGACCCTTGGGCAAATCCTAAAGGTGAAGGATTTCAACTTATTCAATCGCTATATGCTCTTGGCAATGGCGGATTGTTTGGTGTTGGATTGTTTAATAGCCGACAAAAATATTTGTTTTTGCCGTTTAGCGAGTCGGATTTTATATTTTCAATTATTGGTGAAGAACTGGGGTTGTTTGGTGCAATATTCATAATTTTTGCATTCGTGTTGTTGGTTGTTTGTTTAATTAAAATTGCTTTAAATGCAAAAGACCGTTTTGCTTGCTTGCTCGTTTCTGGCATTGCTTGTTTAATATCAATTCAAGTTGCAATAAACATTGCTGTTGTAACAGGCTCAATCCCGCCAACCGGAATACCTTTACCATTCATTTCTGCCGGTTCGTCAGCACTGATGGTGTTTTTAAGCATGATTGGAGTTTGCTTGAATGTTGATAGGCATAGTAAAAAAATCTTATCACAAATTTGAAGAGTAATAAAATTTAACCATCATAAAAGTAAAATATTTTGCAATCATTTATTGTATATTCTTTTGATTAGTGTAGACTGAATAGTGTAATTTTTATTTGTAATAAATAATAAATGGATTTGTAGAGAAAGATAAATTTCCTTGTTTTTCAATTTTTATGATGTTATAATAAATATGGGAGAAATTAATAATGTCGGATTATATTAGGAAAATAACAGATGAATTTTGTGATGAGATGGGCTTTGAAAGAAGTCAAGATAGTGTTGGAGTGAGTTGTAGATAACGGAGAAAAACAGTCTAAAAGTATATTAAGTAAAGTTAAACGTGAGGTTTATTCTGGACAATTGGATTATTCTTTAAGCAAGTTAAACGATTTATCAAGATGTGCTTTAATTGTTAATAGTTATAGTGAAATCCCGGGAATATTACAAAATTTAAGTAAAGTATATCCAGAACTTGTAGGTCATGTATCACGACACTCTACTGGATATATAGGCATTCATTTAAATTTTAAAATTGACAACATACCAATAGAGATTCAAATTTCAACAAGTGATGCTTGGCTGGTGAAACAAGCATCAGAACATGTCTATAAAAAACATAGAGATTTTGAGTCTGAAATACCGACACGAATAAGAATGATTCAATCTGAAAAGGATAAATTATTAAGGTCTAAAATGATTGATGATTTTAAAATCAAATTTAGAAATTATAAAAATGATTATGAATGTATAAATGATTTGTTTTTTAAATTACATAAAACTACTGACTTATATGATAATTTACCAATGATTGAAACATTGTTTTTATCTTATGAAATAAGGCAAGGTGAAAATATAAAAAAATATTTTGATTATGATAAAATTCTGGAACAACGTTTAACTGACGACAATGGAATTGTTGATGAAGTATTAGTTTTAAATAATTCATTAAATATCACACCAATTACAAGGGAAGTGCAGCATCATTTAGTATCCAATGTTGAAAAAGTATTTAAAAATCTTGATAATACTAAATCGGTGGAGTTGAGTGATATGCAAAAATTTGTTTATGCTTTAAGAGAGTTTTATATTAGTTCAATTCATAAAGAATTGGAAAAATCCGGCGATATTAATTATTGGGATTCTTATCAAAATTTTATAATGAAAAATATCAATAAATCAATTATAAAAACAACATTGCTAATAGATCGTGAATTTTATGAAAATAATAGTATTGATAATACATTAAAACTAAATCGAGATATAATTGAGAATGCGGGATGTATTGTAGATGTAAAAGGCTTTGTAGAGCAACTTAAATTACAAGTTGAGAAAAATCTTGAACTTGAAAAATTTGTAAATGGAGAAGATAAATGTTTTTTATAGAAATTTATAATAAGATATTTGGATATGACCAAGAGTTGTGTATAACATTTGAATATTCTGAAAAACAATGGAAACTATCATCGATACCATTGCATGAAATTGAGCAAATGAATTTGCATGGGATAAATTATTTAACACTACAAGAAGTAGCAATAAAAACGGATATAATAGAATTGGAAAATTTAAGAAAAACAGTAAAAAAAATTTATAAGGAAATATAAATATGATGAATTTAGAAAAATTTTATGATACATTATTGTTTGCAATTAGAGCACATCAAGGGCAAAAAATGAAATACCCGTGCGATGTAGATTATTCTGCCCATATTTTTGGTGTAGCGTTAACTGCTTTTGAGTTTGCAAAAGATGAAAATGTAAATTTCGATTTGGTTGTAAGTGTTGCTTTGTTGCACGATACAATAGAAGATACTAGTGTTACTTATCAAGATATAGAAAATCAGTTTGGGAAAGAAATTGCAGATGGAGTGCTCGCTCTTACTAAAAATGAAAATTTACCAAAAGAACAGCAAATGGAAGATTCTTTAAATCGAATTTTGAAATTGGATAAAAAAGAAATTGCCATTGTGAAATTGGCTGACAGGTGTTTCAATACAAGATGCAGGGTAGAAAATTGGTCAATTGAAAAGCAAGAACAATATTCAAGAGAGGCAAAAAATATTTGCGATAAAATTGGGTTTTATTGCCCAAAATTAAAAGACCAAATATTTAAGAATATTAAGAATATAAATCAATAAATTTATAGTGCAAGAAAAAGTTGTGATCGGCTCAATCCCGCCAACAGGAATACCTTTACCATTCATTTCTGCCGGTTCGTCAGCACTGATGGTGTTTTTAAGCATGATTGGAGTTTGCTTGAATGTTGATAGGCAGAGTAGAAAAAAATTAGTGATGTTTACCGAAATTTTTACAAAGATTGTTGATTTTATTGTTGCATTCAAGATATAATGTTTATAAATGGGAGTGTATTATGTCGTTTTACTAAGAGGCAAAAGCTATTATTAAAAAATGCAACTTTATGTGATTTAAATGAAAGCACAGAATTGTTTATTAAAGATTGTGAAATGCTTTCAAAAAGTGGTCAAAAGTTATTAGTTGTAAATAATGAATCGATAGAGATTATAAAAAAATATGTGGAAGAATATAAATATAAAACTAGGGGAATTTGCAAAAAACTTCCCCAAAGCAAACCTCCTATATTGGATATAATAGTGGGTTTGCCTGGGGCTGGCAAGTCAAAAATAATAGGAAATAATGCGTACATGAATAATAGTTTTAAAGCGGATGCAGATATTGTAAAGAAAGAGTTGTCAAACTTATTAAAATGTAATATAAATTCCCCAGAATTACATAATATTAGCACATATATAAGAGATCTAGGAATTGACATAGCATTAAAATATAAATGCAATATAGTTGTAGAAAAGGTTGGAAAATCAGAAAAGAGTATTACTGATTTGATTGGCAGAGTTGGATGTGATTATGATAAAAATTTGCGCTTAATTCATTGTAATGTGCAAATATCACGATTGAGAAATGCAAATAGATTTCTAAAATATAATGATGAAAACAGCGGAATTGTCGCTAGAATGCTATTAGATGCTTTTATAAAAGAAACAGGGATTAAACCCATTAAAGTGTTTTTTGCTATTATTCAGGATGAAAATAAAAGAAAAGAATTTAAAGTGTGTGAGGCATATATTGCCCTAAAACAAAATAAAGTGTGAAGAGCAAAAAAGTTTGCTTTTGGTTAACTTTTTGCTAAAACATGCTGTTTTTCGCATATTTTTGTTTGCAATACACAACATATTAGTGTTTAAATATGAAAAAAATGTCAAAATATGCATAAATTTTTTTGACTTTACACATTTAAATGGGTTAAAATAACCATGTCAAATAAAAAAAAGGGGGAAAATAAATGAAAAAGAATAAAATTTTGACAGGAATTTTGCTAGTCGCTTTTATGGTGGTTGGGGTAGGCTTTGCAGCCATCACAAAAAACTTGGAAGTTAGTGGTTCTGCTACAGCAACTGTTGATGATAAAAACTTCGTTGTTGTGTTTACTGCTGTTGATGATTCTGGTCTTGCAACAATTGATTCAAATGATGCTAAAAAAGCAACAATCACAATTACTTCTGGCTTTACAAAAGCGGGTGACACAAAAACAGTTAAACTTACTGTTACAAACAAATCTACAGAAGCAACAAAGTTGAATGCTGTGTTGGCTACTCCATCAACTACAAATAGTAACACAACTTATTTTACAGTTACAGCATCATGGGGGGCAACTACAACAATTGCTCCACAAGCAACTGCAGAACTTTCTGTTGTTATAACTTTAATCAAAACTCCAGATAATGCTGATGCGGCTGTAGACACATACAAAAGCACATTTACAGTATCATTTACAGCAACTGCACAAGCACAAGCATAATATTAAAAAAACAAAATTTTGTTTAAATTGTGTTACTTTTTAAAGTAAAAAATTTAAGCAGAATTTGTTTTGCTTTAAAAACAAAAACAAACTAAAAGGATGTTATAAAATGAAAAATTAGCAATTTAAGGAGGGGAAAATGCAACAAACAACAAAGAAAAACATAATGGCAACATCTCTTCTTGCTTTGCTTGTTATAACTTTTATTATTCCAACAAAAAACACAAAACTTATTGCTTTGCTTGTTTTGACATTGTTTTTTGTTTTAACTCAATTTTATTTTAAAAAGAGAAATGTTTTAACAATAAACAAAAAGCAAGTTTTTTTGGTTATGATTTGTTTTGGGTTATTGTTTTTGGTTTTATTGTATTTGCCAGGAATTAAATTTGGGTTTAACTTATCGGCATGGGCTAGGCTTGGTGCGGAAATGTTAATCTATTTAGTTCCAATTGCACTTATCGTTGTTTTATACGAGTTTGTTAGAAACGCCTTAATTTCGCAAGAGAGCAAATATTTGCTTGTTGTGAGTTATATTATTGGTGTTGTGGTGGACATAATAATTTTTATGCCGGTTGGAACAATTGTTTCTGTTTCAAACTTGTTAAACACACTTTTTACTCCATTTGTTATGGCTCTATCTTTAAACTTTTTATGCACATATGTGTGCAAAAATTTTGGTTGTTATCCAAACATTGTGTACAAACTGATTGTTTTTTCTTACATCTACATTTTTCCGTTTGTGCCAGTTTCGCCAGATATTTTTGAAATTGTTTTAAATGTTCTTTTTCCAATTTTAGTATATTATTTGTTAACAATTGTTTATAGGGAAAAGAATCATTACATTCCAAAAAGCAAAAAAAGAATTTTTAACGTTACAATTTCCACAATTTTGTATGTTTTTATGATTTCTGTTATAATGCTTATTTCTTGCCAATTTAAATATTGCATGTTGGTTATTGGTTCTGATAGCATGAAAGGAACATTTGCCACTGGTGATGTTATTATATATGAAAAATATGATGGGCAAGTTTTAGAAAAAAATCAGATTATTGCTTTTGACAAATCTGGAACTTTAACAATTCATAGAATAATTGATGTTGAATCAATCAATGGGCAAATTAGATATACAACCAAAGGTGATGCAAACGAAGTTAAAGACGATGGCTATGTTGTTCAGTCGCAAATTGTTGGTGTGGTTGAGTTTTCTATAGCATATGTTGGCTATCCTAGCATTTTAATACAACAAATTTTTAAATAAGGGAAATTTTAGGTATGTCTTATGAGGAAATAAAAAGCAGGGAAAAAAGGTTATCAATTAGAAAACTTTGGTCCTGCGTGCTAATTGTATTAATAGTTATTTTTTCGCTAATTTCTGTACTTAGCGTAATTTTTAATGCGTACGGGAACAAAAAGGTCAACATAGAATATAAAGAAACAAGCAGCATTGGTTATAACATTAACCTTGTTCCAAACGAATATTATGATGAAGTTGAACCGGGGCAGGCTTATGTTTCTTCGCTTATTGACGAAATTGATACAGACTTTAAATATTCAGTTAGCATTAAAACTGATGTTGACTATTCATATTCTTATAAAATTGAAAAATATATAGATTTTAATAGTGTGAGTGTAGGCAGTTTTAAACCACAAGAATATGAGTTGCTTGTTAACAATTCAGGCACTCACAATAGTGGAACAGACTTAAGCATTTCTGAAAACATTGTTGTTTCTTATAGAAATGCCAATGTTAAAGCTGTAGATTTTATAAATTATGTTAAAGATAGTTTGATAACAGCAAACTTGGTTGTTAAAATGACAATCAATGTTAAAAGCGAAAGCGCAGACTTTAACGAAAACAACACACATGTTATTTTATATAGGTCGCCTTTGGCGGTTCAAACAACAAATGTGACGGTTACATCAACCGTTCCTGCCGTTCAAGGAAAAACAATTCAATGTTTAAAAAACAGCAAATTGGCGTCTTTTACTGCAAAAGTTTATCCAGTTACAATTGCCTTAGATGTTTTGTTTGTTTTGGCTTTGATTTTGTTTATTAACTTTACTTCAAATAAATACATTAAGTATTCAATTAGAATTAAAAACATTTTGCGTGGATATAGGTCATTTATTCAAGTTACATCCACAAGCATAAGTGTTAAAAATTATCAACTTATAAAAATCCATTCAATAAGAGAAATGCTAGAGTTAAGAGAAACACTTTCACTGCCTCTTATGATGAAAGAAAACAACGACAAAACATGTTCAAAATTCTTTATTATAAAAGATAATTTTATGTATATTTATGCCGATTGTGTTGAAGGCTTTGAAAGTTTAAAATATACAGATGAAGATGATGAAGATGTTTTGGAAAAAGCAAAAAATGTAGCTTTTGAATTAAGCAAAAAATCCAATGTTTTGGAAGAAAGCAAAAAAACAGAGAGCATTGCCGTGGTTGTTCCAGTTGCAAACAACGATGTTGTGGAAGAAACCAAAGTGTTAAAAACTGCCAAAGAAGTTGAAGACATAGAAAACTCCGAAGAAACTGATGATGTTTCTGAAGAAGAGTCTGATGGCTACGAATATAGTTTTGATGCAAAATTGGCATTGGCAAATGACCAAGTAAAGAGTTTTTATAGCGAAATTGAACTTTTTGCCCGCTCTTATGGTGTAAAAGTTAAGAGTAGTTTTAAAAAAGAAAGAATTTATTTGGGTAGAGATGTTTTTGGAGAAATGGTGTTCAGAGGCAAAAAATTGGCAATTTTCTTAGCACTAAACCCACAAGATTATGTTGGAACAAAATATAAATTTAAAGATTTAAGCAAAGCAAAAAAATATGAAAAAACGCCAATGCTTGTTAAAATAACTTCTGGTTTAAAGGTTAGGTATGTTAAAGAACTTTTAACCACAATTTTCGAAAATGCAGGAGTTAAAAACAAAAACTTGTCTTTGGAATCAAAGAAAATAGAAACCAAAACAATGGAGCAACTTATTGAAGAAGGTAGAATAAAAATTAAATAAACATAAAATTTTGTATAAAAGGAGAGGTGTAAACATGAATAAGAAAAATATGTTTCTAATGGTTGTTTGCATCTTTTCTTTTTTCTTGTTGTGTGTTGGTTATTCAAACATTGTTAAAGAATTAAGCATTGAAGGAACTGCTCAAGCATATTACAAATATAGCAATATTGTTTTAGACGGCACTTTTAATGATTCAATTTGGACAAATGCTGTTAAAGAAAAATATATTACACATGCAACAGAAGACGGCTCAATTATTATTGATTTATATTCAACAAGAACATCCAACGATTTGTTCTTTTTGGCTAAATATTACACAAGAAGTTTAAAAACCTCAACAAGCGGCACTTGGAGTGATTACGAATGCATTGATTTGAGAATTATTGATGGTGACAATTTGTGGACATATAACTTAAAAGAAAGAGCAAATTTTGGAAATACAACTTATCAGCATTCTTATTATATTTCCTCAATGAATGGTTGCACAACAAACTTTACCGCTGCTTTTGTTTCTAAACCATATTTTAACTCGGTTACTGGTTTTTATGAAATTAATTTTGAGTTTGCAATGAGTTATTCAAGCATTTTAAGAAATTCAGACAAAGTTTCGGGCGATAGTTCTGGCAACTATGTTTCTTCTGTTAACAGTGGCACATTGTTGGCATGTCACGTTGCAACACATTATGCAGGCAACGAAATTGCAACGTTTAACTGGGGCAATGGCGATTATTACAACAACTATAAATTAACATCTTCAGGCATTGAATTAACCGGCAATTTGATTAACAATACAGTATACAAAAACATGATTGGTTTGGAAACACTTTGGGATTCTAATTTGCACAACATCACAATGGATGGAAGTTCTTCGTGGGAGATTGAATATAAATTTAACAACAAAAACAGCAACACCAATGCGAGTGAACTTTATCATAACTTTGTTGCCGATGTCTATTCTCCAAATTGGGGCAATGGTGGAATAACAATCAGAGCAGACTGGTATGGCTGGGGAGGCTGGACTTGGGCTTCTGGTGAAACTGAAGTTGAAGGGGGTAATGGAAGCAATGCAACATTTAACTATCCTTCTGCGGACTGGGTTGGAAACTTTGCAACTTTATCTAGAAATATGGATGTGGTTTTAAACATATCGTTTAATGCATCCACTGGTTATATGTCGTTTACAATATCTTCTCATAGCTATATTCAAACGGTTGACGATGCAAACTACACTTACTCTTGTTCAAACATTGGCTGGAGAGGGGCAATGACCATTGGTTTGGGTGGCTACAATGCAGAAATTTCAATCAGGTCTTTGATTGTTAAAAGCGGAAAAATTATTGAAAGGGCAAATGCGCAAGACACTTTATCAGGCAAAATGGTTGAATATGGTGGCTCTTTGACATTTTTCTCAAATGCATTTTATGCATACAGCAATCACTCAGTTGCGCTTTACAAAAACAAAACTTTGTCTAGCACTGGTTCTTATGCGGTTAGCATATCCACAAAAGACAACACATCTGCCGGATTAATTTTTGGTTATTCAAATTATTCTTGTTATAGAATGTATATGGACAAAAATAAAAATTTAATTGTTGACAAAGTGGTTAATGGCATTGCTCAAACATTGGCAACGGTTGCTGTTCCGGGGTATCAGGTTAACACATCATATGTTTATAATGTTCGGCTTAACTCGGATGGAATTAATTGCTATTTTAACAATCAATTAAGAACAATTGTTTCTGCACAAGTTACGTCTGGCTTGCGAGTGGGCGTTTTTGGCTCTAGGGGAACAGTATTCTCTAGTTGCAGTGTTTCTTAAAAGTTTTATATAAGTGGCAAGATTTTGCACATAATAAAAAGTCCAAAGGTGAAATTCATTTCCAAATTCACAATTTGGCTTTTTTTAACTTAAACAATAACTTTTCCATATAATAATGTGGGAATGGTTTTAAAATGGACTCTTTTTTAATTAATGGGCAAAAAGAACTTTATGGAAAAATTGACGTAGATTGCTCAAAAAATTCGCTTTTGCCAATTTTGGCTGGTTGTTTAATGTGCGATGGCATTGTTACTTTAAACAATGTTACATATTTTGAAGATGTTGTTAATATGTTGCAAATTTTAAAAAACTTGGGTGTTGTTGTTAAACAACAAGAACATATGCTTGTTTTAGATTGTTGCAATGTTAAAAATAGTTATATTCCAATTGAATTTGCAAACAAACTCAGAGCATCAATTTTTTGCTTGGGGCCGTTGCTGTCTAGATTAAAAAAGGCAAAATTAGCATATCCGGGAGGGTGTAGCATTGGGGCAAGACCAATTGACATTCACCTTTGCGGGCTTGAGGGGTTGGGTGCAAAAATTTTAGACAAGCACGGATATATTTCTGCAAGTGCTTCAGACATGAAGTCTGGCGAAGTACATTTGCCTTTTCCTAGTGTCGGCGCAACCGAAAACATTATTATGGCTTCTGTGTTTTTAAAAGGCAAAACAACCTTGTTTGGTGTTGCAAAAGAACCAGAAGTTGTCGATTTGTGTAATTTTTTAAACAAAATGGGCGCAAACATATGTGGTGCAGGAACAGATATTGTTGAAATTGTTGGAGTTGGCAAATTGCATGGTGGCGAATATAAAGCTATTCCAGATAGAATTATTGCCGGCACATATTTAATGCTTCCACTGGTTGCTGGCGGAGAAATTGAAATTTGCAACATAAAAACTGAACATATTTCTTCGGTTATTGCATTACTAAAAAATAATTCTTGCAAACTACATATAAATGGTGATAAAATGATTGTGTCTAAAAAAGGACGGCTTAAAAATTTAGGAAAAGTTGAAACTTTGCCATATCCACATTTTGCAACAGACTTACAACAACCTCTAACAACCGTGGCAACTCTTTGCAAAGGCACAACAATCATCACCGAAAACATGTTCGAAGGCAGGTTTAAGCACGTTCCGGAACTGGTTAAAATGGGCGCAAAAATTAACATTTGCGATTCTAGTTTGGTGGTTCAAGGAGTTTCAGAGTTGTTTGGTGCAGAGGTGGAAGTATTCGATTTAAGGGGTGGAGCAAGTCTGGTTTTGGCTGGGCTTGGTGCAAACGGCTACACAACAGTTAAAAATGCCGGGTTTGTGGATAGGGGCTATTACAAAATTGAACAAAAGTTAACAGATTTGGGTGCAGACATTGTTAGACAATCCGATTCTGTTTAATAATTTTCTCACAAAAGAAAAGGGGATTTATGAAAAATAAAAAGTTGATTATTGTTTCTGGTAGCATATTAGCATTTGTGCTTGTGTGCATAATTTTATCGTTTACGTTGTTTTCAACACACTCAATTGAATTTAATTTTCATAACAACACAACACTTTTTGTTAATGAACAAAAACAATTGGACATTATTAACAGTTTGCAAATTAACAAAAAAATGCCAATTTATTCTCTTAACAAAACGGCAATAAAAAACAGTTTGGAATCCAACAATGCATATTTAAAAGTTATAAACATAGAAACTGTTTTTCCAAACAAATTGGTGTTGCATTGTGCAGAACGAGAAGAGGTTTTTTGCATTGAAAGCAGAGATGGATTGTTTTATTTTTGCGATGAAGATTTAAAAATTTTAAACTGTTTGACTGCAGAAGATTTAAAAATTTTAAATGGCTCAACAACATATTTAAATCAGCAAAAAAACTGTGTTATTTTAAAAAATGTGGATGTTTTAAATTCCGCCGCTTCTGTTGGAGATTTTTTAGAACTTTATAGCGGGCAAAATTTGGTTTTAAACATTGTTAATGCTTTTGCATATAACAATAAATCTGTGGCGGATATAAAATCTATGTTTAAATCTATTTCTTTAAAATTTGAAAACAATGTTTTTGTGGCAAAAAAATCGCCAACGCTTGAATTCGTGACCTATGATGATTTTGTTATTAACATTAGAAATGCAGATAGTTTTTTAATTAACAAAATTAACTACATGCTAAATGATGTGCCACAACTTGTTGCCGATTATAAAACATGCTCGTATGTTATTGATATAAACCCTAACAATGCAAGCGAAGTTAAACGCTTTGTAATTGAAAAATAACTTTTTTGAACCTGTTGTAAAAAATGTAAGTTTATGCTTGCATTTTTTTTGTGTATGTGATATTCTTTTAAAGTCATTGGACAAATTAACACCCGATTGGCAAATTTGCAAGGCGTTGCCAAAAGTGCATGGTTTGCACATGGTTCCTTGCAGAGCATTAAAACCACGGGGAAGACTAAAAACAAGGAGGATAAAAATTTATGTCAGTTATTTCAATGAAACAACTTCTAGAAGCAGGCGTTCATTTTGGCCACCAAACAAGAAAATGGAATCCAAAAATGAAAAAATATATTTTTACTGCTCGTAATGATATTCATATCATTAACTTAGAAGACACATCAGTTCTTGTAGACAAAGCATACTCATTTGTAAGAGATGTTGTTGCTGCAGGGAAAAGCGTGCTATTCGTTGGCACAAAAAAACAAGCACAAGATGCTGTTAAAGAAGAAGCAGAGCGTTGCGGAATGTATTATGTTAACAACCGTTGGCTCGGTGGTTGCCTAACAAACTTCAAAACAATGAGGTCAAGAATTGATAGGCTTAACAAATTAAATCAAATGGAAAAAGTTGGCGAGTTTGAATTGCTCCCTAAGAAAGAAGTGTCTATTTTGAAAGCAGAACGCGATAAATTAGAACTTAATCTTGGCGGTGTAAAAGATATGAGAGAACTTCCAGGCGTAATT
>CAZRJB010000009.1:0-30331 GCA_964600435.1 uncultured Lachnospiraceae bacterium
TGGATAACTTTTGGTGGAATTTTTGATGTTTTGTGGGTGAAAAATAACTTGGTTTTGCAATAAAAAATTTTGAGTTTGTGAGAACAAAAGCAAAACAAAAGCAAAGCATAAAAAAACCACATAAGTTTTGGAAATTTTTTTCCAATTTTATGTGGTTTTGTTTAACAATTTAAGTTTTTTAAATTTTTTTCTTAGAGTCAATTAGCTTAAAGGTTCAAAAGCGTTTTTAAACTCGTCCTTTATAATTTGTTTACCTTTGCCTGCGCGGTTATCGTATGGGATATATTTTGATTTTACAACTTCAATTTTTCCGTCTTTATAAATTGCAATGTTTGGTGGAATAACCCCAAAAGAGGCAAAAGCAATGTTGCCAGTGTTTGCTCCGGTTATGCGCAAACCTTTTCTATTGCGTGAAGAAAGTTCATATTCTCCAACAGAAACATTTTTAACATAGCCTTTGTCGGTTAAAACAGTTACCGCTCCACTTTTTTTAACTTGCAATGCATAAGCAACTGGGTCAGAATCTAAAGCAATTGCTTTAACGCCAGCACTAATTCTGCCGGTTGGTTCAACATCGTCTGCAATGTTAACAGCCATGCCATTTTTTGCAACAATCAAAATTGAAAATCTTTGGTCTGATTCAAAAACGGAAACAACCGAATCTTTTTCTTTTAATTTTATGCCAGCAAAGAAATTTTTTGCAATTATATATTCTTTGATTGGAGATTTTTTAATCATTCCGTTTGCTGTTACAAAAACCAAATTTGCTGTTTCAAGTTCAAAAGGTTCTCTAGATATGTTAACCACAGCAATTGCATATTCGTCATGAGAAATGTTTTTGTCAAGTTTGAACAGGTCGGTTCCACGTTCTTTCCATTTTGCTTCTGGAATGTTGTCTACAATTGTTTTAAACACATTGCCTTTGTTTGTGAAAAACAACACTTTGTCGGTTGATTTAACCTTTAAAAGTTTTGTATGGATTTCGCTTAATGATGAGTTTTCGGTTAGTTCTTTTATTGCAAGATTATAGTTTTTGATTGGAATTGCCTTAATTGTTTTGTTTGCTGTTAGTGCTAAATAATAATCTCTAACAACAACTTCTTCTTGAATATCGGTTTCCACTTCTAAAGAATTTGGGTCTAAAAGTTTTGTTCTTCTTGGAGATTTATATGTTTTTTTGATTTCTAAAATTTCTTTTTTAACAACTTCAAATTGTTTTGTTTTAGAAATGTAAATTGCTGTTAGTTCTTGAATTTTTATTTTTAACTCTGCCAATTCTTCTTTTATTTTGTTAACTTCTAAATTTACCAATCTGGACAATCGCATTTCTAGAATTGCTGTGGCTTGTTTATCTGACAACAAAAATCTTTCTTTTAATTTTTGTTTTGCAACAGAAACCGACTCCGATTTTTTTATTATTTTAATAACTTCGTCAATGTTTTTAATTGCTATTAAAAGACCTTCTAAAATGTGGGCTCTTTCTTTGCAAGCATCTAGGTCAAACTTGGTTCTTCTATAAATGACTTGCCTTTGATATTCCACATAATAGGAAATGATTTCTTGCAAGTTCATTTGTTTTGGTTTGCCACCGGCAATTGCAACCATGTTTATGCCAAGCGTTGTTTGCAGGTTGGTTGTTTTGTATAGATATTCCAAAATTTGTTTTGCATTTGCATCTTTTTTCAAGCGGATAACCGCTCTAATTCCGTTTCTGTCAGATTCGTCCCTTATTTCTTGAATAACTGACAATTTATCCTTGTTTTCTTCCTTTAGTTGAGCAATTTTTTGCAAAAGTTGGGATTTGTTGATTTGATAAGGTATTTCGGTTATAACCAAGTTTTGCCTATCTCCAATTGTTTCAATTTCAACATTTGCTCTAACTGTTATTTTGCCCTTGCCGGTTTCGTAGGCGGTTTTTAAATCGTCACCAGCAATAATGCTTGCACCGGTTGGAAAGTCGGGACCTTTTATATATTTCATTAAACCCTTGTTATCAATTGAAGGTTTGTCAATGTAAGCCACAACTGCGTCAATAACCTCTGCCAAATTGTGTGGTGGTATGTTTGTTGCAACACCAACGGCAATGCCGTATGCACCATTAACCAACAAGTTTGGAAACCTGCCTGGCAAAGTGTCGGGCTCTTTTAGCCTATCATCAAAGTTTAAACTCCAATGAACCGTATCTTTATCTATATCTCTCAAAAGTTCAAGAGCCAGGTCTTTAAGTTTCATTTCTGTATAACGATATGCTGCTGCACCATCGCCGTCAATTGAACCAAAGTTTCCATGCCCATCTATTAATGGTTCTCTTAGAGAAAAATCTTGAGCCATTCTAACTGATGCATCATAAACAGAAGAGTCGCCGTGTGGGTGATATTTACCTAAACATTCACCAACAACGGTTGCGGATTTTCTGTATGGTTTATCTGGCAAAAGCCCCATGTCGTACATGGCGTATAAAATTCTGCGTTGAACTGGTTTAAGTCCGTCTTCAACCCTTGGCAAAGCCCTGTCCATAACAACGTGTTCTGTGTATGGAATCATGCTTTCGTGCAAAACTTCTTCAAGCGGTCTAAAAATTATGTTGCCGCCACCAAATCGCATTTGTTCTTCTCTGTTTGCCACTGTAAAATTCTCCCTATTTTTGTTTTGATTGCTCTTTTTTTGTGTGTTATTTTCTTTTTCTTGTTTTTTTATTGAATTGTTGATTTCTGCTTGCAGGTTTTTTTGATTGATGTGCGAATGAGTGATTGGTTGATTGTTTAGAATTTGGGTTTGTTGTTTCTGTTTGCTTTCAGTAGCAAAAGAAGCAAACATATCGTCAATGTTTAGTTGCCCATCTAACTTTTTATTTATCACTGTTTCTTCTTTTTGTTCAATTGGCTCAAGTTCGTCATAACACATTTGACCGAACAAAATGCCTTCATCTTCGACTTTTTCTTCATCAATCATACAACCTGTTTTTATCTTCCTGTTTTATTTCCGTATTCTTCTGCAAACGTGTCTAATCGGTTAAAGTTTGCATGCTCTGCAATGTATTCTTTTCTTGCATCAATGTTGTCACCCATCCAAACAGTAACCATTTTTTCTGCTTGAGCAGCGTCTTCAATTGTTACTTGCATTAAGGTTCTTTTGTCTGGGTCCATTGTTGTTTCCCACAATTGCTCTGGGTTCATTTCTCCCAAACCTTTGTATCTTTGAATGCTATAACCTTTGCCACAACGCTCAATTGCTTCTGGCAATTCTTTATCGGAATAAACATATTCTGTGTAGTCCTTTTTATACACCTTATATAAAGGTGGTAAACCAACAAAAACATGCCCGCTTGTTATAAGCCCACGCATATATCTATAGAAAAATGTAAGTAAAATGCTTCTTATATGCATACCGTCTTGGTCAGCATCCGACAAAATTATAACTCGGTTATATCGCAAAGTGTCAATGTTAAAATCTTCTTGAATTCCAGTTTCTAATGCCGAAATAATGGTTTGAATTTCTTCGTTTGCCAAAACTTGGTCAATACGCTTTTTTTCTGCATTTAAAGGTTTTCCTCTAAGTGGCAAAATTGCTTGAGTTTTTCTATCTCTTCCCATTTTTGCAGAACCGCCAGCAGAATCACCCTCCACAATAAACAATTCGCAAAGTTCACTCTTTCTGCTTGTGCAAGAGGCAAGCTTTCCAACCAAATTAAAGTTGTCTGCACTGTTTTTTGCTCTTGTTATTTCTTTTGCATGTTTTGCCGCTTCTCGAGATTTTGCAGCACCTTTTGCCTTGTTTATAATAACATCAGCAATTTTTTCGTTTGTTTTGTCTTTAAAAAATTTGTTTAGTTCGGCAGTGGTTATTGCTTCAAGTTCTGTTTTTGCTTCAGGGTTACCTAACTTTGTTTTTGTTTGCCCTTCAAACTGAACATTTTTCATTTTTACAGCAATAATAACGCTCAAACCTTCTCTATAGTCATCGCCAAGCAAATTGGCATCTTTTTCTTTTAAATGCCCGTGATTTCTTGCATAATCGTTTAAAACTTTTGTTAAAGCAGTTTTAAAACCAACCTCGTGAGTTCCACCTTCTGTTGTTGGAATGTTGTTAACAAAACTAAAACAGTTTTCTGTGTAACCATCTGTATATTCCAAAGCACACTCTGCCTTAAGCACGTCGGTTTCGGCACTAAAATATATTGGTGTGCTAAAAAGTCGATTTTTGCCCTTGTCTAAATACATCAAAAAGTCTTTTATTCCGCCTTCGTAGTGATATTCAGCTTTTTTGTTGTAACGCAAGTCGTTAAGTTCAATTTTTAAACCCTTGTTTAAAAAAGCAAGTTCTTCAATTCTTTTAGAAATTATATCAAAATCAAAAGTCAATTCGCCAAAAACCCTATCGTCTGGCAAAAAGGTGACTGTGGTACCCCTTTCAGATGTTGCTCCAATTTCTTTTAGTGGCGCTTTTGGAACACCGCTTTTAACTTTTCCGTTTGGTGCCAAATATGACTCAAATTCCATATAATATTTCTTTTTGTTTTTGCAAACTGTAACATTAAGCCACCTAGAAAGAGCATTTGTAACCGATGCACCAACACCATGCAAACCACCAGAATAAGAATAGTTTGAATTGTTAAACTTTCCGCCTGCATGAAGTTCTGTAAAAACAACCTGAACGGCACTAACATGTGCAGTTGGATGCTCATCCACCGGAATGCCTCTTCCGTTGTCGGCAACAGTGGCACTGCCATCTTTGTTGATTGTTATTGTGATTTTGTCACCAAATCCGTTTGCAATTTCGTCAATTGAGTTATCAACAATTTCCCACAACAGGTGATGCAACCCTTTTAACCCAGTTGTTCCAATATACATTCCCGGACGCAAGCGAACAGCGTCTAACCCTTCTAGCACAACAATATCTTTTGCTTCGTAATTATTTGACATGATTATTTCCTTTAAAACTAAATTCCTTTTTAGTATACAACATATTTAAAAATTTTTTCAACCTAATTTTAACATTGATTTTTAAGTAAATGATTGTTTTTAACACAAAAACAGTGGCTTAAACTCAAATTTTATATTTTTTTAATTAAAAATGATATGTTTGGTTTTAATGTTTTATTGTTTGTGATGTTTTAAAACACTTAAAATTTTTATGTTTGTTGCTAAAACGAAAAAATTAAAAAAATCCCAAAAAATGTTTATTTTTTGGAATTATTTTTGTTATTTGCCACTTTTTTCGAATTTTTTTATATATTTTTCTATTTCTTTGATTGTTTTTCCCAAGTTTATGTTTTCTATAACAACATCATAATTTTTTGCATAAGACATTTCAAATTCCATTCTGGAAATTCGCAAATCTATATCGTGGTCACCACGAGCAGTCAATCTTTTTATTAATTCTTCTTTTGGTGCTGTTAAAAAAACTGATAAAACTTTGGCTTTGCCTTTTAATGTATCTTTAATTTTTTTCTGACCTAAAACTCCAACATCTTTTATATAATGATTATCCTTATCTTGCGCTATTGCATTGATTGAAGAATTAAGCAAACCATAAAAGTTGTGGTGAATTTCTTCATATTCAAAAAGTTCACCATTTTTTATTTTTTCTTCAAATTGGTCCCTAGACAAATAAATGTAAGGGCTGTGCATAGACTGGTCAGTGTTGCGAGGTGCTCTTGTTGTGCAAGATTTTAAAAGTTTTATATTGTTGTGTTTTTCCATTAATGCTGTAATAACAGTGTTTTTGCCAACTCCAGCAGAACCAGATACAATAATAAACATAGCCATTTTCTCCTATTTTGCTATGCCATTTTATCAGTAAATTGTAAGAAAAGCAAGAAAAATGTTAAAATTATTTTACATATTTTCATACTCAAGTTTTACATTTTCGCCGGTTTCTGCATCTTGATATGTTAACCAATAGCCAAATCCCTCTTGCTTTCCAGAATCAATTGGAAGCCATTGAGCAAACCCTTTTAAATCTTTTGGTGGCTCATCTGAATATATGCTAGGAACACCATAGCAAACATACCTTATTTTTCCGTCTTCATACATTAGCCCAACAACATAATATTCGCCTTTTTCTTCGTAATCAATTTTTACCCATTTTGAATCGGGAATTATTTCTTTTAAAATTTCCTCTTCTGGAAATTTGTCAAAGAGTGTTTCAATTTGCTCTTTAATGCCGTCAAAGAAAGACTCCTCTTGTTCTTCTTGGTCATTTTCTTCAGAAATGGAATCTTCCAATTTAAAAAAAGCATCCCTATATTTGCATTCGCTACATCTGTTATCGCATGACATCATTTCTAAATCTATAAGTTTATCAATTTCTTTTTGGTCTTCAAAAACAACTCCATTTTGGTCCAAAATGTTTTTAACGTTGTTATATGTTGGTTCAGATTCAAAAACAGACAAAGAATTTGCCAACATTTCTTCGGTTGTTGGAATTGTTCCACATGCTCCATGCAACAAAGGGCTTGCTTCGCCATTTACAAAATTAACAATTGCACAAGAAAAATTGTTTAACTGGCTTGAACCATTTAAAGCAAAAGTGTAAAAACCTGCACTTTCACAAACAAGACCAGCCTTTAAAACTTGACCATTATGCAAAATTCCAACACTTAAAATCCCGTCCGGCTCTTTAGAAAAGTTATACAACCTAACATTTCCCACAATTTCACCGCCGTCATTTTCAATTGTTAAAACTCCCTTTTCTTTTCCTTTGTTAACGCTTGTTAGCACAACACTTTTTTTATAAACCATATATCCTCCATATGTTTTTGATATTTTTTTCAGTGATTATTATATGATATATGATTTAATTTAGCGCTATACAATTATTTTGATTTTATACTATTTTTGTCGAAATATTGACTAATTTGAACAAAAGCTGATGTAGACAAACATTCTCCCCTAATTTGCTCAGGCAAATTTAACTCTTTAAGCATGTTATATGCTTGTTTTTTGGATATTAAAAAATCATTTGCTAAATTGTTTGCCAAAGTTTTTCTTCTTGATGCAAAAGCAGATTTAACGACTTTTTCAAAAAGTTCGTTGTTTGTTTCATATTTGTTTTTTATAATGTCAATTTTAACAACACAAGAATCCACATTTGGAGCAGGAACAAACATTTGCCTTGGAACTTGTTTCAATATTTTAACAGAACCATAAAAATCCAAAATAACACTTATTGCACCATAGTCCGAACTTTTGTTTTTTGCCACCAATCTTTGACCAACTTCTTTTTGAACCATAATGCACATGCTTTCCATGCGTTGGCTTTTTAAAAACTTAAAAATTAGCGGAGTTGTTATATAATATGGCAAATTTGCAATTATTTTATAGTTTTTTTCAAAATTTTGCTCAATTTCTTCCAAATTTGTTTTTAATGCATCTTTAAAAACAATTGTGCAATTTTTTTCATTAGACAAGTTTTGCTCTAGAATTGGTTTTAAAGAAGTATCAATTTCATAACTAACAACCTTTTTGCAACTATGTGCAATAAATTTGGTTAATGTTCCTGCCCCTGGCCCAATTTCTAAAACTTCATCAGTGGATTTTATGCCACTTTGCTCCACAATTGAAGCAAGCAAATTTTTGTCAAAGATAAAATTTTGACCAAATTTTTTGCTAAAAGAAAAATTGTTAATTTTTAAACTGTCTATTTCTGTCATGTTTTCTTCCTATATTCTAAAAAATTTTTTTGCATTTTGTGTTGTTTTTATAGATATTTCTTCAAGTGTTGTGTTTTTTAACTCTGCAATTTTTTGCGCAACATACAAAACGTTTTTTGGCTCATTTACTTTTCCACGAAAAGGTTCCGGTGACATATATGGCGAATCTGTTTCTAGCATTAACATGTTTAGGTTTACATTTTTTGCAATATCCAAAAGCCCTCTTGCATTTTTAAAAGTTATTGCCCCGCCTAAAGAAATATAAAACCCCAACTTTTCAACTTCTTTTAAAATTTCCAAACTCATGCTAAAACAATGAATAACCACACCATTTTTGAGAAGATTTATGTTTTGTTTTAAAATGTCAATTGTGTCTTTGCTGGCATCTCTGGAATGAACAACAAGTGGAAGGTTTAACTCATTTGCCAATTTAATTTGCCCAACAAATGCCTGTTTTTGCATTTCTTTTGAACAAAATTGATAAAAATAATCCAACCCTGTTTCGCCAATGGCAACAACCTTTTTATTTTTTGCCAATTGTTTTAAAACATTAATGCTTTGCTCGTTCCACTCGTTGGCTTCTTCTGGGTGAATGCCGATTGTTGCAAAAACCATTTTGTTGTGGCTTGCAATTTCAACTGCCTGCTTTGAAGTTTTTATGGAAGAACTTGCACAAACAATTGTGTTAACACCATTTTGTTGTGCTGAACAAATTATGTTTGAAACATTATTAAATTTTTCATCTTGCAAATGTGCGTGCGAATCTATCATGACTATATTCTATTAAATTGAAACAAAAATGTCAAAATAATATGAATTTTATTGTATTTTTGTGATAGTTTTTTTGGTTTAAGAATGTATGTTAATTTATTATGCTACAAAATTGACTTTTTTTTTAAGATTATATATAATGTAGGTATGGAAAACAAAGAAATCGCAACTGAGCAAAACATTGACTATAATGTTTTTAATGCTTTAAATTTATACAATGAAGAACTGGGCGAAAGTTATTTAGAAACTGGTTTTAATCCTTTTGACCAAAATTTTGTGTTGGATGAAAACTTTATAACCGACATGCTTACAAACAATCAAAACAAAAAAGATGTTGCAATGCCTGAGTTTTTAGAAAAAAGCCAAATAGATATAAAAAAATCTTTTAACCTCTCGCTTGAAAATGCAACTCAACTTTTAAATTCATTATCAACACAAGCCAATTCAGAAAACTTGTCACCAAAACAAAAAATGGCTTTGCAAAAACTTATTTACATTCTTAAAATGTATATTGAACTTATAAAAAAATACATTAAAAAATTGAAAAAAGAAAAAAATAAATATCAAATGTTTATAAACTTGCTTGCATTAAACTGGCAATTAAGCGAAAACATGGCTTTAAGTTTTACATCTGAGTTTAATCTTTCTAAAACCTTATACAACATAGAAATGCAACAAAGCAAAATTGCACAACAAGAAAACGAACAATTAAAGGCACAAGCAAGGCAAATTATTGAAAACAATTTAAAAAAGCAACAAGAGTTGTCTAAACCAATTGAAAAGCCAATGTCTGAGCCAACCAAAACAGAACCCGCAAAACGTGTTGTTAAACAAAAACCTTTGCAAACACAACAAAAAAACAACACAGAACTTTATAGATAAATTTAAACACAACATAAATTTTTTTTGCAAACTCATTTTTCAAACACAAAAAAAACAAGCACTTTAACTTGGTGCTTGTTTTTTACAACCAAAAACGCCTTATGTTTTTATTGCAATAAGAAAAAATTAGATTTTAGCAAACTTCTGGCACAAGAGCATCCACCAGCATGCATATTGCTTTTGGAAACTTATTTATTATGTCTGTTAGTTTTGTTGGATTTGTTATTTCTTGCTCATATTTTTTTGCATATGTGCAATATACCTTTAAATAATCTTTTGCAAACAAAAATGCTTCTATAAGAGTTTTGCCGTCTGTATAAATGTTTAAGTCTGGAAAAACAACAGTGTAGTCAGACTCACCTTCTTCTTGAAAAAAAACTGCAGGAAAAATATATTGCTCCATGTTTTGCCCCTTTTAGATATCTTATTCTACCACAACATTTTTATTAAACCAAATATTTTTGCAAATTTTGTTAAAAAATACAAAAATTTGTTTGATGTTGCATTTTTAAATGTGCTAGTTGCCTAACGTTTTGGTTGATGACCAATTTATAAGTTGCCAGCAACCAAACAAAGCCACTTTAACAACTTTTGCTAAACAATCATTACCGCTGCTTTTTTATTTTGCTTGTTCCAATAAAATTAGTATCTACGTCATTTGCAAAAAATTGCATAAAAAATTAGAATAATCTTTATTTTGATATTGAAAACTAATTTTGACTGTGTTATAATCTTCTTATATTAAGAAGGAGAAATTATGTATTTGGCTCATATTGTGGCGCCAAAGAATTTAACAGAATTTATAGTGCCAACCAAACTAGATAATACTGACGAGCATCAAGAGAGTGGAAATAAAAGGTTTCAAACAGAAGATTTGATTTATTTAGAGTCTCACGATGATGTAAAATATCGCTCATCTGAACTAGTAACTTATTCAACAGACTATGCCGTTATGAATGATGCATTTTTGAGTAACCAAAAGGAAAGATTTACGAAACGAAGACCTTGTTGTCGATATCCTCGCTTTGTTGGGGAAATTGCAAATGCAAATTTATATGGCAATATTGATATTTAAATAGCAAGGAAGAGATTTAAATTTCTTCCTTTTTTTGTGTTCTAAAGAAAAAATGTAATTAATGTTACATTATGCTCTCAGTTCTAGATTTTTATATGGTTTTAGAAAATGCATGCAAACTTTTAAAAAGCAAGGCAGAATAAAACAAAAAAGACCCCTTTTAAGGAATCTTTACAACATGCATATGTTTTAACAAGAAAAAACAACAGCAAGCAAAAAGAATTTATTCTCTGCCCATGTTTGTTTTATTAGCAGTTTTTAGAAGTTTTAATTTATTGGAATACTTTTTTACACCCCAATCAACTTCTTTTTGTATGTTAGGAACATTTTGTTGTTCGCTGATTATTTTTTTAATATCGTTACCATATGTGCTTATTACTGCTTTTGGCATAAGTACCTCCGTTTTTGTATGTTTATATATTACCACACTTTTTTTATGTTGTCCATACCTTTTTTAAAAAAAGTTGAATAATTATTTTTTTAGAACACACACTAAGTTTGTGAAAGGAGGAAATATGCAAAGATTAAATCCTGGTGATTTAGCACCTAGAACTGGTAATTATGCTGTTTGTGACAAAAATGGTAGACATATGGCTAGTGTCAGTGTGCAAAAAGGCGAACACTTGCCACCAACACAAAGTAGCGAATATTACTACGAATATGCTGAATAGTTAAAAGAACTTTTGTTTTGTTGCAATTGTTCTTGCGATTCTAAAAAATGCTAAGCAAATATGTGCTTAGCATTTTTTGTTATGCATGCAAAAGGCAATGCATTATTCTTATTCGCCTTTGAATGGCAAAAGAGCCATGATTCTTGCACGTTTGATTGCTTGTGCAAGTTCTCTTTGATGAATAGCGCAAATTCCTGTTTGACGTCTTGGCAAAATTTTGCCGTTTTCTGTGATATATCTTCTAAGTTTTGCAACATCTTTATAATCTATTGTGTTAGATTTATCTAGACAAAATGCACAAACTTTTTTCTTTTGCATTGGTTTGCGATATTTTTTAACTCTTTCAACTTTTTCTTCTACTACTTCTGTTTCGTTTACTTCAGCCATGTTTTTCTCCTTTTATTTTAAAATGGAAGGTTGTCGTCATCAATTGGTTCAAGTTCGGCTACATCCTTCTTGTTTTCAACTTTGTCGCCAGACACTTCACCATTTGCTTTTGATGTTAAAAATTCAACTTCGTCTGCAACGATTTCTGTGACTGTGCGCTTTGTTCCGTCTTGTGCGTCATAACTTCTGTTTTGAAGTGAACCACAAACTGCACATTTGCTGCCTTTTTTTAAATATTTGTGACAATTTTCACCCTGAGCGCGCCAAACAACAACGTTAAAGAAATCTGTTTCTCTTTCACCTTCTGCGTTTGAATAACGGCGAGAAACTGCAATTGAGAAACGACAAACTGAAACACCGCTGTTTGTAACTGCTAGTTCTGGGTCACGTGTTAAGTTTCCAATTAAATAAACTCTGTTCATAATTTACCTCTTTACTTTCTAACAAACATTTGTCTTACGATAAAATCTGTAATGTTCATCAAACTATTCATTTCTTTAACAAGATTTGCTGGGGCTTCAAAGTTCATAATAACGTAATAGCCTTCGGTTTTAAAGTTGATTTTGTAAGCAAATTTTTTCATTCCGAGTTTGTCTAGCCCTGTAACATTTCCACCTTTAGATTCAACAAATGCTTTAAATTTTTCAATTAATGCTTCTTTTTCTGCATCGTTTGCATCTGCTGAAATGATGTACATAAGTTCGTACTTATTCATAATTTCCTCCTTTCCTTTTGGTCTATGGTTTTTTGATTTTACAAAAAACAAGGCAATTAGGATTAATTGCTAGGCAATTATAACATAGTGTTAAATTTTTTGCAAGGTTTTATTAAAGAATATATTTTTCTTTTTTGTTTAAACTATTTTTATAAAGGGGCGAATATGAAAAAAAATAAGTCTTTTAGTAAATGGATTTATATATCTTTGATTGTTTTATGTAGCGTTTCTATTTTTGTTATTGGTGCTTTTGCTTTAAACAGTTATTTGTATCCAAAGGACAAATTCTATAAAAACACAAAAATTAACGGAGTTGATGTTGGCGGACTTTCTGTTAAAGAAGCTTCTAATATAATTCAAACAAGTGTTACTAGTTCTTTGGAAGATGTTGAAATCTCTTTTATGTTTAAAGACAAAACTTGGCATTACACTGGCAAAGATTTTGAAATTCCAATCAATTTTTCTAACATTGTTAATAATGCATTAGAACAAACAACTTCTGCAAACATTTTTGATAGAAAAATTAAACTTAAAGAATTAAAAAAGAATAACGGGAATATTAGCATTTCTTACAGAAATATTCTTGGCGGATTTAATGAAAAATTGGACATGTTAGAATTGGAAATTAATCAGGAACTGAAAGAACCTGAGGTCTTTTTTGACCCTTCTTTAAAACAACCGTTTACATATTCTGAAGGTCAAAGTCAAATTGTTGTTGAACGCGAACAATTAAACAGTTTGATTGACACCGCATTTGCAACAAGCAAAAAAATTTCAGTTTATGTTCCATATAACGAAATCTCTCCAAACGAAACAATTGAATCTTTAAAAAACAAAACTGTTTTAAGGTCAAGCTTTTCTACCAACTATTCTAAATCAACCGAAAACAGAAAAAGCAATGTTAAAACTGCTCTTGGAGCTTTTAATGGTCAAGTCATACTGCCCGATCAAGAAGTTTCATTTAACAACATTACTGGTGCAAGAACAGAAGAAAACGGCTACAAACCTGCAAATATTATTTTAAATGGAGTGTATGTTCAAGGTTCAGGTGGCGGGGTTTGTCAGGCATCTACAACTTTGTATAATGCCCTGCTGCTTTCCAATATTCAAATTTTGGAAGTTAGCAAACATAGTTTACCTGCATCATATGTTCCACTCGCCTTGGATGCAATGGTAAGCGAAGGAATTTCTGACTTGAAATTTAAAAACAACACTGGTGCTCCGCTTTATTTTAAAACTTATGGCGACTCGAAAAATGTTTATGTGGAAATTTACGGAACAGCAATTGAAAATGGAGAATATTATAAAACTCGAAGCGAGTTTGTTAAAGCAATTCCACACCCTGGTGACAGAATTGTTTCAGACATAAATGGAGAATATTCAAATAAAGTAACCTTTAAGGGTGAATATTTACGTTTGAAATACCCACAAGAAGGATATGAGGCAAATGCATATTTGCAACATTTTTCTGCCGACGGAACTCTTTTGGAAGAAACTCTGATAAGGCATGAAATCTACCAACCACAAGAAGGTATTATTATTGAAGGCACTGAAGAACCATATGAGGGTATAACTTTACCAGAAAACAAGGTTAAGTTTATTTCACCACAAACAACATCTTCTGTTAATGGAAATAATGTTAATAAAAAAATTAACGGAGAAAATGGGGAGAAATATAACCCTTAGAAAAAACGTCGCCCAACAGCCGAATGATTGCGCTAGCAATCTGAGCAAAAGGGCGATGGCGTCACAACTCGTGCTTTTTGCTTGTTTTTTGCTAAGGCAAAAAAGCTTCGCCCTTAACCACGGTTGTTCCTTTCCCCAAAAAGAACAACTCTTTTTGGGGTCCCCTATTCTCCAACGATACTTCTTCGCATGAGAGTTCGCACTGCGAACGCATGTGAGCACGTTTGGTGCGAAAAGAGAAAAAACACGCCCAACAGCCGAATGATTGCGCTAGCAATCTGAGCAAAAGGGCGATGTTTTTTCTACTTGCCTAAGCAAAACTTTGCAAATATTCCTGAAATAATGTCTTCATTTTCGGTTTGGCCTGTTATTTTGCCTAAAATTTTCCAAATATTTTTTGCTAGCAAATCTAAAATATCAATTGTTTGCTTATCGCATTCAATCAACAATTGGTCAATCTCTTTTATGGCATCCTTTATTGCTTCTTCGTGTCGTTGATTTGTTATTATTAAGCCAGAAAAGTCAATTTTTTCCTTTATTGCCAATGATATAATTTCATCTTTAATTTTTTCAATATTAATTAAATTTTTTGCACTTATTTCAATCCCTTGCAAATCTGAATTTTGACCTAAATCTGTTTTGTTTAAAATGTTGATAGTTTTAAAATTTTTGCACAATTCTAAAATCTGTTTATCTTCAACATCTAATTTATTGCTTGCATCAAAAACAGCCAAAACAATATCTGCTGAGTTTAAACTCTCTTTTGCACGTTCAATTCCAATTTGTTCAACTTCATCCAAACTTTCATGAATTCCTGCAGTGTCAATAAAATTAATTTTTATTCCTTTATACGTAATCGTTTCTCTTAAAATGTCACGAGTTGTTCCTTTAACACTTGTTACAATTGCACGTTCTTCGCCAAGCAAAGCGTTTAGCAAACTTGACTTTCCAACATTTGGTTTACCAACAATTGCCACATTAATTCCAGACCTTATTATTGCACCTTGTCCTGCCGTGTTTAAAAGTTTTATAAGTTTTTGTTTTGAATTTTGTACAACCATTTTTAAATTATCAATTCCAAGGGCTTCATCGTCATGTTCTGGATAATCAATTGACACTTCTAAATTTACAATGGCATCCATAATTTCTTTTTGAATATCGGTTATTTGTTTAAATAATTCACCTTTTAATATTTTGCTATTGGCCTTTAATTCCGCTTCCGACGTTGCGTTAATCATGTCAATAACACTTTCTGCCTCATCTAGCGATATTTTTCCGTTTATAAATGCTTGCTTTGTAAATTCCCCGTTTTCTGCCAAAACCGCACCATTATCTAAACACGCTTTTAAAATTTGGCTTGTTAAAAACTCACCACCATGACATTGAAATTCAACAACATCTTCGCCAGTGTAAGAAAAAGGGGCTTTGAAATAAACCATTAAACATTGCTCTGTAAAACCATTGTATGATATTGAACCAAAATACATATGTCTTGGTTCAATTTGAGAAGGTTTTGTTTTAATCGTGAAAATTTTGTTTGCAACTTGCAAACTGTTTTTTCCGCTTATTCTAACCACTGAAATTCCTCCACTGCCCAGAGGAGTGCTGATTTGTGCTATTGTTCTCATTTTAATTACCTACCATTCCATTATTTATAACCAAACACGTGTTTGGAACATCAAACTTAAATTCCGTGCAAGTTAACAAAGTTTGAGCTTTTGTGCAAAACTTTAAAAGTTTGATTTTTCTATCATCATCAAGTTCGCTCAAAACATCATCTAATAGCAAAATTGGAACTTTAGAAGTGTCTTGCTTAATTATTTCAAGTTCTGCAAGTTTCATTGATAATGCACACGTTCTTTGTTGGCCTTGACTTCCAAAAGCCCTAACATCGACATTGTTAACACTTACCTTTATGTCATCTCTATGAACACCATAAGAAGTGTAACCCAGTTTTAAATCCTTTTCAAAATTATTTTTCAAGCAGTTGGCAATTTCTTGTGCTGTGTTTTCTTCAATTCCAACATAATCCAAACCAATATCTTCCTTTTTGGATGTTAAATATTGGTGAACCATTTTTGCATATGGCGACAATTTTTCAATAAAACTTTTTCTGTATTTTTTAATTTTTATCATTACTTCAGCAATTTGAGCATCATAAATTGCCAACATTTGTTTTAAACTAGATTCATCAGAATATGTTTTTAAACATTTGTTTCTGCTTTGCAATAATTTGTTATATTTAGACAATGTGTAAAAATAATCCTTATATGTTTGTGACAAAGAAACATCCATAAAACGACGTCTGTCTTCTGGACTATCTTTAATTAACTTCAATTCGTCAGGAGCAAAAAAAACAGCATTAAGTTCACCCATAAGTTCACCAATTTTTTTTATTGGCAAGCCATCAATTTTGATTGTTTTCTTTTGGTTTTTTGAGAAGAAAATTTCAATTGTCTTTTTGCCAATTTCTTTTTCTATAACAACTTTAATTTTTGCAATATCTTTGTTCCAATTAATAATTTCTTTTTCTCGGGTTGCTCTAAAACTCTTTCCAACAGCACAAAAATATACCGCTTCAATTAGGTTTGTTTTTCCTTGTGCATTGTGCCCTTTTATAACATTCAAGCCATCTCCAAATTCAACTTGAGTGTTTAGATAGTTTCTGTAATTAAACAGTTCAATTTTTTTAACCTTCATGCCTAGCCCCCAAACACCTGTTTAATAACTTGCCAATAAACATGCTTGTTTCCGTAAGCAATATAGTCAACCTTACCAATAACATCTGTTGTTTTTTTAGGTCCATAATCGGAGCAATCTCTACTTCTTATACGATTATCTCCCAAATAAAAAATCTGGTCTTCTGCCAAAGTTATAAAGCCGTCTGAACCAACAAGCATAGAGTAATTTGCCATGTTTAAAAACTTTGTAAGCAAATCCTTGTTAACATCATAATTTGGCAAATATGGTTCATTTAAAATTGTTTCGGTTGTTTGTCCGGCATAAATTATCACAATTCTATTTCTTTGGTTAATTTCTCTAATTGTAAGTTTATCCCCTCCAACCGCAATCAAGCGTTTTATAACCATAATATCTTCACCTTTCTCATTTTGCGCATTACAAACAATAATATCTCCACGAGAATAAGGTTTTATTTTGCTAACAAAAACACCGTCGGTGCTTTCACAATTTAAAGTTGGAAGCATTGAGTCGCCATCCACCAAATGATATTCATGAGAAAAATTAAAGAAAATAACCAAAAGACACAAAGCAATAAAAACAGCACTCAAAACATGAGAGCATATTTTTAATGCCAAATTGCCTTTTCTTTTTTCCATATTTCACCTTTTAATTATTTTTGCTAAACCTGCAACCGCAGTAATTTTGACGATATAAATTATATTCTTTGCTAAAATTTATTGATTTTAAATAACCATTTTGTTTTTTAAAATCAGCAAATAAGAAATTTATGTTATATTTTTCTTGCAAAGACTTTCCAATTTTGTTTATTAATTGCTCATTTTTATGTGGACTTATTGTTAAAGTTGTTCCAAAAAAGCCAAAATTGTTTTGTTTTGCTATTTGTGCTGTTTTGTTTAAACGTAAATAAAAACAGTTTGCACACCTTGCCCCGCCTTCAGGTTCATTTTCTAAACCCAAAACACTTGTTAAAAATTCTTCTTCGTTGTATTCACAATCTAGAAAACAAACATGTAACAATTTGCACAGTTTGATTTGTTCGCTTTTTCTTTTTTCATATTCATCTCTTGGAAAAATGTTTGGATTGTAATATATAACTGTAACATCAAAAAACTCACATACCCTTTGCAAAACGGCACTTGAACATGGAGCACAACACGAATGCAACAAAAGTTTTGGTTTTTCTGTTAAATTTTTAACAATTTTTTGAAATTCTAAATCAAAATTGGTTTTGTTTTCTAACATGCAATATATTTTACACCAAAAAGATATATTTTACAAGAAAAAATCATGTTTGATATTTTTATTATGCGAAGTGGCGAGAGCAACCAAAAATTTGCTTTTGGACATTTGAGCAACAAGCATATTGCTTAGTTTTTTAACATGTTATTTTGTTAAAAATGCAGATAAATATTTATTAATTATTCTTGTTTTATGCCGGTATTAAAAAAACAAGGTCAATTTTTTGTTAAATTGCCTTGTTTTAAATTTCATTTTTAAAGGAAGCCTTTTTCATGCAAAACAAATTGTTTAACAAAATTTTGCTGTTAAATTTTCACTTCCGCCAGTTAAACCGCCTTAAACATGTTTAATCCCATAATAAAACTATATAAACCATCAAAGTTTGCCAGGGTTGTTAATTGGTAATATGAATTATTGGTTGATTGAAAATATATTTTTTTTGTTTCCAAACCCTTTTCGCCCTCAACAACAAAGAAAACTTTTCTATATTTTATTTCTGTTTTGTTGCCAGAACCTTCTTCATAAACTTTTCCATTACACATTAATGTTTGGTCAACAGAATAAGTTATATCAACAACAATTGATGACGAAGTTGAAGGTTTTGATTTTAAATATTCAACTTTTTGTTCTCTTGAAATTTCACCAGAAAACAAAGAATAAAGAATTGTTAATTTAAAACTGTTTTCATATTCGTTAACAAAAGCATCGTAGTCAGACTTTTTGCCAAGGCCGTCAGTCTTTTTTGGATTTTCTTGTATAATTTGAATTGAACTAATTTCGTATGAAGGAAGTTTTATGTTTGGCGAAAAATCTTTTTTAATGATTGCCATTAAGCCAAACCCAACAACAACCAAACAAAGCAAAGTGTATGCTATTATTTTGCTAATTTTCTTCATTGTTATTCTCCTTATTGTTTGTTTCTGGTTCATTATTTTGTTTTTCAGACTCTACTGAATTTTCAACATTTTCTTCTTTTGAGTTTTCGCCGTCAATTTGTTTGATTTCAAGTTCCATTTCTTTTTTTGCTTCTAAAAGCTTATCTAAGTCTTGTTTTGAAATTTTTCCGCTTTGATAATAGAACTCTGCTGTTTTAACTTTTCTATCTAAATCTTGAAGTTTAACATAAACCTCTTGCTTCTTTTTTCTTTCTTCATCTTTTGCTTTTTGTTCTGATTGTTTTTTTGTTATGAACTCCAAAACTTCTTCTTTGCTAGCACCATTAACAATTAAGTCTACTTCTTCTTTGTATATTGTTTCTTTTTCCAACAATATTTCTGCCATTTTAACAAGGTCAGCTTTGTTGTCTTCAATAATCTTTTTTGCTCTTAAATAGTTTTGTTTTAAAATGTTATGAATTTCTTCGTCAATTTCTGATGCGGTTTTTTCACTATATGAAACTTTTGATTTGTAATCTCTTCCAACAAAAATTTCTTCTTTTTGACCAAGATTCATAAAACCAAACTTTTCACTCATGCCCCATTCAGTAACCATACGTTTTGCAATTTCTGTTGCTTTTTGGATGTCGTTTGATGCACCTGTTGAAATGTCATCCATAAAAACTTCTTCTGCAATTCTGCCACCCATAATCATTGCAATTTCGTCGTTCAACTTACCAAATGTCATGTGACTATCATCACTATCTGGCCTGCTCATTGTGTAGCCTGCAGCCATTCCACGTGGAATTATTGACACTTCTTGAACATCTTCACAATTTTTTAACTTTTTAGCAAGAATTGCGTGACCACTTTCGTGATATGCTGTTATTTTTTTATCTTTATCAGTTATAAGCAAACTCTTTTTTTGTGGACCCATAATAACCTTGTTTATGCCTTCGGTTATGTCTTCCATTACAATTTTTGCTCTGTTGTTTCTTGCTGCCAAAATTGCCGCTTCGTTTAACATGTTTTCTATGTCTGCACCAGTAAAGCCACTTGTTATTCTTGCAAGAGTTTTAAAATCTACTTCTTCGTCAATAGGTTTGTTTCTTGCATGAATTTTGATTATTCCTTCTCTGCCACGAACATCTGGAACATGTACGTAAATTTGCCTATCAAACCTGCCCGGTCTTAACAATGCAGGGTCCAAAACATCGCTACGGTTTGTTGCAGCCAAAACAATTATTCCGTCATTTGCTTCAAAGCCATCCATTTCAACAAGCAATTGGTTTAATGTTTGCTCTCTTTCGTCATTTCCGCCACCAAGGCCAGCACCACGTTGGCGACCAACAGCGTCTATTTCATCAATAAACACAATGCAAGGTGCATTCTTTTTTGCTTGATCAAACAAATCTCTAACTCTGCTTGCACCAACACCAACAAACATTTCAACAAAGTCTGAACCAGAAATTGAAAGGAACGGAACATTGCTTTCTCCAGCAACCGCTCTTGCAAGCAAAGTTTTTCCTGTTCCCGGATTTCCAACCAAAAGCACACCTTTTGGAATTCTTGCTCCAAGATTTGTAAACTTTTTAGGATTTTTTAAAAATTCAACAATTTCTTTAAGTTCTTCTTTTTCTTCATCTGCCCCAGCAATGTCTGAAAAACGAACTTTAACATTGTTAGACTGCCTTGCCTTGCTTTTCCCAAAAGACATTGCACTGTTGTTGGATTTGTTCATCATTTTATAGAAGAACACAATTAACAACACTGCCCCACCAATGTAAAGAACCGGCATTAAATAAGACCAATAGTCAACAACCTCAGAATGCGATAATGTAATATCTGAGCCATCTGCAAGTTTTGTTTCCATAGCCGCTATAATTATGCTTTCTTGTTCCGCCTCTGTGCCTATAATAAAATTATAGTCTGCGTTTTCAGGAAAATCTTCAGGGTTTTCAACCGAACTGCCTTCTGCAAGTCTAATTCTAAAGTTTGTTCCTTGATACCAAACGTGCGACACTTTTTGCTCTTTAATTAAAGTGACCGCTTGTGTTGAGCTGATTGTTTCACCAATGTCTCCAGTTGTTTGAGTGCTTAAATATAAACACAAAACAACAGCCAACACCAAAAGTATAATATATGATATGTTAATATGTTTTTTCTTTTCCAATGTTTCCTCCTAGCAAAAAATATCTTGCCAATAGAATGTATGATAACACAAAAATTAATTTTATCAAATCAATTTAACAATTTATTTTTTGTAAATTACAAATATTTATTTAAAATTGCATCTAGATATTCATTTCTTTTATAATTTTTGCTTTCGTAAATTACCGCATTGCCACAAGTAGAGTTTTTTACATAAGCAAGCAAGGTTTTTATAAACTGCCCAGCATCTGAATAATTTCCAAATGCATCATACTTAGAAGCCAAATGAACGCTTAAAACAATAAAAATATAATCTATGTCCAGCAAATAAAGCGAAAATGGTTTATTGTTTTCACTAAGTTCTTTAACAACTTGCATGCAATCCAAAAGTGCGTTATATGACCTTTTTATGTCATCAAGTTCATGACTATAAAAATATATGCAGTCATCTCTAAGTGTTATTACACCATAATCATTAACTTCTAGTTCTATTGCAACCCTTATTGGTTTTTCAGATGCCAAAATATTATCATATATTTCTTTAACATTTTTTGAGCCTTTTATAACAATTTTTTTGTCATCTGTTCCACAACTTGTTGTGATGTTTGCAAAATTGATTTCTTGAACACTGTTTAGCTTTCCAATTCTGCTACTTATGTTATATGCCTTTCCAACAACATAGTCACCAAATTTTAAACCATATTTTTGACACATTTCATCATCCACCATAACAAAGCGAACAACACCCATATGGTTATAAATATATTTTTTGTCTTCAACAACTCTTAAAACACCCTGACAAGAATACAATTCTTTAAAAGGACCCGAAAAACAGCTAGATAGACAAAAACCATCATTTGAATCGGGAGCATATTCAAAATTGCGAGGCTCACCTTCAATTTTGTCTAAGTCTAAATTTGAAGAAGCCAAAGAAATTTTTTTGGGTGGCCGACCTTTGTTTGAAGAAGATGCCTTTTCTTCTCCATTTTGGATTTTTAAAATGCACTCTACCAATTCGTCATGTTTTTTTGTTGTCGGCGACTTAACACCAATGTTTCTTGCAACAGTTCGTAATTCATATATGCCCAAGGCATCCAGTTCTTGTTTTTTATAATTATCCATGTTCTCACCTTTTAAGAAGAATATATCATATTTTTTTACAAAAGTAAAGTTTAATACATACAAATTAGCAACAATTTGTCGTTGGTTTTGCAACCGAGCAAATGCTAGTTTTGTACAAAAAAAGCAAAAACTGCTTCTTGCAAAATTTGCTTTTTTGTTGTGTTATTTTATAAATAGCATTTTTAGAGAATTGTTGTAAAGAATTTCCACATTTTTATAATAATTTAAAAAGAAATTAACTTTGCTTTGGTCCGAAGGATTGTTTGTCTTTTTTGAATATTCAAGAGCATCGTAGTTGCTTTCTTTTAAAACATCCAATTTTATTTCTTCAACAATTTTGTTAAATGTTTCAGCATCTTCACAGAATTCATCATATACACCCTTCCAGGTTGTAAATTTTGATTTGAATTCGGATGCACTAATTTCTGTTATGTCGTTTTCATAAATATATTTTAAAACTTCACTATAGAATTTTTTAGATTTTTCCCAATAGTTATTGTAATTGTTGTTTATGTCGTTTTTAAGATATAAGTTTAACACCTTAATGGCTGAATTAACCAACTGCAAATTTGAACTGTTTATTGCCAACTTGCGTTCTGCATCCATTGTAACATTTGTTAAATCTTCTAAATTAATGTTTGTGTAATCGTAAAAATCGTGATAACCAATTGTGTATGCAGTGTAAACATTTAACGACAATTCGTAAGTTTTGTTGATTAAATCTAAAAACGCATACTTAAATTTGTTTAATCTATCTAATTCAATTTGCTTTGATGCAAAATCTTCTGAATCTGATTCAACATTTAATTCGTAGTTAGATTTGATAACTAAAAACTCCTTAACTTCATTTTTAAATGTTTCAAACGAAGAGTTGACTTTTTTTATGCTATCTTTTAACTCGCCGTTATTGTTTGTTGGAATAACGGAAAAAGTTCTTGCATATTTTTGCAAACAAAATATGCTTTGTTCCAAAAGTTGTTGATACACACCAATCAATTCGGCATATTGTTGACTAATTTGACCACTTTCTCCATAGTTTGCATTTGAAATTGTAACAATGTTTGTACAAAATGACAAGTTTGTAACCTGTTGATATTCTTCACTTTCAAAATATTCTGTTAAAGTTTTTGAAGTGTCTGCCCAATAGGTTTCAGACAACGAATTGTCGCAACCTGCAAAACAAAAAGCACAGCACACAATTAAAACAAAAGATAATAATATTTTTTTCATGCTTGTTATCCCCCTATCACATTTTTAACATAATTATTAACAATAACTCTATCCGCCTCTGGAAGTTTGGCAATGTAAGCACTAATTCCTCCAGAAACATATTGAATACAAATTTCTCCAACGTTTATAGTGAGAGAAATGTTGATAAGATTGTCAAACACTTCTTTGTTTTGAAAATATTCTTCAGAAAAATCACCATTTAGTTTTGCTAACACTTTTTGCGCTTCTGCAAAAATGTTGTTTTTATATGATTGTGTTGATTTATAAAACTCATTAATTAAATTTGCAGAATATTCAACACTTAACTTGTAAGCATTGTTTTTTAACATTGTGTTGTTTAGGCAATGACTATATGCAATGCTCGAGTTATAAAAAAATGAATTGTAGTCGTTTAAAATTTCTTTAAACAAATTTTCAAAATTGACAATGTAATCTTTCATTGTTGCAACATTGTATTCTGTGTTAACAATTTTAAAATATGTGTTTTTTAAATATCCATAACAATCTAAATATATTTTTTTGACATTATTCAAACTGTTGCTTGCATTGTTGATGTAATCAACCATGCTATCATTTTTCATTAAAAAGCAACCATTGCACAAAATTTCTGCATTAATGTATGAATAGCCATCTTTTAAACATTTAAAAACCTGCAAGTTTTTTTGTGTTTCTGGAATGCTTAGCGAATTTGCCTCAATAATGTTAAGCATGTTTTCAACAGCCAAATTCACTTTGTTTACCACGTTATCCTCGTCTTGTTTAACGCTATAAGAAAGATTATAAACATTGTTATATATGGTGATTGAACCATCTTTCCCTTTAAAAACAAAATAAGCACCAACTGCCAAAGCAACAATAATAACCAAAGCAATAAGGGCTTTAAATATTTTTTTCATTTTTCCTCCACATTTTTTATATATAATATATATATAACACATATTGTTCAATTTTGCAACATTCAATTTGAATCAAATAAATTTTTTGACAATTTTTCAATTTGTAGAGCAACTTGATATACTTCGTTTTTTGACAAACCTCTTTCTTTTGCTACTTTTTTTATTGCATTATTTTTACTCTCGCCAAGAGAATAATAATATTTTAAATGTTCTTCTATGCTTAAACCGTTTAGTTCGTTTTGTTTTTCAGAGTTGTTCCCTTCAACAACCAAAACATATTCACCTTTAAAATCAATGTCCAAATTGTCACCCAAATTAAAAGAAAACGTTTTTTCATAAATTTTTGTTATTTCATTAACCAAAACAGCCTTTCTTGAACCTAAGTATTCATGCAAAATTGTTATTGTTGACTTAACGTCATGCGGTGCAACATAAAAAATTAATGTTGTTTTATATTCTTTAATTTCTTCTAAAAGTGCAATTTTTTCTTTTTTTATGTCTGGCAAAAACCCCACAAAAGAAAATCTGGCAGAATTCATTCCGCTTAAAATTAATGCACAAAGTCCGGCATTTGCTCCTGGAATAACCGTGTAAGGAATTTGTTGTTCTGTTAACTTTTTGACAATTGTTTCGCCGGGGTCAGAAATCACTGGCATGCCCGAATCGCTAATTATTGCAACATTTTTGCCTTCTTTAAGCAATTTTATTATTCCTTCGCTTGAATTTTGTTCGTTAAATTTGTGATAGGCTATAAGTTTTTTGTGAATGTTAAAATGATTTAAAAGTTTTAAAGAGTTGCGAGTGTCTTCACAGGCAATAACATCAACCGAATTTAAAGTTTCGATTGCTCTTATTGAAATATCTTTTAAATTGCCAATTGGGGTTGCAATAAAATATAGCATAAAAATCTCCTTTTTTAATTTTTAACGGTTTTAAATAGTTTTTGAATGGTTTGAATATAGTCGCCATTTAAATTGTTTGTAAAAATTGGGGGTAAAACTTTTAAGCCGTTCTTGCCGCCCAAACATGCTTCACACAAAAAAACGGTAGCATTTTTTTGATTGTTGGGATGAACAAAACAAAGCCTTTTGGGGGTTATTCCATATTTCTGCATTATGAACATACATTCATATAGTCTGCTAGAGTCATGCACAAAAAACAACTTGCCTCCAAATTTTAACAACTTGCTAATTGACAAAAAGAAATCGTCAAGCGAGAGTTCTTTATCAAACCGGCTAACAACCTTTTCTGTTATTTCACCACAAACATTCTTGTCAAATTTAAAATATGGCGGATTGGAAAAAACAACATCAAATTGTCCGGCAGAAAAATGCTTTTTCCAGTTTTGAATTTTGTCTGAAACAATTTCAATTGAATTGTTCATTTTGCAAAGTTCCACATTTTTTTTAGCCAAATTGCCTTGTTCTGTTTGGATTTCAACAGCGTAAATTTTTGCTGGTTTTTGCTTATGATTAACCAAAATGGAAATAACCCCACAACCTGCACCAATTTCAAGACAAACATCGGTTTTTTTTGCTTTAACAAAATTTGCCAACAAAACAGAGTCGCTTGTAAAACCATAGCCACCAATTTTTTGAATTATTTTTAACCCGTTTAACTGTAAGTCGTCCAACCTTTCGTTTGGACCTATTTTTATTTCCACAAAAAACATTGAGAGAAACAAAGTTCTCTCGCATCCTTTTTTAAAATTTTATATCTTTAACGTTGTAATCCCTAATGCATTGCGAACCATCTGGATTTAAAAATTTAACACCAACTTCTTGTTTTAAAAAATTTACAAACACGGCCAAGCCTTTTCCGTCAGGAGTTGTAACTTCTGTGTTTATTTTTGGCATTAATTTTCCAATTTCACTATAGTACTCATTTTCATATGTTAAACAACATTTTAACTTTCCACATAATCCGCTAATGTTTGTTGGGTTAAGCGACAAGCCTTGAACTTTTGCCATTTTAATGCTGCTATGTGCTGCTTCGGAAAGAAATTTTGAACAGCAACACTCTCTGCCACATGGACCAAGACCGCCAATTGTTTTTGTTTCTTCACGAACATCCAACTGTCTTAGTTCAATTCGCATTTTATGTTTCCCTGCCAATTGTTTAACCAATTCACGGAAATCTATTCTGGTTTCTGATGTAAAACTAATTATAACTTTTGTTGCCTCAAAATTGAGTTCTGCACTAACAATTTTCATTTCTAAATTTAATTTGTTTGCAAGATTTTCGCAACTTTTTTTAATTTCTTGCTCTTTTTGTTTGTTTAGTTCTTTTTGTTTTATTTCATCAATTGTTGCCAATCTTAAAATTTTTTTCAATGGTTCCGCAAACTCATCAGAATTTTTTACTGAAACTTTCGAACAAATGGTTCCAATTTCCATTCCTCTAACAGTTTCAACCAAAACATGCTCGCCATATTTAACAAAAACCTCAGAGCAATCAAACGAATATGCTTTGCCGTTTGGCGAAAAACACACTTTTACTTCTTTTACTTGCATAAATATTTTACCTCCAAAATATCAAAAAGCAAATTGTCTGCTAAAATGGTTAAATTAACATTGCTGTCTAATTTCTTTTTGATTAAGTTTATTCTTTTTATAATTTCAACAATTGCTGAAATAGAAAATTCTTGTGTTAACCCATTGCATTCTAGCTCAAGCATTTGGTTGTTGATTAAATTGTTTTTGTTTAAAGACAGCATTAGCATATCTCTAAAAAATGAATTTAAAATTAACAAATTCCCTTCAAAAGTTTTTTTGTCTTTTATAAAATATTGAGAAAAATATGGGATTTGTGAACTATTTTTCATGTTTTTTAATAAATTTTCCATATTTTTATAATTATTTATAAATTCTGAATTTTCAATAATGTCTTGTGTTTTGCCAACATAGCCCACGCCAAAACAAAGTGCAACTTGCAAAACATCTTCCGTCACATCTCTAAAAATTGCCTTAATTTTATCTGAGCTTAACCTATCTATTGTTGCTTTTTGCACCCTAGACAAAATTGTGCTTAAAACCTTTTCTTGATTGCATGCGGACATTAGAAAAATTACATTTTCTGGTGGCTCTTCCAATATTTTTAACATTTTGTTTTGAGCCTGTTCGGTTGATAAGTCTAGGTTGTTTATTATAAAAATTTTATGTTTTGAAAGCATTGGTTTAATCTGAACTTTATTGTATATGCTTGACGCATCTTCCACCATAAATGTTTGTGCTGCTGGATAAACAAGCACATCAGGATGAGTTCCGGCATTAATTTTTGCACAATTAGAGCATTGATTACACCCCAAATAACTTTCACATTGCAACAATTTTGCAATTTCCGTCAAAAAAACTTTGTTTGTTAGTTTATCAGGGCTAACAAACAAATATGCCTGACTAAGTTTTTGCATTGCCATTGCACTTTTGAAGTTTTTATACGCGGACAAATCTTTAATTTGATTTTCAAAATTCACAAAAACATTTTAACATATTAGAAAAATATTTACAATAATTTTAAAATGATTTTGTATTGTGTTATTCGGCTTTATTTTTTAAGCGTTTTTTTAGAAATAATTTAAAAAGTGGATAAGTTAGTGGAACAAGCATTCTTCTATATAGATGATTTCTTTTGCATTTTTTGATATATTTTAAATTTGCTTTTAAATCGGATAAAAGAGAGTTTATGACTTGCTTGTTTGAATAATTGCTTTTGTATATGTAAAACAACATTTCAACACAAATCAACCCCTTCCAACTTCTAACATAATCTTCTGCAATTGGAAATTTGTTTTTGCACACTTCAATTGCATGATTTATGCCAATAAAATCAGTCAATCTTTTTTCGTTAAATGCGCTTCTAACAAGGCTGCCCTTGCGTTGGCGATAGTAATATAGTTTTGTTTTTGTAAAAACTGCGCCACGAGATTTTTCTAAATAGAGCATGTTAAACTCAACATCTTCACCATACTTAATGTTTGTGTTGTAAACATCTGGATAGGTAGAAAATTGTTTTAAAATTTCATGTTTATAGAGTTTGTTCCAAACACAAACATCAAACAATTTTCCACTATAAAGTTGACAAATTGTGCTTTCTTTATCAAAAAAAGTTGTTTTTTTGCTAATTTTTTTTGTTTTTTTGTAATTTAACTGAAAATTTTCCTTAACTCGTTGATATCTACATATTGAAAAGTCAACGTCATTTTTAACCATATTGTTATGCAAAACAGAAATAATTTCAGGCGATAAAAAATCATCTGGGTCAAAAAAATAAATATATTTTCCAGTTGCACATTTCAAGCCGGAATTTCTTGCACTGCTAAGCCCGCAATTTTGTTGGTCAACAATTTTGCAATTGGTTTTGTCTTTGCAAAAACTTTTTAGCATTTCTAAAGTGTTGTCTTTTGAACCATCGTTGACAAAAATCATCTCTAAATTATCATATTTTTGATTTATCAAACTATCAAAACAGTCTGGCAAATATTTTTCCATGTTATAGCATGGAACAATTACTGAAATTAATTCTTTTTGCATTTTTTCTCCTGAATAAGTTTTTTATATTTTTCTAGAACACTTGGAACTAAATTATCCCAAGTTATGTATAAATCTTTTTTACAATTTTCTTTTACCGTTGCTAAAAGTTGTGGGTTTTTAAAAACACTGATTATTTTGTTTGCAAATTCTTCTTTGTTGTTTTCGCCAATAAAACCATTGACATTTTCTGTTATTGTTGATGAAGCGATGCTGTTTTTTATAAATATTGTTGGAACCGAAAATGCCGCTGCTTCAATTTTAACAATGCCGTCTGTGTCATAAAACGAAGGAAAAATATGTAAATCAGAAATTGCCAAAAATTTACTTTTTAATGTTGTGTCAGAAATTTTTCCAACAAAAACAGGGATTTCTTCAATTTTTAACTTTTTGCATTTTTTTTCAAAATGCTTTCTTTCTTTTCCGTCGCCAATTAGCAACAATTTAAAATTAAGCCTTTTATCTTTTAAAATTTTGCAAACATCAAAAACAAAATCTAAATTTTTTAATTTGTTTAACCTGCCTATGCTAATTAAAATTTTGTCAGACTCGGAAATGTTATATTTTTGCCTTATTTCATTTTTAAATTCAGACAAATCTTTGCCAGAAAAACTATTAACCAAATCAGTTGCATTTGGAACAATTTCTGTTTTACCTTTATAGCCATATTCTCTGCTCAAATTAACACATGCAGAATTCATTGTCCATAAAACGTCTGCTTTGTTAAAAGTTTTTGCAATGATGTTTGTCATTATTTTTGAAATAAGTCTGCTTTTTGTGGATTTATAAAAATCTTTTTTATATTGACTATGCAAAGTTGCAACAACAGGAATATTGTTCTTTTTTCCAAAGTTTGCACCAATTTTACCAATCGAGAATGGAGAATGTATATGGATTATGTCTAATTTTGCATCACTAATTGCCTTTTGAAATTTCTTATCTTTTTTTGGAAGTGGCAAACTATAATCCAAACCCAAAAAGCCTAAATCTAAAGATTTGCACCTGACAACTTTATATGCAAGGCTTTCATCGTTAAATTGCTCGTTCTTTTTCATTTTTGGAGCAAACACAGTAACATTAGCAAATTTGCAAAGCCTTTTTGCATAATTATCTACAACACTAACCACACCATCAATCATAGGATAAAAAGTGTCTATAAAAATTCCAATATTTAAACGTTCCATTTTATAATCCTTGTTTTAAAGTATAAAAACAGCATATCACATTTAAAAATAAAATTCAATGTATTTATTAAATACATTCTTAAACACGCATAACTTTTCCAACAAACTAAAATTTTTATTGACAAAAAATAATAAATATATTACAATTGCAAAGATGTTATTTAAGCACAAACGCTGCAATCAAATCAACATCACCCAATTAAGCAATCATTAAACATTTTTTGTGCATTTTGGGACATTTTTAAACCTTTGGTTCCTTTGTGGTTTATCAAAGAACATTTGTATTTTATTATTTGCGCTGTTAGCTCAATTGGATAGAGCGTTGGTCTACGGAACCAAAGGTTGGGGATTCGAGCTCCTCACGGCGCACCAACTTTTGTACCTTTTTTGAAAGGTATTTTTTTTCGCCGTTCGTCGGGCATAAATGCCCCTGCCCACTCGCAAATTGGTATTTGCTCCCGCTTTGGCTACAAACTTGCCACCGGCAACTTTGCTTAACGCGTCGCGCCCACGGCGCACCAACTTTTGTACCTTTTTTGAAAGGTATTTTTTTTCGCCGTTCGT
>CAZRJB010000009.1:30431-38775 GCA_964600435.1 uncultured Lachnospiraceae bacterium
CAACTTTGCTTAACGCGTCGCGCCCACGGCGCACCAACTTTTGTACCTTTTTTGATTTGTACCTTTTTGAAATAAAAAAACCAAAACAATTTTGGTTTTTTATTAGTTTTTACGGCAAATAAAAACGTTTTTTTAAACTATTTAGAGAATTTTGTTGAAGTTGCGAATTGTTATGTTATTATTTCTGTAAAATCATATTTTACTTCTTTTTTTCCAGGAGTATAATATCTATAATCTAGTTTTTTCTTTTTTGAATATTTTTTTTGAGTGTATTCGGTTTCTGAAAATATGATGGAAATTCCAAGTGTTTTTGCAATTTCTCGTTCTAAAGGAGTAATTTTTTTATTACACAAAATTGCAACTGGCAAAATTTCTCTGCTTTCAGGATTATGCACATCTTTTCTTAAAACAGCAATTTCATTAAATTCGTTTGTGCTGTCTAATAAATTTTTTGGCGTTGAGAAGTGTTGAGACATTCTTGAAGCGGGGGTTTTGTTATAAAATTTAACATGAGCATCTTTTCTAGAAATTGAAATTACATACCTTGCGGGAATGTCACTTGGATAAACAAAAGTTACAAATTGGTTTATGTCTCTAAAAGCATGAACATCATTGTTGCTAATAAAACTTAAAGATTTATAGTCATTATTAATTTTTCTATATGTTCTGTAATAAACATATTGTTCCAAAAATTTTTGCAATTCTTCTTTGCTTAATTTTTCATTTCTTTCCAATTTAGCAACATTAATTAACATTTTTTTTGGCATTTTTTTAATATTGTAAACAGGTACTTCATCAATTTGCAAATTTTTATCTATGTCGTTATCGTCAAAAGAATAGCATTCATTTAATATTTGTTTAAAACATTCAGTTTGCGCTTGTTTATATAAATCATATAAGTTTTCTGCAACATTTTTTCCAATATATTTATCTAATAAATTTACCACGCCTTGCCTGTTTGAATTTAAACATGCATAAATAGACATTAAAGTTTTGTATTCTTCAGTGTTTTTTAATAAGTTTTGACGATAAGCATACTCAATTGTTTTTAGCAAAACAACAACATTTTGAAGGTTGTCATCAAAAATTTGTTTGCAATAATATTCTTTAATTTTATTAATATCTTCCATACAAACATGATAACATATAAAATATTGTTTTTCAATATCAAAAATATAATTTTTTTTTAAAAAAATAGGAAAAATTATATAAATTCCCCTATTTTTTAATTAAACTCTATTTTATATTTTCTTTTGCAGTTTTTGTTAATGTTTCAGTTTTTTCAACTTGCTTTTGAACAGAATTTTGTTTTTGAGAAGATTCAATTTTTGAACTTGTTAAGGTTCGTCTATACAATTCGCCATCTACTTCGGCAATTGCAGAGTCAGCCTCCTTTTTAACATTAACAATGCTTTTATCAGTTTTGCTTTGTTTTTTTATGCATTTTAAAAAGAAAGGCAATGACACAGCACAACTTATTAAACCAGCAACAGCAAAGCCCCAAAACATAGGAATTATAAACCCCATCATTCCGCCAACTACTGCAGCACTAATTGATGTTGACATCCAACCCGAACATTTGTTTAATGATTTGTCATTTTTTTTCAACTCTTCATTTAAACCATTTATTTGATTTGTTTTAAAGTTGTTAATTTTTTGTTTTAAAGCAACAAGCTCTTCATTGCTAAGTTTTTCTAAATTGTTAATTTCAGGAAAATTTTTCTCCATACTTCCTCCACTGTTTTTTACCATTATAATTCATTAATTATATCTTGTCAACAAACAATTATTTGAAAAACAAAAAGCAATCACCAACTAGTTGTTTTTACCACAACAATCTTTGTATTTCTTTCCACTTCCGCATGGGCATTTTTCGTTTCTGCCTGGTTGTTTTTGTGCAACTGCCGGAGTATGATTTACTACTTCTGCAGGTTTATATTTTTCTGCCATTTCTGGATGTTCTTTCATCATTTTTTCTGCCATTTCTTTTGGCATTTTAATTTCAATTTTGCTGTTTAACAAGAATGCAATTGTGTCTTCCTGAATGCGCTCAACCATTTTGTCGAACATTTGGAACCCTTCTTCTTTGTACATTAGCACAGGGTCGTGTTGTCCATATTGCTGAATTATGATTTCATTTTTTAAAACATTCATTTCGTCAATGTGGTCCATCCACAATGAATCAACCACTCTTAAAAGCATAAATCTTTCAATGTTGCTAAAATCAAAACCAAACTCTTTGGTTTTGTCACACAATTGTTGATAACGAGTTGTTATATGATTTGTTAGTTTTTCTTTTAACTCTTCTGCATCTAAATCGTCAACAAATTCAGGTGTAACAAGATTTGTTCCTTTTGGGAAAAGTTTGTCTTCTAGCCCCATGTTGATTGCATTTAAGTCCCAATCAAAACTTGGTTTGTCGGCATCAACTTGTTGGTCAACAATTCTGCCAATAACCGCTGGAATCATTTGCATAATTTGTTCATGAATATCCACACCATCTAAAACTTTGTTTCTTTCGCCATATATAATTTCTCTTTGAGTGTTCATAACATCGTCAAATCGAAGAACTGTTTTTCTAGAACCATAGTTTTGTGCTTCAATTTTCTTTTGAGCAGATTCAATTTGTTTTGACATTAATCGCATTTGAATTGGAGTGTTATCGTCAATTTTTAATGCATCCGCAATAGTTTGAAGTTTTGTTCCGCTAAAGCGAACAATCAAATCGTCTTCTAAAGAAAGGAAGAAAACAGAACTTCCAATATCGCCCTGACGGCCACTACGCCCACGCAACTGATTGTCTATACGTCTAGACTCATGACGTTCTGTGCCAATAATATGCAAACCGCCTGCTTGAATAACTTTTTGTTTTTCTTCATCAGTTATTGTTTTAAACTCAGAAAAGTATTTTTTAAACACTTCTCTGGCGTTGTTCAATTTTTCGTCATCTGAAGAAATGAATGATGTTGCAAAAGAAATTTCTTCCGGCTCAAATTTTTCTTTTTCCATTTTTTTTGTTGCTAAAAATTCTGGATTTCCACCAAGCAAAATATCTGTTCCACGACCAGCCATGTTTGTTGCAATTGTAACGGCACCAAACCTACCTGCTTGTGCAACAATTTCACTTTCTTTTTCGTGATTTTTTGCATTTAAAACAGTATGTTTAATTCCCGCTCTGGTTAATGCTTTTGAATATTCTTCCGACTTGTCAATGTTAACCGTGCCAACAAGAATTGGTTGCCCCAAAGCATGACGCTCTTTAATTTCTTCAATTATTGCATTAAGTTTGCCTTTTTCTGTTCTGTAAATAATGTCAGGTTCATCAATTCTTATGCAAGGCTTGTTGGTTGGAATTGTTATAACGTCTAGTTTATATATTCCATTAAACTCTGCCTCTTCTGTTTTTGCCGTTCCTGTCATACCGCTAAGTTTTTTGTATAAACGGAAATAGTTTTGGAATGTTATTGTTGCAAGAGTTTTGTTTTCATCTTTAATTTTAACACCTTCTTTTGCTTCTATTGCTTGATGCAAACCATCAGAAAAGCGTCTGCCATTCATTAAACGACCTGTAAACTCGTCTACAATAAGAATTTCATCATCTTTAACAATGTAGTTTTCATCTGCCATCATAATGTAGTTTGCTTTTAAAGCATTCAAAATATAATGGTTTAATTCCATGCATTTAACGTCTGCCAAGTTTTCAATTTTATAAAACTTTTCCGCCTTGGCAGTTCCTGATTCTGTTAGGTGAATTGTTTTAATTTTTTTATCAATTTCAAAATCTTCTTCAGGAATCAAAGTTTTTGCAAACTTTTGCGCAGTGTAGTATGCGTCGGATGATTTAACACCTTTTCCTGAAATAATCAATGGCGTTCTTGCTTCGTCAATTAAAATGCTATCAACTTCATCCACAATTGCAAAGTTGTGCCCTCTTTGCATGCGACGTTGTGCTTGAGTTACCATGTTGTCTCGCAAATAGTCAAAACCGAGTTCGTTGTTTGTTGAATATGTAATGTCACACTTATATGCTTCACGTTTTGCATTTTCATCCATACCGCTAACCGCAACACCAACAGTCAAGCCCAAAAAGCGATGAACTTTTCCCATTTGTTCTGCATCACGCTTTGCCAAATATTCGTTTACAGTAACAACATGCACACCCTTTCCTGTTAAGGCATTTAAATAGGCAGGAAGAGTTGCAACCAATGTTTTACCTTCACCAGTTGACATTTCTGCAATTCTGCCTTGGTGCAAAGCAATGCCACCCATAATTTGAACATAAAAATGTTTCATGTTTAAAACCCTGAATGATGCTTCACGGTTAACAGCATATGCATCTGGCAAAATTTGGTCTAATGTTTCACCATTTTCCAACCTTTGTTTTAAAACTTGAGTTTGCTCCTTAAGTTGATCGTCTGACATTGCAGCATATTTATCTTCTAATGCAACAACCAAGTTTGCAATCTTTTTTAATTTTTTAATACTTTTTGAATCTCTTGAAAAAATACCCATAATTATTGTACTCCCTATAAATTGTCAATATAGAGTTTACAACAAAAAGCAAAAAATTCAAAACAAATTAAATAATAATTAATCGTTTATAAATAAAAATTGCGTGTTTTATAAACATTTTTACAAAAAATCCCACATTTTTTGCATTTTTTAACTATTCTTGCAACTTTTCAATCTGTTTTATAATGATGTTCTTGTGCAAAATTTCTTCTTCCAAATTTAATGTTAAAATTAAATTTATGTTTGCATCTGATATTTTGTTGATTGCTGTTTTATAATCAATTATAACCTTTTCTTTTAGTTCCAAATTGGTATACAAAATTTGTTTAAAACTTTTTACATAGTCTATGCTTTTCCCAGAAATCCAAATGTTTTGAATGTTTATAAGTTTGGGGTCGGCACCCATTAACACAAGAATTTCGGCAAGCCTTTTTGTGTGTTCAATATCATCTTCATATAACTTTTTTAAAAACTCATATTGTTCTTTTTCAAAAGGAAAAACCAAATTTGCTTGATACATTTCTTGCAAAAATGTTAACACCTCACCTTCGTTTCCTGCATACAAGTTTTTTATTATGCCTTCATAATATCCGTTTGGTTTTATTATAAGTTTTTTTTGCATAGTTTTTTATATGATTTTACACATTTTTATGCCACAAAAAATGCAACCAAGTTTTGTTGGTTGCATTCTTTTAAATTTATATGTATTGTTCTTTGCTTAATTATTCTTTTTGATTTCCAGATGAATTAGAGTTTTCGTCAATAATTATAAAGTTTGGTTTGTATTCTGTTTCCAAATCTGCTTCTGAATTGTTTTGTGTTTCTTGTTCATCAACAAAAACAAAGTCTGGTACATAGTTTGATATTTCTTCATATTTTTTGTCAAGATCTTCTAAAAGTTGTTCATTTAAAACATCAGATACTTCTGCTTTTTCAGTTGCTTTTGTTGATTCTTCTGACTTTTCAGTTGTGAAATGTTCTACAGCATTTTTTACAAGTTTTGTAAAATATTTTGCAACACTATCTTTGTTCAATTCTTTACAAACTTCGTTAACAAAGGCTCTAGAGGATTGATTTTCTTGTTTGTGGTCACTGTTAGCTGCAACATTTTCAATTAAGCTTTGTCTTTCGTGAATTATTGCTTGAACAATAAGTTTTGCTTTAGAAATTTCGTTTTCATTAAATTGCCCTTCGTTTTTTACTGACATTGGCTTAGACCTGCTTGCTTGAACATAATAACTAAGAACAAGATTATATAAGTTAAGTTGAGCAGTTGTTTTTTCTAACTTTTTGCCATTAACTTTGCCTAAGTTGATTTTTTCTGCCAAGTTTGTACCTTGAGTAGACAAGCAATTAACAACCGCCTTATCAACCATTTTTGTGATTGTTGATTCTTTAACATTTGAAGATTTTACATTTGTTGAAAAATGCACTTTTTCTTCTTCTTTTGTTTCGCTTTTTGTATCTGTTTTTGCCTTGTCTTCTTTTTCGCCAATTGTTTCTGCTTTTTCTTTTTCTAATCTTTTTTCAACTGACTCTTGTGAATATATGCTATAGTCCCTTTGAGTTGCCTTGATTAATGCTGATTTTTCGTCTGTTGGAACACAATCATATTTAAAACCTAACATTGTCATTTTAGAAATTATGTTTGATGTTGAAATGCCAAGTTTTTTGCAAGTTTTTGTTGCCGCTTCCAATCCAATTGTTGTTATTAGTTTTAAATCGTTAGAATTAAAGCAATATTTGTTTAGGTTGTTTGCATATTGCAACCACAAACATTTTTCAAGTTTTTTATTGTTTGAAACATCTCTTAAATCAAGAACTCTAGACATTAAAATGTTTGCATAAATTCTTGACACAAAAAGAAGAGATTTTGGCAATTTTTCTCCATTTTTATAACTTTTTGCAACATCTTTAACAGAAACTTTTAAAATGTAATCATAAACTTTTGCCAATCTGTCTACATATGAAGGTTTAAAGCCTTCAACATTTGTGTTTAAATTGATTTTTCCTGAATAGGATGTTTGCATTTCGTGTTGCTTTTTAGAAAGTTTATAAAAAATGTTTTTAATTTTAACAATTGCTCTTTTCATAAAGCTTTGCTTAAATTTTGAAGACGAAAAGTTTTCTTTTTGTGTTACAACAATGCCTAATTTATCTTCTATGTTTTTTAACTCTCTGTTAAAATTTTGTTCTGTGTATTCTGTTTCATCTTTTAGCGCAAAAGGACCATTTAAAGAAATATAGTCATCGTCTAAAGGATAGTGCAACAAAAGTTCATCACTTGGTTCAATTAAAGCAAAAGAAGAATATTCATTGTTTGAGGTTATTGGAGCAATTGTTTTGTTAACTCTAAACGAGTTGTTGCGCCAACCATTTCTCCATGCTTGCGCAGTTAAAATGTTTTGCCTGTTTCTTTCATAAGCAAAAAACTGTGTTTGCAAACGTGTAACAATTTCTGAATAATCATAACAACCTTCTCCTTCTAAAACTTCTCTTAACATGTCAAAAGCATCTTTTTTATTGTTAATCAAATCCGAAACTTCATTTTTTGTTGAAGAAGAAAATTCTGAATCTTTAACCATTTAACCACCTCATTAATTAATTTTCAATAAAAGTATAACATATTTATATTCAATATTCAAGAGGGAATTTCAATAAAATTTAAGATTTGTTTATCACATTACAAAAAACACACCATTTTTTTAATGATGTGTTTTAAGAATTAAATGTTAATAATTCATTTAACCCGATTATAGAGTTATTGTTCCATCGGAGCAGACAACTTGAGTAATAGTGCTATTGCCAGAGATCCATGTATAAGAAGAACCTGTAGTTTTGTTAATATTATTCCATTGTGCCATTGTTCCAAGATATGTGACAGATGTTAAACTCGTGCAACTAGAAAAAATTTGCATTTTCAGTTCAGTTACACTTGTAGGAATTGTTACCGAGGTTAAACTAGAACAGCCAGAAAACATCATTTCGCTCATGGTTGATACTGAATTAGGAATTGTTACCGAGTTCAACCCCGTGCAACCAGAGAATGCAGAACTACCAATGCTTGTTACACTATCTGGAATTGTAATAGAGGTTAAACTAGTGCATCCTTGGAATGCATACTGATCTATACTAATTACACTTGATGGAATTGTTATTGAGGATAAACTTGTGCAACCTTTAAAAGCGTAATTACAAATGCTTGTTATTGTGCTTGGAATTGTAACAGATGTTAAACTTGTACAATCTATAAACGCGCCTTCATAAAAAGGACTCCTATAAACACTATATATTTCCGTTACAACATATAAGTCAGTTCCAGATGAAAATACTGCTGGAATGTTTGCTGTTGTTATTGATGTGTTTACTGCTTTAACTTTTGCTGTTTTGTTTGTTGTATCTTTAGTAAATTCAAAATTAGTAAGAGATGTTTCTTCTGCCACCTTTTCAAACTTAAGTTTTAGGTTGTTAAGATTGATTTTGTCTAATTTTTCTTCGGTTGCTGGAACCATTGTTAAAGTCGCTGTAACAGTTTTGGTTTCGTTTATAACACAAAAATTTCCTGATGATGTTACTGTTTCACCTTCAGTTGCAGTAGTAAATGCAACTGTGGATGTGATTTTTGTGCTTAAATCACCTGACAAACTGATTTCTGCTGTTACGGCATAGCCTGACTCGTTTGTCATTTTAAACGTAAACACAATTGGTGTGGCAATTTCGTCATTGCTGCAATTTAGGTCGTCAAAATATACATCCCCAATTGCCCATTCAACATCGCCTGAAATTGGTTTGCCTTGTGATGTGTCTGTGTCAGTTAGTGGTGTTACTGTTT
>CAZRJB010000010.1:0-26371 GCA_964600435.1 uncultured Lachnospiraceae bacterium
TTTTGCAACTTCAAACACTCTATCAAAGCCACCAGCAATGCATTGTTTTAAATATGTTTCAGGAGCAATTCTCAAGTTTAAGTCTTTATCTAAAGCATTGTGGTGTGTGAAAAAAGGTTTTGCACTTGCACCGCAAACAGCATTTTGCAAAATTGGTGTTTCAACTTCCAAAAAGCCATTTTCGCCTAAATATTTTCTAATAAAACTTAACAATTTGCTTCTGCCAATAAACACTTGCCTGGTTTCTTCATTAGAAATTAAATCAAGATATCTTTGGCGATATTTTGCCTCCAAGTCAGTTAAACCATGAAATTTTTCAGGCAAAGGCCTTAATGCTTTAGACAAAAGAATAACTTTATTTGCCCTAACTGTTTTTTCGCCAGTTTGTGTTGTGTAAAGTTCACCTTCCACCCCAACAAAATCACCAATATCAATCATTTTTTTGTAGAAATCGTAAGCCGTTGTGTCAAGTTCATTAACCCCAACACTCACTTGAATTTTTGCTTGCAAGTCACGAATTTGCATAAAGCCAAACTTGCCCATAACACGTCTAAAAACTATTCTTCCAGCAATTTTAACCTTTTCGCCATCGTTTAAAAGCCTTGCTTGGCAAATTGTGTGTGTTCTGTCAAACTTTTCTTTAAAAACAACCTCGCCCATGCTTTCAATTGTTTTAATTTTTTCTTTTCTAATATCAAATTCACTAGATAAATTTTGTGTTTCCATTTTTGTTCCTTTTAACCAATTTTTTTAACATATGCACGTCTGCGACGGTGAATTTCATGATCAAAATATTGCCAAGTAGAGTTTATTTTTGCATTGTTTTCTAGGCAAAGATTTGTTTCACAATATTCCACGCCTTCGGTTGCCATGTTGTCCATAAGATATTTAATTGCCAAAGCACCAACACCTTCGTTTGAATAGTCAGGTCTAACACCAATAATTGCAAAATCTACAACTTTTGGTGATTTCATTGCTTTTAAAACTTTAAATATTGCAGGAAGAGTAAGTTTGCCTTTAGATTTATATAATGCTTCATTCAATTGTGGAATTGAAACACCAAAGCAAACAACCTCATCTTTTTCGTTTACAATAACAAACATATATCGCAAATCTAAAAAAGTTTTAAACTGAGCCAAAAGTTGTTCTTTAACTTCTTCTGTGTAAGGAACAACACCATATAAAGGGCTATATGCTTGGTCCAACACTTGCAAAATGCCATCTTTATACTTTTTTAAAAATTCACGTTTGGATTTTTTTTCAGCAAACCTAAGTTTGTATCTTTTTGCAACAATATCTGCAATTCTGTCAACACGTTCATTTCTTTCTTTAGGTGGATAAATTTTTCTTTCTAACCAATCAATTTCTTTTGTGTAGCCACAATTTTCTATTAAATCTTTATAATATTCAAAATTGTACCTTTCTTCATATGTGCAACGCTCTTCAAACCCTTCAACAATCAAACCTTCACAATCTAAATCGTTAAAGCCCAATGGCCCATGAATTGTGTCCATTCCTTGTTCTTTTGCCCAATTTTCTACAGTTTTAAACAATTCGTTTGCAACTTCTTGGTCATTAATGCAATCGAACCTTGTAAAACGCACTCTTTTTTCATTCATTTTTGTGTTGTATAATTTTTGAACCATTGCAGCAATTCTGCCAACAACTTCGCCGTTTTTATATGCTAAAAACATTGCAACATCGCAATCTTTATACGACACATTTTTTTTAGGATTAAACATGTTTAACTCATCGCTTCTAAGCGGATAAGAATAAGCCTTGACCCCTTCATATAACTTTGTTGGAAAGTCAACAAAAGTTTTAACATCTTTTTTGCTTGATATTTGTTTTATTTCAATCATTTAATTTTTCCTTTTTTGTTACTCAAACATTTTACAGTATTTATTGTTTTTTTGCAACTATTTTAAAATAGTTAACTTTTGTCCAACAAACAATTGTTTTGTATTTGCAATTTTTTTGAGTTCTTGTTTGTCCACATTAAACTTTTTCGAAACACTGTCAAAAGTATCCAAAGGCTTAACAACATAAACATTACCGCTTTTAGCACTGGTTTTAAACCAATCTCCAACTTTAAGATTGTCATCAGCACCAAATTGGTTTTTAATTTTAAACAATGTATTTAAATTGTCAATATAAATCATTTGTGGGAAAATGCAAGAAATAATCATAGAAAACCACCTTTTTAAATAAATATATACTATGAAATCTTTATTTAAAACCGTATCTTTGATTGTTATTTTTTCAATTATAACAAGAATTATTGGATTTTTCTTTAGAATATATGTGTCAAGAACAATTGGCGCAGAAGCGCTGGGCGAATATCAAGTCAGTTTTTCTGTTTTTATGGTTTTGTTAACAATTGTGTCTAGTGGGTTGCCGTTTATTGTAAGCAGGTTAACTGCAAGTTATAGAACAAAACAAGACATAACTTCCGAGCGCAAAATGGTTACAGCTAGCGTTGTTATTGGCATTGTTTTAAGCATTTTGCTGTGCGGTTTTGTGGTTGCATTCATTCCAGTGTTAAAACACGTTTTTGCCGATGATAAGTGCATAATAATTTTGTTAATTCTTTTGCCTGCATTGGTGTTTTCTTCGGTTTATAGCACAATTAGGGGCAACATTTGGGGGCAAAACAAATATTTTTCCTTATGCATAACCGAACTTTTTGAACAAGTTGCCCGTGTTATAATGTTTGTTATTTTAATTAGTGGGCTTTTTGGAATAAGCGATGGGGCAATAATTTCTGCTGTTTCAATGACCTTTGCATGTTTGTTTTCAAGTGCCTTGGTTGTGATAATTTTTTTTGCAACTGGCGGAAAATTTGTTCGTGTTAAAGACAAGTCTGTGTATAAGGACTTAATCAAACAATCATCAACCATAACAGGGGTTAGAATTGCTGGCAGTTTGGTTCAACCACTCATTTCTCTAATTGTTCCATTGCGTCTGGTTGCTGCGGGCTACACCTCTGCACAAGCATTGTCGCTTTTGGGCACTGCAATGGGCATGACAATTCCATTTTTATATATTCCTTCAACACTAATTGGTTCACTTTCGACCGCACTTGTTCCGGACCTTTCGTCTGCAATTGTAAAAAATGACATGATTTACATAAAAAACAGAGTTGTTTCTGCAATTAAGTTCACAATTTTTATATCTGTTCTGTTTATACCTTTATATATTGGAGCAGGTGAAACAATTGGGCTGTTCTTTTACAACAACTCCCTAAGTGGAATTTTGCTTGCTCAGGCGGCATGGGTAATTTTGCCACTTGGTTTAACTGGAATAACGTCTTCACTGCTAAACTCACTTGGCTACGAAGTTAAATCTATGAAAAATTATATTTTGGGTGCAATTTTGCTAATTTTGTCAATTTGGTTCTTGCCAAAACTTATTGGCATAAATGCACTTATTTGGGGCTTTGGCTTGCTTTTTGTTACAACAAGTTTTTTAAACATTAGAATGTTAAAACAAATTATTGGAGAAAAATTACACATGAAAAAGTTCTTATTGCTATCAATTGCGTTCATAATCCCTTCGGCAAGCATATGCTCTTTGCTATGCAACCTTCTTGTTAACATAATGAGCAAATTTTTTGCTCTTGCAATTTCATGTTCGATTGGAGCAATTTTCTTTGTTTTGTTATGCCTTGTGTTTAATTTGATTGAAGTTAACACAATAACTGTTTGGTTTAAAGAAAAATTTGGCAAAAAGATGTTAAAAAAGAGAAAAAAGCATAAAGCATATTAAAAAATAGTTTAAACATAAAAAATTCTGACAATAATTTGTTATATGATAACAGTTATTGTCAGAGTTTTAATTATATACATTTTAATCTTGTTTGTGTTCCGTCTAATGGGAAAACGACAGTTGGGGCAAATGCAACCATTTGAGTTGGTTTTAACATTAATTATTGCCGACCTTGCAACCATTCCAATGGCAGAAATGAGTGTTCCGCTTTTAAACGGAGTTGTTCCACTTTTAACATTGGTTGTGTTTCACTATGTAATCACAATTCTAACACGAGTTAGTTCTGGGTTTAGCAACTTTATAAGCGGTAAACCCGTTATTGTTATTGACCAAACAGGCATAAGTTATGAAGCATTAAAAAAATTAAACATAACCATTGACGACTTATTTGAATCTATCCGAGAATGCGGATATTTTAGTTTTAGCGAAGTTCAATATGCAATTATGGAAACAAACGGAAAAGTGAGTGTTATGCCAAAACCAGAGAACGCACCTGTAACAAACGGCGACATGAAAATAGAAAAACAGGCAGATTCTTTGCCACTAACAATTATTTCAGAAGGTTCATACATGAAAGAAAATTTGGAAATGAGTGATAAAAACAAAGATTTTTTTGATAAATTTTTAGAAAAACAAAAAATTAAGTCAGTTAAACAAGTTTTAATTTTAACCATGACAAAACAAGGAGAAGTATTTTTTCAAGAAAAAAACAAAGCATGCAAGATTATAAACCTAAATTAACAAAAATTAATTTTTAAAAAATTTGTAAGGAGCATTCATGAAAAAATTGGTTTGTATAATTATTATTTCCATCTTTTTGGTTGGCGCATGCATAACAGAAGAAATTTTGGTGAGAAAAACTTTAACAGAAGTAAACAAAAAAGGTAACGAACTTTTTGAAATTGCTAGCAATTTAGACAACTTAAACACAGAACAACTTTTGCAAAAAACACGCGAATTAAACGAGTTTTGGATAGAGCATGAAGATGCTTTGTGCTTTTTTGTCAACCATAAAGACATGATAGAAATGGGCAATGAGATTATTAAAATGGTTTCTTATGCAAAAAACAACATAAAAGAAGAATACACAACCAGTTTAGAACTTGTGCTTTATTTTAGTTCGCAATATAACCACATTATGGGAGTAAGTTTAGAAAATATTTTTTAAAAAATGCTGACCGACAAAACAATCAAAACAGCAACAATGGCAACAAGCAACCAAATAAGAATTCTATATTTGTTAACTTCTTTAATTTTTTTCGATTTAACAAAATTATCGTTTTTTGATTCTGTGTTGGTTGTTTTGTTTGCTGTTTTATCAGTTTTTGTTTTTTTGTGATTGTTGCCAAATTCTGACAAATCCTGTTTTAACCCTTTAAAAAAAGATGCAATTTTTTTGCCAAAATCTTTAAATATGTTTTTAGTTTCTTCAACAAACAGACCTTCTTCTGAAACGTTTTGATTGTTTGCTTCTTCGGGTTTTGAAGTGTTAATTTCTAAATCATATAACTCTCGTTGTTCTTCGTTTTTTAAAACGTTATATGCCTCATTTATTTCTGCAGTTTTTTGCTCAGCAAAAAACTTATCACCATCAAAAACATCTGGGTGATATTCTTTTATTTTTATCAAATACGCTTTTTTTATTTCTTCAGAGCTGGCATTTGCTTCCACCCCTAAAATTTCATAATAATTATTCATATTTATTAATTAAACAATACCACAAAAAACAAAAAGTGTCAACAATTGCGCATTTTCAACAATTTACAACTGCAACACTTTTTAAAAAAATAATTAATTTGCTTTCTTTTTTTAATTAAAAATTAATTTATTTTTAATTTTTTAATATATTTTTCAAATATTTTCCAGTATAACTTCCCTCAACTTTTGCAACTTCTTCTGGAGTTCCTTTTGCAATAATTTTTCCACCATTGTCACCACCTTCAGGCCCAAGGTCAATAATGTAGTCAACAGACTTAATAACATCCAAGTTGTGTTCAATAACCACAACCGAATTTCCGCCATTAACAAGCCTTTGCAAAATGGCAATCAGTTTTTTAACATCATAACTATGCAGTCCTGTTGTTGGTTCATCTAAAATGTAAATTGTTTTGCCTGTAGATTTTTTAGCAAGTTCTGTTGCAAGTTTAACCCTTTGAGCCTCTCCGCCAGAAAGTTCTGTTGCCGACTGCCCTAGTTTTATATATCCCAACCCCACATCATATAGTGCTTGAATTTTTGGAACAATGTTTGGAATGTTTTCAAAAAACTTAAGCGCTTCTTCAACAGTCATGTTTAAAATGTCTGCAATGCTTTTGTCTTTATATTTTACTTCTAACGTTTCTCTGTTATATCTTGTGCCTTTGCAAACTTCACATGGGATTGTTATGTCTGGCAAGAAATACATTTCAATATTTTTAACCCCTGCGCCATCGCATGCTTCACATCTTCCGCCGGCAATGTTAAAACTAAACCTTCCGGACTCAAAACCACGCATTTTTGCATCTTTTGTGCTTGCAAACAATTCCCTTATTGCCGTCCAAACCCCAGTGTATGTTGCCGGATTAGAGCGTGGAGTTTTTCCAATTGGGTCTTGGTCTATGCAAATAACCTTGTCGAACTGTTCCAAACCTTCAAATTTGTCAAATTTACCTAAAGTAAGTTGTGCTCTGTTTAGGTTGTTTGCCAAATAAGGGTACATAACACCATTAACCAAACTGCTTTTTCCACTACCACTCACACCTGTGATTGCAACAAAAACACCAGTTGGAATTTTTACGTCAATATTTTTTAAGTTGTTTTGTTTTGCCCCCACAACCTTAAACCAATTTTTTGGAGTTCGTCTAGATTGCGGAACTTCAATTTTTTCTTCTCCGCTTAAAAACTGCCCAGTTATTGACAATTTGCAATTTTTAACATCTTCCACACTTCCGCATGCAACAACCTGCCCACCATGAACTCCCGCTTTGGGTCCAATATCAACAATATAGTCTGCAGTTTTAATTGTGTCTTCATCGTGTTCAACAACAATAAGTGTGTTTCCTAAATCTCTCAATTTTTTTAAGGTTGCCAAAAGTTTATCGTTATCCCTTTGGTGAAGACCAATGCTTGGTTCATCTAAAATGTAAACCACGCCCATAAGCCCACTACCAATTTGTGTTGCAAGCCTAATTCTTTGACTTTCGCCACCACTCAAGCTTTCTGCGCTTCTGTTTAATGTTAGATAGTTTAAGCCAACATCAAACAAAAACTGTAATCGAGCAATTATTTCTTTTAGTATGTTTTCTGCAATTGTTTCGTCACTTTTGCTAAATTTTAAAGTTTTAACATAAGCAATTAAATTATCAACCGACATATCGCACATTTCTGTTATGTCTTTGTTGTCAATTTTAACACAAAGAGCACTCTGATTAAGTCTTTTGCCCGCACATATTCTACACTTTTGCCCTTTTATAAATTTTGAAATTTCAAACTTGATGTAATCACTTGAACTCTCTTTATATCTTCTTGACAGGTTGTTAATAATACCTTCAAAACTTGAATTAATTTGACCAGAAAAACGGCTAGAATTCATATCCATTGAAAGTTTTTCGCCTTGATTGCCATAAAGCAAAATGTTTAAATGTTCTTTTGGTAAGTCTTTAACAGGAACATTTAAATCAATTCCATAATTTTTTGAAAGCATATTAAAATACATGCCTGCCATTGTTCCAGCAGCACCGCTCCAACCGGTAATGTTAAAAGCACCTTGTTTAACGCTTAAATGCGAGTTTTTTAAAACCAAATTTTCATCAATGTCTTCTGTGTAACCAAGACCACTACAATTTGGGCATGCCCCAAACGGATTGTTAAAAGAAAACAGTCTTGGTGTTATTTCGCTAACCACATAGCCACAATATGGACATGCATAGTTTGTGCTAAAAAGTTTTTGTTCTTGTGTGGTTGCATTGGTTATCAAAACCAAACCGTCTGCCAAATTGATTGCAGTTTCAACACTTTCGGCAAGCCTTGACCTTGACTCTTCTTTAACCGACAACCTATCCACAACAACAGAAATGTTGTGTTTTTTGTTTTTATCCAACTCAAAACTTTCATCTAGTGAATAAATTGTTCCGTCAATTGAAACACGTGCATAGCCGGACTTTTTAAAGCCTTCAATCAACTTTTCATATGTTCCCTTTTTGCCCCTAACAACAGGCGCTTCGATATATATTTTTGTGCCTTCTTCCAACTCAAAAACTTGATCAACAATTTGGTCAAGGGATTGTTTTTTTATTTCTTTTTTGCAATTTGGACAAATTGGTTTACCAACTCTTGAAAACAATAACCTAAAATAGTCATATATTTCAGTAACAGTTCCAACAGTAGAGCGCGGGTTATGATTTGTTGTTTTTTGGTCAATTGAAATTGCTGGGCTTAACCCTTCAATGCTTTCAACGTCAGGTTTTTGTGCTTGCCCTAAAAACATTCTTGCATATGAAGAAAGCGATTCAATGTATCTCCTTTGCCCCTCGGCAAAAATTGTTTTAAAAGCAAGAGTGCTTTTTCCACTCCCGCTCACACCAGTAAAAACCACCATTTTGTTGCGGGGAATTTTTACATCAATATTTTTTAAATTGTTCTCTTTTGCGCCTTTAACAACAATAAATTCTTCCATTTTTCACTTTTGGCAAATTGCCACTCCATTTTTTTATTAACAAATATTATTATACCACCTTAAATAAAAAACTAAAATCGATTTTATAAAATAAACAAAAAGAAAATACATAATTTGTTTTCAAGTTTAAAAATTAAAGCAAAAAAAGCAAGCTAAAACATGATGCTTGCTTTTTGCTCTAGGAAAAAGATGTATGCGAATGCTTTTATCTTTTCCATTGTTATGTTATGCTAAAATTTAAAAATTATTCAAATATTTATGATTTTTTAATCACATTTTTAATTTTTTTAACAATATTACCAACCGTTAAACCAAAATGTTTGTCTAAATCTTGTTCACTTCCACAAACGCCAAATTCATTAACACCAATAAACAAATCGTTTGCAGTTAAATATTTATGCCAAGAGTTATCGTTTGATGCTTCTAGAACCACCTTAACTTTAGAGCCTTCAAGAACTGATTTTTTATAACTTTCTGATTGATTTTCAAAAACATTTAAACAAGGAAAAGAACAAACTTCACACTTAATGCCTTGTTGTTTTAACTCTTTAGCAACTTCCAAAGCCAGTTCAACTTCACTTCCGCTAGCCAAAATTGTAACATCGCCCTTGCTTCCAAAAAGAGAATAGCCACCCTTTGAAATGTTTTTTGCACCAACGGTAATGCTGTTAAGTTTTTGCCTTGCCAAAGCAAAAGCACTTGGCCCTTCAAAATCTAACGCTTGTTTATAGCAATACAAAAGTTCGTTTGTGTCTGCCGGCCTAAAAACATTTAAGTCTGGAATAAGCCTTAACTGACCAAGTTGTTCAACAGGTTGATGTGTTGGCCCGTCTTGCCCAATTTTGTAACTATCATGCGAGAACAAATAGAAAACTTGCAAACCCATTAAAGCGCTCATTCTTATTGCAGGCAAAAGGTAGTTTGAAAAAGATAAAAATGTTGAACAATAAACTGGACCCTCTAAATATAAACTCAATCCATTACAAATTGCCCCCATTGCATGCTCTCTAACTCCAAAATGGATGTTTCTGCCCCTTTGATTTTTAAAGCTATAATCTCCAACTTCTTTAACATAAGCCTTAACCGATGGAGCAACATCAGCAGTTCCACCAATAAACCTTGGAAGTTTGTTTAACAATTCTTTTAAAACAAGTTGATTTGCCTCTCTGCCACTAAAACTTTCGGCAAGAACATCTGGTTTTAACAATTTTAAAACATCAACTTCTTTTTCTGCAATAAAACTTTCAAACTGACGACAAAGTTCTGGATGTGTTTGTTCGTATAAACAATACATTCTTTTCCATTTTTCTAAATAGATTTTGTTATATCTGACAGACCTAAAGCAATAATCCTTAACTTCTTTAGAAAATTTGGTAAAATTAGGCATAAACAAGTCATTTTTATATTCAATTAGTTCTTTTTCAGAAAGAGGAAGCCCATGAATTTTGTTTGAACCAGCATATGATGTTCCATAACCAATTGTGGTGTTAAAAATTATTATTGTTGGTTTAGAAGAGCGCTTTGCTTTTGCAATTGCTCTTGTGCACATATAATAACTGTTTCCATTTTTTACTTTTATAACATTCCAGTTCATTGCCTTAAATTTTTTAGCAACATTTTCTGTGTTAGACAAAGCAACATTGCCGTCAATTGTAACGTTGTTTGAATCGTAAAGAAGAATCAATTTTTTAAGTTTTAAAGTGCCAGCCAAACTGCACGCTTCTTGAGCAACCCCTTCTTGCAAGCAACCATCACCGCAAAAACAATAAGTATAGTTGTCGATAATGTTTGCTTTTTGCGCATTAAACCTTGCACCAACAATTGTTTGCCCAATTGCCATTCCAACAGCATTTGCAATGCCTTGCCCCAAAGGGCCCGTGCTAACTTCAACAAATTTTGTTTTTTTGTATTCTGGATGCCCAGGAGTTTTAGAACCAAACTTTCTAAATTTTTCTAAATCCTCGTCACTAACCCCCATGTTAAACAAATTAAGCAAACTATAATAAAGTGCACTAACATGCCCGCTTGACAACACGAACCTATCTCTTGCAAAAAAGTCGCTGTCGTTAGGATTAAAAAAATAATGGTCTTTAAACAAAGCAAACAAAATTGGCACAGCTCCAACACTAGACCCCGTATGCCCAGACTTTGCATGTGAAATAACACTTGCACTCATAAGCCTTAATTCATTAATACATTTTTGATTTATATTCATTTACCACTCCAAAAGTTTAATTTTATTGTTTATTATATTTATGAAATTATTTACATCTTCGCCATTATATATTACAACAACATCACACAATTTTTCAAGTTCTTTTGACAATTCGTCGCAAACAAGCATTGGAATTGCAATTTTTTTGTCAATTGGATATTTCTCGTCACGTTGTTTTAAAATGTTTTTTGGAATATTAACAAACACTGCCAAACCAGTTTGTTTTAATTTTTGATTTATTTCATCTTTTAAAAACAAATCGTGTGGGCAATTAACAATGGTGTTTTCGTAGCCACTTGCACTCATTGCAAGTTTGTTAACTTGTTTAGAGTAATATTCATAGCCAACTTTTGAAGTTGTTTCTTGCTCATTTTTAAAGTTATATTTAATAAGGTCGTTAATGTCCAAAAAAAACATGTCCAAACTGGTAGACAACTCACCTCCAATCAACTTTGTTAACTCATAATCAAGTCCAACAAGAACAATATTACTCTTCATATAATATATAATAACAAATATTAAAAAATTAATCAAAAAAATTCCAGCATTACTGCCGGAATTTTATTTGTCTTTTTTTGTATTAACCTTTATATAGTTTGTCCATTTTCTTTTTAGAAATAACAAAGTATACAACAACACCTGCAAGAACAACTACTGAAACAACAATTAAAACAATTCCAATAATTTCTGTGCTTGTTTTTGCTTCGGTTTCTGCATCTTGAATTGTGAAAGTTTTTGTGATTTCTGAAACATTGTTAGCACCATCGGTAACTTTAAATGTAAGTGAATATTCACCTGCGTCTTCAAGTTTAAAGATATATTTTGTTTCTTTGTCGTCACCAGTGTTAATGTTGTCAATTTTGTTTCCGTTTAAAGTTAATTCAACTTTAACATCTTTGCCTTCAAAAGTAGATTTATTGTCTTTTGCTGTAATTAAACTGTTTTCACCATTTATGTCTGCAACATTAATTGTTAAAGTTTCGCCCGCATTGTAAGAACTTTTAACAATGCTGTCTGAAACGGTAAGTGTTGGTTTAACCAAGTCACCAATTTTTATTGTGTAGGTTTTTGATGTTGAATTACCTGCTTTATCATATGCAGTGTAAATAATGTTGTATTCTGCATTGTATTTAAATTTATGGAACAAAGAATTGTTTGTTGTTGTGCCTTCTAAGCCGGCATTATATTTTTCAACCATTTCGCTAAATTTGATTGTTTTTGTTTCGCTATCTTTTGAACCATTTGTTTTTATAACAATTGTAGATTTTTCTTCATCTATATCAGAAACATCAGAAACAGAGAACATTGGAATTAAAATTGTTGTGTCTTGTTCGTATGCTGGAGCAATGCCTTGTTTTGTTTTATCTGTTTCGGTTGCGCTTGGAAGTTTTATGGCACTTGTTTCCCAGTTAACATTAATTTCTGGTGCCTTTGTGTCTGACACATTAAATTTTACTGTAACAAATTTGTCTTCAACAATTGAATTATCTGATTTTTTATACATGAAGTATTGAATTTCATATTCACCAACTGCAAAAGGTTTAAATTCCTTTTTAGAAAGTTCATAGTCGCCTGATGCTGTTATTGCTCTAACATTCCAATCGTATTGTTCAGCATCATCACCAGTTATTTCTGCTTCATAAAGTTTATATTTGTCACCAAGTTCCAAACTTTCAATTTCGTTGTTTTGCATGTTTGCAAAGCGAAGTTCACCAACATAGTCGGCAGACTCAACTTGATAATTTAAAAATTTTACAACAGCATTTCCATCTGGGTCATAAACTTTTATTGAAACCTGATAGCTACCTTTTTTGCTTGCAACAAATTGTGTTCCAGAATAAACAAAGTAGTCACCAATTTTTATAACATAAGCCCCAGTTGCAGGAACTTCTGTTCCGTCTGAGTGTTTAATTGTAACTCTTGCATTAAGAGAGCCAACACCATCAGAACCGTCTTGGAATCTCATTGTTGGTAAAGTGATTATTTGGTTTTGTTTATATGAATAAGAATAGTCAGCGTCCTCAATGTCGCAAATTGTTGGAACAGACACACCCGAACCTTGATTGTTTATCAAAATTTCTCTTTTTTCGGTTGTTGCCATTCCGCCATCATTTTTTGCAATTGCATAAATTGTGATTTTTTTAGCATTTGCAGGAACTTGCTCTCTATCACTCGTGTCAATAACATATTTATTTGAACTGTTTAAAGAAAGTTTAATTTTTTCACTTTCAATGTCACCATCAACCTTTTCTCCATTTGGACCTACTGCTGTGTATGTGTAATAAACTGCAGTGTCAAGCCTTTCGTCTTTTTCGTCAGAGAAAGAAACTTTTCCAAATTCAATTGTTTCGCCTAGGTCAATGTTAGAATAAAAAGTGTCGTTAAAGGTAACTGTTGGCTTGCTCCAATCAACATTGTTTGAAATTTCAAATTCGTAACCCAAAGATTTTGATCTACCATTTGCATCAGTAACAACATAAGAAACAGTGTAAACGCCGTTTTCCAATTTTTTGTCTGAGTAAACATTTTCATCATCTTCTGTTCCAGCTTTTTCTGTATTGTTAAACACAATGTTTTTGCAAGCATGTTCAAAATTGCTATCTTCAAAAATTGTGGTACCAGAAGATCTAATTATTCTTTTAAACTTAAAGTCTGAATATTTAAATGTTCCAAGGTCTTCTGCATAGATTGCTTTAATAACCACGTTTTCTGATTCAGCATCAAAAACTGATTTCAAATCGTAATCTTTTTTAACAATATTATCCTTGTTTTGAACAACACCATCTGTAACAGTGTATGCATCAACAACAATTGGTGTTGGGTCTAGCGAATCCACAACGCTTGTAATGTTAAATTGAATTGTTTGTTTGTTGCCCAAAGCATCAAAAACTTCATATTCAAATCTGTAGTTTGAAGCCAAATCGTCAGCAGTAAATTTGTAAACACCATTTTCTTTTGAAAGAATTTTTGTGTCGGTTCCTTCAATAACAGTGCCTTCCAAAATTTCTGTTTTGTTTTCGGACTTAATTCTGTATGCTTTAACAGTGTAATAAGATGACACAACTTCTGTTCCATTTTTTGCAGTTATGCCAGGAAGTTCAATTGTTTTGCCTAAGTTAACACTTGTTGGCACATCTGCACCACTATAAACCAAGGTTAATTCAAACTCATTTTCGTAATTATCTTTAACAGCTCTAAACTCGGTTGAAGTTTGGCAAATGAATTCGCCAGTTGTTTGGTTATATACCTTGTATGTTACAATGTAGTTACCTTCTTGAATTTTGTTTTCGTCGGTTTCGTCAAAAACAAGTTTTCCATCTGTTATTTCAACAGTTTTAAAGTCTGGTCTTGTAACAAAAATTTTAACCTGCAAAGATTCACGTTCAGAATCTTTAAGTTCTGAGCCGTCTTTTTTTGTGATGTTATAACTTGGCACATTAAATTCTTTTGTAAAAGTTGAGCCATCTTTGTTTGTCATTGACAATTTGTTTGGAAGAATGTTTGTTTGATTTTCTGCCAAAGAAATGTTGTAACTTACAGATTCAACTGTAAAAGAGATTTCTCCTTTATAGTTACCACTAACATATTCAATGGTATATTTACCAATTTCGTCAACTTCAAATTGTCCGTCTTGAATTTTGTCACTGGTTTGGTCAAATGTTTTGCCAGTTGAAGTTGTAACTTTAAACTGTGTTACAGATTCTGAAACACCTGAATCATTAACAAAAGTAACAGTTGGCAAAGTAAATTTGTCATATAGATTAACAACTTTTTTGTATGCACTAACGTTTAAAGTGTTGCGTTTTGCACGTGCAGCCGCTTCTTCTGCTGTTTCAGCATAAACAGAAACATTGTTATCTAAATTTGTTTTTGTTAAAGAAAGAGATGTTGTGCCGGCAATGCCTGCAGTTGTTGCCACTGCCAAAACTGCTGCAGCGGTTCTCTTTATAGATTTTTTCATGTTGTTTGCTCCTAAAAAAAGTTTTATAAACGACATAAGTTTATACTATAACAAAATAAATGTCAACGAATTTAACCACTTTACAGCACTCAAGTAAACAATTTTATAATAATATAAAATAAGAAAAGAACATTTGTTAATTTGTTGAACTATTTTTAATAACCTTAAACTATATATCAATCCCCTTATCTCGTTCAAAATTATTGTGAGTAAACAAATCAACATTATGTTAAACTATTTTGCGAAATCGTGACTTGTTTTGCCTGTTTTTGTCTAAAAACGTCACCAACAACCAAATTTTTGTTCTTTAACTTCAAAGTTTTGCATTTAAAACAACAAAAATCTCATTTTGTTTGCTTTGTTCTTGCATGCCTAAAAAAATGGGAGCAAAAGTTTTGCCCCCACGTTTATGTATTTAATGTTTAAACAAACTAGCCTCTGCAACCACAGCCGTCATTGCATCCGCAACAAGAAGAAAGTATATAAATAAGCAAGAATATTTTAATTAAGTCGCTATTAAAAATGTCACAAATGTTAAAATTGCATCCGCATTGAGTCATTAATATGTAAAGAACCAATAAAGTGCAACAATCCATTCCGCATTTTTCACCTCTTCCGCCAAATAAGTTATTGAAGAAATTCATGGCAAACACTCCCTTTTATGTAAATTTAAGCCTTAATGTTATGTTTAGCCGGCATAAACACAAACATGTAGGAAATCAAATTTTATATGCAAATTGCTCTGCGTATAAAATTGATATTGCAAATCTTTTGTGCTTTTTTGTTTTTATCGGTTGTTACATATCATACTATTTCAAGTTTAAAAAAAATGTTACAACCAAATTAAAAAAAATAATAAAATAATTACATAAAGGTTTTTTAGTTCATATATTCAATAATTTTTTGTTTTAAGGCATCAATTCCAATGTTCTTTTTTGCAGAAATGCACACTCCATCAGTTAAGTCTTTTTGATCAACCAAATCACACTTGTTATACACTTTAACAATTGGAGATTTTATTTTGTTTTGCGCCAAAACCTGTTCAACAACTTCCACTTGACTATTATAGTCTGGGTTAGAAACATCAATAACATGCAAAATCAAATTTGCATCTTGCGCTTCCTCAAGTGTTGCAGAAAATGCTTCAACCAAATTGTGTGGGAGTTTGCTAATAAAACCAACCGTGTCTGTTAACACAATTTTTTTACCATATTCTAAAAAAACATTTCTGCTTGTTGTGTCTAAGGTTGCAAACAATTTATCGTCAGCATATATTCCTGCTTTAGAAATCAAATTGAGCAATGTGCTTTTCCCTGCATTAGTGTAACCAACAATTGCAACCTTAAAAACCCCACCACTATTTCTGTTCTTTTTTTGAACATCTCTATTTTGTTTTATTTTTTCTAGTTCTTTTTCCAGTTTTAAAATGTTGTTTTGTGCAATTCGTTTGTTTAACTCAAGCTTTGTTTCACCAGGGCCACGCATTCCAACCCCGCCCGAACCAAACCTGCCCGAACTACCATTAAGGCTTGCAAGCCTTGGCAAATTATATTTTAATTGAGCCAACTCAACTTGAATTTTGCCCTCGTTAGAAATTGCCCTTCTTGCAAATATGTCCAAAATTAAAGATATTCTATCAATAACCTTGCAGTTAAATTCATCGCTTAGGTTTCTTGCTTGCGAGCCGCTTAGTTCATGGTCCACAATAACCAAATTTGCGCCCAAATCCAAAACCATTTGTTTAATTTCTTCAACCTTTCCTTCACCAATTAAAGTTGCAGAATTGACTTCTCTAACAAGTTGATGCGTTTTCCCTAAAACGCTAACCTGAGCAGTTTCGGCAAGCCTTTCCAGTTCTTTTAATTGCAACTCTACGTTTTCTTTATTTTTAAAAACAACGCCAACCAAAATTGCTTTTTCAATTGTTTTGTCAGTTAAAAATACCATGTGCACCCTCCCAAGAAAAATCTAATGGCATTATACAACTTTTGTTTATGCTAGTCAATTGCAAGCGAAAATTTGTTGTGAAATAACAGAACATGCTAAAAAATTATTGTTTTTCATTAACAATAATTTTTCCTGTTTTAACATCAATAAGCAAGCCGTTTGATTTTTTTAAAGTGTTAACATATCCAAAATACCAAAACTTTTGACCAAAATCATTTTTGCTAACAACTTTTAAATAACCTTCCGCATTAATCTTTCCGTTTGAATATAAATTTTGCAAGTCTTCTTTTAACGCACCAACGCCAATTTCCAAAGCTTTTTCATATTGAATTTGCCAAGTTTTTGAAACACATTCAAGTTCACAAAAATTTTGCTGATTTTTTAAGCGTAGTTTTATTGTGCTGTTGCTATCAACAATTTTTTCTAAATCTACCATATATTTGCTTTCAAATGGGCTTTTTTCTAAAACGTATTCTTGATGTTGTTCGTCAATAAATAATTCCACACAAATTGACGAATATGAATATGTTGTTTTAAACTCAATGCTTAAAACTCCACAGGGTAACTTTGATGTGCTAATTCCGTCGTATGCAAAGTTTTGCTCACGATAGCCACAAGACAAGTCTGCAAACAAAAAGTCGTTTTCCCCTTCGAAAAAGTTTATTCTTAGGTCCGACATGTTGTTTTTAACAACTTGCAGCAAACCGCTTGAGCATCCTACAAAAACAAATAAAGAAATGGCGACCATCAACAAACAAAAACATTTTTTCATACAAATAAAAAATGCAACTTTTTTTAGCATTATTCATTTAAGCAAAAAAAACAAAACACAAAATATCCCTTTTTTATTTTGCGTTTTTGTTTCAATTTGATAAAATAAAAACACAAAGGAGTTTTTTATGAATCTACAACAATATTATTCAAGTGCCATAAAAAATGGATATGCAATTGGTGCTTTTAATTTTGTAAATTTAGAAACATTAACAGCAATTTTAGATGCCGCACAAGAACTTGGCACACCCGTTATTGTTGCCGTTAGTGAAAGTGCTTTTAACTATATGGGTTTTGAATTTTTAAAAGGTATTATTCAAAGTGCAAGAAAAACATATTCCGTTCCATTTTTTGTTCACCTTGACCATGGAAAAAGTTTAGACATTTGCAAAAAAGCAATTTCTTGCGGGTTTGATTCTGTAATGATTGATGCGTCCAGTTTGCCTTTTGAAGAAAACGTTAAACTTACAAGGTCTGTGGTTGAACATGCCAAAAAATTTGGTGTGCAAGTAGAAGCAGAACTTGGCAGGCTTAAAGGAGTTGAAGATGATGTTTGTTCCAACCAGCAACTGTTCACATCTCCCCAAGAAGCAAAATTGTTTGTTGAACAAACAAATATAAATTCGCTTGCAATTGCAATTGGCACAAGTCATGGGGTTAACAAATTTTCTGGCGAGGCAAAAATTAGAATTGATATTTTAAGCGAAATAGAAAAGGCAATTCCAAACACACCACTTGTTTTGCACGGAGCATCTAGCGTTCCTGAAGAAATAAAAAACGAACTAAACAGTTATGGTGCAAATTTAAAAAATGCAAAAGGCGTTCCAGAAGAAATTTTAACTGAAGTTTCAACAAAGCACAACATTGTAAAAATCAATGTGGATAGCGACATCAGAATGGCAACCACTCTTGCCGTTAGAAAATTTTTAAAAAACAATCCAAGTGAAATTGATTTAAGAAAATATTTTGGCAATGCAAAAAAAGATATTTCTGATTTGGTTAAAAACAAAATTAAAAATGTTTTTAAAACAAAAAAAATAAACTAATTTTTAATAATTTAATTAAAATAAAATTTAATATTATTAACCATTTCATAAACATAAAAAATCCCACATTTTTGTGGGATTTTTTATTAATTATTTTAATTGTTTTTAATTTTTTTTGTAAAATGATTTATTCTTCAGTTTCGTTTTCTAAATTTTGTTTTTGTGCCTTATTTTTTTTGCGCTTTTGTTTTTGTTCACCAACTGGCAAAAATCCATACCCCATTGCTTCACTAATTGGAGTTGAATAAACAAATGCATCCTTATCAAGTGATGAAACAATTTGTCTTAGTTTAACAACTTCTGCTCTTGTTACAACCGTCATTAAAACTTTATGGCTATTTTTTGTGTACATGCCTTGTGCCTCAAAAGCAGTTACACCTCTTTCTAAAGAACTCATTATTTCTTTGCTTATTTTTTCATAGTTGTTAGAAATAATGTAATATGCCCTAACACCCTGAACACCCGCAACAATAACATCGGTAACCTTTGTCATTATCCAAATTGCAATCAAGGAATATAAAGATAAAGTTAAGTTTTTGTAAGCAATAAACGACAAAACCAACACAATTGCATCAACAATCAAAACCAAATTTCCAACTGTTAAAAATTTAAAGCGTTTGCCTAAAATGTTTGCAAGCATATCGCTTCCACCGGTTGAACCATGCCCCCTAAAAACAAGACCCAATCCAATCCCCATTAAAACGCCACCATAAATTGCACACAATAGCAAATCGCCTGTTTCCAAACCTAAATCAAAATTGCAAACTTCCATAAAAATTGAATAGCCCAAAACACCAATTGCCGAATTAATTGCAAAATTTATGCCCATTTTTTTAACAGATAAAACAAAAAGCAAAGCATTAATAATTAAATAAAAAACTGATGCAGAAATATGCACATTAAAACTATCAGCCAAAACATTGGACAAAATTGAACAAAGTCCAGCAAATCCACTTGGTGAAATTTTGTTAGAATTTAAAAAAACATTAAAAGCAACACCCATTAAAAAAGTTCCAACAATAACCAATAATGCATTAAAAATATATTTAATAATTTTTTTAGATTTAATTTTTTCCATTTTCCTCTCCCTATAAAGGCAAGGTTGATTTTGCAGTTAAAAAAAAGTCCGCACTTTTTGCTCCTGCCAAAAGTTCATAATATGCCATTGACCCAATCATTGCGGCATTGTCTGTACAATATTTAAGTTCAGGCATAAAAAGTTCAAAGCCTTGCTCTTTGCTTTGATTTAATAATTCTTGTTTTAAAAATGAATTTGCAGAAACCCCACCAGCAACAACAAGTTTTTTCGAGTTATGCTCCTTCATTGCTTTAAGTGTTTTGTTTGTTAACTCGTCAACAACAAATTTCTGAAAACTTGCAGATATGTTTGGAATGCTAATTGTTTCACCTTTTTGTTGTTTGTTGTGAACATAGTTAATAACCGCTGTTTTTATTCCGCTAAACGAAAAATTGTATGTTCCTGCCAAAATGTTTTTGTGAGCAAAATCAATATTTGGCTCACCCATTTTTGCATAGTTGTCTATGTTAACCCCGCCAGGATAACTTAGCCCCATAACTCTGGCAACTTTGTCAAACGCTTCACCAACTGCATCGTCCACAGTTGCTCCAATTTTGTTAAAATTTGTGTAAGATTTCACATCCAAAATTGCAGTGTGCCCGCCACTAATTAGCAAGCATGTAAATGGTGGAGTTAAATTTGCATGTGAAATATAGTTGCTTGCAATGTGCCCTTTTATGTGATTGATTGCCAAAAGGGGCTTGTTTAATGCATATGCAAGCCCTTTTGCATAGTTAACCCCAACAAGCAATGCCCCCAACAGTCCAGCACCATAAGTAACTGCAATGGCATCTATATCATCAAAACCAATGCCCGCTTTAACAAGTGCTTCTTTGCACACATTGTCAATTGCCAAAATATGATTTCTTGACGCAACTTCTGGAACAACTCCACCAAATCTTTTGTGAATGTCAATTTGTGTGTCTATAACACAAGATAAAACATTTCTACCATTTTCAACAATCGCAACACTTGTTTCATCACAAGACGATTCTATTGCCAAAATTTTAACACTTTTTTGACTTTTTAGCTCTTCCAGTTTTAAATTTAAATCTTTCATTCTTTTTCCTTTTAAAAATTATTTAGTTTTCATTAAATAATCATTAACAAATGGTTGAATATTTCCGTTCATAACACCTTGAATGTCTGTGTTCTCAAAGTTGGTTCTATGGTCCTTAACCATGGTATATGGCTGAAAAACGTAAGAACGAATTTGACTTCCCCATTCAATTTTTTTAATTTCACCACGTATTTCATTAACTTTTGCAAGTTCTTCTTCTTCCGCCTTTTGTGCCAATTTGCTATATAGCATTTTCATGCACACTTCTCTGTTTTGAATTTGACTTCTTTCGTTTTGGCAACTAACAACAATTCCTGTTGGAATATGTGTTATTCTTATTGCACTTTCTGTTTTGTTAACATGTTGCCCGCCTGCACCAGATGAGCGATATGTGTCAATTTTAAGGTCTTCTTGCTTGATTTCTATGTTAGATGTTTCTTCAAGAACAGGCATAACATCTAGGCTAGCAAAACTTGTATGCCTTCTGGCATTTGCATCAAAAGGAGAAATTCTAACCAGCCTATGAACACCCCTTTCACATTTTAAATATCCGTAAGCATTTTGCCCACAAACCTGAAAAGTTATGCTTTTAATGCCAGCGTCATCGCCGTCTAAGCAATCTAAAACTTTAACCACATATCCTTGTTTTTCTGCATACATTGTATACATTCTATAAAGCATAGAAACCCAATCTTGAGCTTCCGTTCCACCCGCACCCGCATGCAAGGTTAAAATTGCATCAGAAGAATCATATTTTCCAGAAAGCAGTGTTTCGATTTTTAAACTAGAAATTTTGTCTTGAAGGTCGCTAAGGGTTGAAAAAAGCAAATGCTCAGTGCTTTCGTCATACTCCATTTGCAAAAGTTCAATAGCGGTTTCACACTCACCTAACAATTGCAATAATTGGCTAAACTTTTCTAGTTTCTGCTCTCTTATTTTAAGTTCTTTTCCAACCTTTTGAACCATCTGCAAATTGTTATAAAAATCAGGGGTTAATTGTTTTTGTTTATAGTCTTCAATTTCTTTTTTTAATAAATCTAAGTCAAAGACACTCCTTTAACATGTTGATTTGTGCCTTTGCTTCTTCAATTTTAACAATTTCATTTTCAATTATTAACATAATAAACTCTCCTTAAAATGCAAATTCTATCAATGTAAAAAATATTTTCTTACAACCAACTTATTGTTTTTTTATAAAAAGACTAAAAAATATTCTCTTTAACAAAAAAGAGAATACTAAAAACTCTTGCAAAAGTCAAATTATAAGTTATATCAATTGTTATTTTTTTGTGCCTTTGCCAACTGTTTTAAATTAAAGTTAACCTTATCACTTTTCATTATTGCCTTAACAATTGTTTCTAACATTTCACCTTTAGAATAATCTGCACTAGCAATGTAGTTAATTTTGTTGTTTAAAAGCAGTTCTTTTAAATATTTTTTATGCGGTTTGTTTTCTTTTTTATACACACCAATGGCTTTTCCACCACTTTTCATAACAAGTCGCATGCAAGGGATATCTGTATCGCTGTCACCAATGTAAATCATGTTTTCAAAAGGAACAAGCCTGTTTTCATGGTCTAGCATGTCGTTTATGCTGTCGTCTGTTTCATCCAAACAGCCCTTGTTTATTCTGTATAAAAACTGAGTTTTGTTTGTGTAATTTATGGACATCGCTGGCCAAATTGGCTCACCTTGATCGTTATACACATATGAACATGCATAAATCTTTTTAAAATATTGAGAAATTGGAGTGCCTTCAATCATTTCTTTAATTCCTGAAGAAACAATAAAATGCTCAACTTTAACCCCAATTTCTTCACCATATTTGTTTATTCTGTCAAACCAAGTGTCAACACCTTTATATAGTTCAATGGAACTTCCATATTCTTTTAATTTGTTTCTGTCAATGCAAACACCACGCTTTTTTGCTTCATAAATGGTTGCATACATATTTATTAGCATTTTATCTGCCTTGTATTTCTGAATTACCTCTTCTTGCCCACCAAAAAAATCAGATGCAGATAAATTTAATTCTTTTAAAAAATCAAATTCTTGCATGTTTTTTGGTGATAATGTTTTATCAAAATCATAACAAATTGCAACTGTTGGTTTTTCCATTAATTTCTCCCTTTTTTAATTTGTAATATATTAATCTAAAAAATATATTATGTCAAGATTAATGAAAAAAATTAAACACTTTTTTAATTATTGCAAAAGATTATTGTTTTTAACATTTATTATCTGTTTTTTAACTTTTTTGCATATTTTAATGCTTTATATGCTCCACTATTTTCAAAATGTTCAACATAAAAAACAACATAATCACTACATTTAATAATTTCACAATTTCTATAATAGATTCTAGTATACCAATAATCAAACTCCAACTGGAAATAAATTATGTCTTCGTAATTTTCATTATTAATCCAACCTGACCTGTTTGCCAACTTTTTTTGTTGTTTATTATTACACAAACAAAAAATGCGTTTTATATATGGATATTGTTTTTTTAGCCCTGTAACAACCTGCCAACACAAAAAATCAAACTCACCCAAACCTCCAAAATAAAAAATATTAACATTTTTACATGTTATTAAAAATTCAAATGTTTTCTTTAAGCATTGTTTTAATTCATCTGTTGCGTCAATTTGGCTATGTCCAAAAACTGAACAGGATTTATCACGATTATTCATACGGACTTATTATAACACTAATTACTAACAAATTCAACACACCGAAGTATATTTCGCTAAAAAAGTCATACTATAAAAATACTTCAATATAACAATAATTGGTGGGTAACTATGAAACTAAAAAATTGCATTTCAAGAAGAATTAAGGAAATTATAAAAAATAGAAAAATAACTCAATATGAGCTTTTTAAACAAACAGGTGTTCCTCAATCCACAATTAGTACAATTCTTAATTCAGAAAGTAAAACAGTGAAACTTAGCACTATTTATGATATTTGCTCTGGCCTTGGCATTGAACTTTCAGAGTTTTTTGATTACGACTACTTAAAGTTAGAAAACTTAGACGATTAAGTATGCTTTTTTATTAAACAAAAATTAGAAAAAGTTTATTTTATTCGCTTAATTCTTGCACACCTAAACAAAAAAAACATATTTTGAGTTTTTCTCAAAATATGTTTTTTATGTTCATTTATAAACTAACTTCTAGCATTAAGTTTAATGCCAGGGCCCATGCTTGTTGCAACTGTAACATTTTTAATGTATTGTCCTTTTGCAGCGGCTGGTTTTGCTTTAATAATAGCATTCATTAAAGCATCGTAGTTTTCTAACAATTTTTCTTTTCCAAAACTAACTTTTCCGATAATAACGTGAATGTTGTTTGTTTTGTCCAAACGATATTCAACTTTACCAGCTTTAACGTCGTTGATTGCTTTTGTTACGTCCATTGTAACAGTTCCGCTTTTAGGATTTGGCATTAAGCCTTTTGGTCCTAAAACTCTAGCAATACGTCCAACAACACCCATCATGTCTGGAGTTGTAATACAAACGTCAAAATCTAACCAGTTATCATTTTGAATTTTAGCAACAATTTCTTCAGCGCCAACAAAATCAGCACCAGCTTTTGCTGCTTCATCTGCTTTTTCGCCCTTAGCAATAACCAAAACCTTAACAGTTTTACCTGTTCCGTTTGGAAGAACAACAACGCCACGAACTTGTTGATCTGCGTTACGTCCATCAACGCCAAGACGAATATGAAGTTCTACAGATTCATCAAATTTTGCTTTAGCTGTTTCAACTGCAAGAGCCAAGCCTTCTTCAACTTCATAAAGTTTAGCTTTGTCAATTTGCTTAGATGCTTCGATATATCTTTTACCTTTATTCATTAAAAACCTCCTGTGGTTTTAGCAAACTACTTAAAGTAGTTCTCCCACTTAACCTTCTACAGTAACTCCCATTGATTTTGCAGTGCCAATAATCATTTGCATAGCCTGTTCAACTGAAGATGCATTCAAGTCTGGCATTTTTGTTTCTGCGATAGACTTAACTTGTTCCATAGTTAGTTTTCCGACTTTTGTTCTGTTTGGTGTGCCTGAACCAGACTCAATACCAAGTGCTTTTTTAATTAAAACAGCAGCAGGTGGAGTTTTAAGCACAAAATCAAAAGACCTGTCTTGATAAATTGTTATAACGACAGGAATGATAAGGCCTGCTTGAGATGCAGTTCTATCATTAAATTCTTTGGTAAATGCCGCAATGTTAATTCCATGAGGGCCCAATGATGAACCAACTGGAGGTCCTGGTGTGGCTTTACCGGCAGGCAATTGTAGTTTAACAATTGCATTAATTTTTCTTACAGCCATTGTAATATCCTCCTTTGTGGTTATAGCAAAGCGTGTGTAAGATTAACGCTTCTCCCACTAATATATTTAAACAAGCAATTGCTTGGTTAAACCAAATTAAATGCAATAATTTCTATTGCTCGATTTTTCTAAGTTGTTCATAGTCAAGATCAACAATTGTTTCTCTACCAAACATTTCAACCTTAACCTTTGCTCGTGAGTTTTCAGGGCTCACAGAAACAACTTCTCCAATCATGGTGTTAAGTGGTCCGTCAACAACTTCCACCCTGTCACCTTCTGCAAGGTCAACTTCAATTCGAACTTTTTCAAGCCTTAGCCTTGCAACCTCGTCTGGGGTTAGTTCCAAAGGACGTCCTTTTGGACCAGTAAAACCAGTTATTCCACGTGTTCTAATAACGTTATGCCAAATATCATCGCCATAAATCATTTTAACAAGCATATAGCCTGGCATTAACTTACGTTGAACAAGTTTCTTTTTTCCGTTTTTTTCTTCAATTACATCTTCCATTGGAATTATAATATCAAAAATTCTGTTGGTCAAATTATGGTTAAAAGTCATTTGTTCCAAATTTTCCTTTGCCACATTTTCATACCCTGAGTAAGTGTGCAAAACATACCATTTTGCATTTTCCATATTCTCGTTTTCCATAAAGCCTCCTACATATTTTTAGTAAGTAAATTGTAAAGTAAAAACAAAAGTTGGTCTATTCCAATAACAACCAGCAAAAAGATTAAAGTTACCGACAAAACAACTGCTGTTTGTTTTACCACCTTTGGGAATGTTGGCCAAGTAACTTTTTTAAGTTCACTAACTGTTTCTTTAGCCTTTCCCGCTTTTTTAACTTTTTCTTTTTTGCCTTTGTTTTTTATTGGCTTAACTACTTCTAAATCTTCTTTTGCTTCTTCTACAACAACTTGCTCTTTTAATGTTAATGGGTCTTTATTCTCTTCTGCGTTGTTTTCGCTTATTAATGACATAAATACTCCTTAATTGTGATAAACTTTTTCAAAGACTCGAAAAAATTAAGTGTCAAATCAATCATTTTTGATTTTTTTAACACCATTATTTTGTTTCTTTATGAGCAGTACGTTTGTTGCAACGTGGGCAGAATTTTGTGATTTCAATTCTGTCTGGATTGTTTCTTTTATTTTTTGATGTTGAATAATTTCTCTCTTTGCATTCTGTGCAAGCAAGAGTTATGTGTGTTCTTGATGGATTTGCCATGATACTTTCTCCTTAAAAAATAGCACCCAAAAGAATGCTTATGGCATAAATATATCACAACTCAAGCACCATTGTCAACTATAACTTTAAATAATTTTAATATTTTCTGGTTTTGTAATAGTTATAAATATTGTTGCAACCAAACACTTTTTTTATGCACAAAAAAATTTTTAAGAAAAAATTGAAAAATTTTAAAAAAGTTGTTGACTTTAACTTTTTCTCATTCTATTATATCTTTGTTTTCAATTGAATACCGCAATATTCCTCAGTAGCTCAGCGGTGGAGCAACCGGCTGTTAACCGGTAGGTCGTCC
>CAZRJB010000011.1:0-25548 GCA_964600435.1 uncultured Lachnospiraceae bacterium
GCAAAAGCAAAACAAGAGCAACCCGCGTATGTTTTTATTATAAATAGTTAACAAAAGTTTTTTGTTAAAAGTGCTTAATCTTAAATTTGTTTTGATTAAAAAATTTGTGATTATAGGAGCAAGACAGATTTAATTTTTGAGATAAAAATTGGAATAAAAGTTTTGGAGATTATGATTGAAACTTAAAAGATGAAAAATTTTGGAATAAAAGATTTTGAGTTTGTGAGAACAAAAGAAAAACAAAAAAACAACCCACATAAATTTTTATTATAAATGTTGGTTGACAAAAGTTTTATTTTTTTGTATAGTATAATTACGTTTGACATAATACAAATGTAAACAATAAACTTAAATTATTATATTTTATCTAAGTTTATTATTAATGTTCAATTTAAAAAACAAAACACTTGCACAACAAACGAGGCAAAAACAATTTAATATGCGGATGTGGTGAAATGGTAGACACGATTGTTTAAGGGGCAATTGGGAAACCGTGTGGGTTCAAGTCCCGCCATCCGCACCATACAGGAATAATCCGAACCTTGAAATTCGCTCAGGGTTCGTTTTATTTTGAAAATTTTAAATTGGAACAAACTCAAAGGCTATCTTATTCTAAAGACTTTAATAACACACTCGACTTAGTAAATTTACTCAAAATGACACCTTACTGGTATAATGGTGGAGAAATAAATTCTAAATTAATTTTAGGCAGTAACCTTGATAAAATAACATTTGATTTTATAATTAACATTTGGAGAAAAAATAATTATATCTCGCTATGCTAAATAAAACAACTAACATATCGGAGTTGCATGCCACCATAAATTTTGTCATTTTCTTGTTAAGCCTGTCCATTTTAGCATGGTTTTTAAAAAATCTGCAACATATGTTAATTTTGCCGAGTTTAAAAATTTTCTGGATGTTTCAAGTTCGTTAGGGTTTAAATTTGCAATTGAATCTAAAATTTTTATTCCAATTTCGCTTGCTTCTTTTTCGATTTGAATTGTGGATATTTTTGCAACGAGAGCCACAATAAAAAAAATTACAGCCACAACAAGCAATGCAATTGCAGGCACAAAATGTTCCAAAAACAACAAAACCAATGCAGAAATAATGATTGGTGAAATAAATTTGGATAAAATTTTGCTTAGGCGTAATTTTTTTTGATATTTTGCCATTTTTTCAGATTGATTGTTAATTTGAAAAGCATGCCCAAGTTCATGAGCACAAATAGAAAGCCCTGCCAAGTTTTTATCAAAGGCATAAACATTAGAAAGAGTTAAAGTGTTGTTGCTGGAAAAAGCATCACAAAACATTTTATCTTTAAATTTAAACAAAATTCTGTTTTGAAAATAACTTTTGGAAACAAATTGTGCAAGTTCAACAGCAGAAATGCTTGTTTTTATGTTTTTTATTTGATTATATTTTTGCACCATTTCTTCACCAGAATAGTTTATAATTGCCAAGCATGCCAAAAACAAAACAACCAGCACCAAAGCAACTACAATTGAAATTATCAACATTAAATTCATATAAAAATTATATATTCTTATATTAAAAATGTCAAATCTACAATGTTTATATTTTTTTCAAAACAACAATCTTACTTTTTAATAAATAAAATACCCAACGTGTTTGGTCCACAATGACTACAAATTGTGCCACCGGCGGTTGTGTGATAAATTTCTTTAAATCCGGCATTTTTTAGTGTTTCATGCGCGTAAGAAATTGCTTGCTCGCTGGCAGAACTATATGTTACAAATGCTAGCGAATTATCAAAATATGGGTTGTCTTTTATAATGTCTTCACAATAATTTTTGACCACCATGTTAAAGTCCCCACGATATTTTTTGCCAGACACCATTTTTCCATCTTTAACAATAATTTGTGGTCTAATTCTGAGCAAATTTGCACCCAAAAGCGCAAGTGAAGAACATCTCCCACCTTTTTTTAAATAGTCTAACTTGTTTATAATAAAGTTTGCCTGCACCTTGTTTGTGTCAGCAGTTACCTCTTTAACAATGTCTTCAATTTCACAGCCAGCTGCAGCCATTTTTGAAGCCTTTATTGCCAAAAGTGCAATTCCTGTACTTAAAGTTCTTGTGTCCACAATGTAAACATTTTTAAATTTTTTGCTTGCTTTTACAGCATTTTGATATGCCGAACTCATTTCTCCTGAAATGCAAAAATGTATGATTGCATCTGCGTCTTTTAAAATTTGTTCAAAATGCTCTTCGTATTGATATTCATTTACTGCGCTTGTTTTTGGCAAAACTTTATGTTCATCAACAAAATCAAAAATTTTTTGTGTTGGAACTTCTCCATCCAAAACAATTTCGTCACCCAACAAGATTGTGAAAGGGAGTGTTTTGATATTGTACTTATTTAAAATTTCTTTTGATAAATCTATTGTGCTTTCTGCCGATATTGCTATTTTCATATAATTCTCCTTGTTTCTGACGTCTTAAAAAAAATTTACAATGGTATTGTATTAATATTATCCTAACAAACTCCACCTACTATTCAATAAATAATTATAAAGATAAAAAACTAAAAGTAGAGTCGACAAATTACGCCTCTACTCAAAGTAGAATCCATTCAAAAAATGCTTTACTTATGTTGAAAAATGCTGTAAACTATTAATCATGGAAGAAATAAACAAAAATGAAGATAAAACTTCTGATTTAAAAATGGTAATTGGCAAAAACATTGCCGAATATAGAAAAATTGCCGGCTTGTCGCAAATTGACTTTGCTGAAAAACTTAACTATTCAGACAAAGCAATTTCCAAATGGGAGCGTGGCGAAAGTTTGCCCGATGTGGTTGTTTTAAAACAGATTGCAGATTTTTTTGGAATAACTTTAAATGACCTTGCTGGCTACAACAACAAAAAAGGCAAAATAATTCCTTCTTTAAAAAAACTGCTGCAAAACAAAATTCTAGCAACTTTGTTTTCTGTTGGAGTTGTGTGGTTAATTGCAACAATTGTGTTTGTTGTTTTAAATCTTGCCAATGTTTTAACTGAATATGCATGGTTATCGTTTATTTATGCCCTGCCAATAACCGGAATTGTTTGTGTTATTTTAAGTTCTGTATTCTTTAAAAATTGCAAACTCTTTACCCTTTTGCAAGTTCTTTTTGAAACTCTGTTTGTTTGGACTTTGGCATTGTCAATTTGTTTATCTATAAAAACAATGCAAAACATTTGGCTTTTGCTTATTATTGCCGTTCCTTTGCAAATTTTGATTATTATTTGGAACATTTTTAGAAAGAAAAAGTAAACTTTTATTGCACCCTCCGACTTCGCAGCCACCCACCAAACATTTTTAGAAAAAAAGTAAACTTTTATTGCATACCAAAAAAAGTTGGACACATTAATCAAACTTTTTTTATATTCACAAGAGCAATGTTTGCTAAATTTTAACTTTTTTCTTTTTGCCCTTAACACCAAAAATAATTAAAATTAAAGAAACAGTTGTTGCTACAATTATTATTGCTCCAATCAGTGTTCTAGAAATGCCTGACGTTTTTAAAACAGAAGTTTTAACATATGCAGTAACAATTTCGTTTTCTTGATTTTGATATTGCACCAAGGTGTATGTGTTAGACTTGTTGTAGCCACTCAAAATTTTAACACTTGCGCCTGATTGCAATTTTTCTCCAGTAAAAACATAATCGTTTTTTTCCAAAACAAAAACTTCACACTCTTGAGTAACAACTGCATTTGTATCCAATTTCTTTTGTAACGATTTATAATTTTTATCCACAACCTGCGACTTTAACACAAAACCATAATCTTGTTCATGCTCTCCCGCCGTCAAGTCAACTTTGTAATATTCCAACCCATCCGCACCAAGCAAGCACTCATCGCCAATTGTTTGCAAATATTGATTATATTTAAATTTTGCAACAATTTGCGTTTCTGAATTGTTGTTTGTGTCTGAATAAACATTTATTGTTGACCAAACAACTCTAACACAAGCCGGAATTTCTGCATATGCGCTTTTTTGTGTTACAAACGGAAAACAAAACGACAATGCAATAACAATCATAAAAATTTTTATTAAAAACTTATTCTTCATCTTCTAAATCTTTTAAAATTATTTCACCTTTATAAATTTTTTTCTTTTTATTTTTTCTTGCCTTATGTTTGTTTAATGCTTCTTTTTCTAACAACTTATTTTGCTTGTTTATCTGCTTTTTCTCTTTGCTTTCAGAAAACTTTTGTTTGATTGACATTTCCATATTTTTAAGTTTTTCAAACAAGAAATCGCTTAATTTTGGAATAAAAATGTGCAACGGAATTGATGCCCCAACCAAACCCACAAAAATTAACAAAACTTTTAGAGTGCAATCGGTAACTCCAAAAAACGACCCCATTGCAAAAGCCCCCACAGAAAGCAACACAGCCGAAATTGTTAAGCAAGCAGTTTTTAGTGCATTTAAAGGCAAACATAAATAAATTAAGTTAACAAAACCTATTCCAGTCAAAACCAAAGTGCTTAATGTTGAATATTCAAGCACAGTCAACAAATTAAAACTGTTTAATATTATAACAACCAAAATGTTAAACAACATCAAAAGTCCGTTTGGCAATGCTCTTTTTAACACTTGTGTTATAAAGTCACCAGTAATAAGTTTGTCGTTTGGTTGAATTGCAAGCACAACCGATGGCAACCCAATAACAAGCATTTCTAAAAGCAAAAGTTGCTTTGGGCTGAATGGATAAGGGCTTCTAACAATTATTGTAATCAAAGAAAGCAAAATTGTAAAGACTGTTTTCATTAAAAACAAAGTGCTAGACTGCTGAACATTGTTAACAACCTGCCTCCCCTCTTTAACAACCGATGGAAGCGAAGAAAATTTGCTGTCTAAAAGCACAATGTTTGAAAGGTTTCTTGCAACTTCGCTACCATCTGCCATGGCAATTGAACAATCTGCTTCTTTTAATGCAAGAGTGTCGTTTACACCGTCACCAGTCATTGCAACAGTATATCCACTTCTTTTAAGTGCTTTAACCAAAGCATGTTTTTGTTCTGGACTAACCCTTCCAAACACAGTAAAGTTATCGGCAAGTTTTTCAACATCTTCCAAACTTAAACCATCCAAACTAACACACGAATCCGCATTTTCAACACCCACACGTTTTGCAATGTTTGCAACCGTGTATGGATTATCACCAGAAATAATTTTAATTTTAACACCATTGTTTTTAAACCAATTTATTGTGTCAATTGCATCATCTCTAATGTGGTCTTCCAAAACAATAAGTGCCATTGGTTCCATATAATATGGCAGTTCACTTTTTATCATTTGTTCTGGAGAATATGCCAGCATTACAACCCTTTTTCCATCATTCATTTTTTGAAAAATTTGATTTTCAAGTTTTTCATCTAGTGCGCCCACATGAATAAATTCTGGAGCACCAATTGCAAACGTTCCAACACCTTCAAAACTTGTTGCCGTAAATTTTCTAGCACTAGAAAATTCTATGTTTTGTGTTACAATCAATTCGTTTGACTTTTTATAAAACATTAGCATTGCGTTTGATGTTTGATTGTTTGAAAGTTGTGCATTTAAAATGTTTGAAATTGCAACTTCATTTGGAACAAGGCTGGTTTGCTTTAAATTTATATGTTCACAAACACGCATTGTGCCATCCGTGATTGTTCCAGTTTTGTCCAAACATAAAACGTTGGTTCGTGCAAGCATTTCTATGCTGTATATATCTTGTACAAGAGTTTTCTTTTTTCCAAGTTTTATAACCCCAAGAGAAAGAGCAATTGTTATAAGCAAAAACATTCCTGCAGGGACCATTCCGGTTATGCTTCCACATGTTTTGGCAATGGCTGTTTCAATAACTTTTCCGTATGCAAAATAATTGTTTAAAAGCATTAATGCGCCAACTGGAATAATTATTATTCCAATATATTTAACAAGACTATTTATATCTTTAAACAAGTTAGATTGTGGACTTTTAAACTTTTTGGCTTCTTTTGCCATGGTTTGAATATAACTATCTTTGCCCACTTTTTCCACTTGTGCAACACAACCGCCAGAAATAATAAAACTTCCGGCAAAAAGCATATCTCCAATGTTTTTCTTGACCGGTTGTGACTCCCCTGTTAAAACGCTTTCGTTAACCTCTACCATTCCTTCTTTTAAAATACAATCTGTTGGAATTTGATTGCCTGTGGTAAGTTTAATAACATCGTCAAGACATAATTTTGTGGCAACAATTTTTTCTAGTTTTCCATCTCTAACAACAGAGAGTTTTGGAGCGGTTACATACGACAACTTTTCCACAGTAACTTTTGCTTTAATTTCTTGAACAATTGCAATGGTTGTGTTTAACAAAATAACAATAATAAATGCAAGGTCAGAATATGCCTTAACGCTAATAAGTGCCACCAACACAACCGCCCAAATCAAATTAAAAAATGTGCAAATATTATCAAAAAAAATTCTAAAGTACGATTTGCCAGAATTTTGTTTTGTTTTGTTAATCAACCCAGCAATTTTGCGACTTTCTACCTGTTGTTTTGTTAAGCCTATGTTTATGTCTGGATAATATCTAGACATGTCCACATTTTTTTTTCTTTTAACCATAAATTTTTCCTTTATTTTTTACCAGTCTTGTTTTTTTAATGAACTAGATTTAACATCATCATAAAACTCAAAATATTGTTCTTTAAACTTTTTATTTTTTTTAACAGCAAGCATTTCTTCAAGTTCTTTAACAGAATAATCGCAAAGTTTAAATTCTTCATCTACACTTTGAATTTTGTTTAAAAGTTTATTTTTATTGCTCATGTTTGCTCTCTTTAACAATTTTAACAACTCTGCTTGTTCCCAACCTGCTTGCTCCAAGATTGATAAACTTTTCTGCATCGTTTATGCTAGAAATTCCACCAGCCGCTTTAATTTTAACGTTTTTGCCAACATGCTTTTTCATTAATTCAACATTTTCAAACGTTGCTCCGCTTGTTGAAAACCCAGTGGAAGTTTTAATGAATGCAACATTTGCTTTTGTTACAATTTCACACATTTTGATTATTTCTTCTTCTGTTAAAAGACATGTTTCTATAATAACCTTTAAAATTTTTCCACAAGTTGTGCATGCTTGATTAATTTCACAAATTTCATTATAAACATATTCATAATTTTTTGCTTTTAACATTCCAATGTTAATAACCATATCAATTTCACTTGCACCATCATCAATTGCTTGTTTTGTTTCAAAAACTTTAACACTTGTTGAGTTGTATCCGTTTGGAAAACCAATTACAGTGCAAATTTTTAAACTTTCGCCACAATAATTTTTTGCTTGTTTAACAAAACATGGAGGAATGCAAACGGAAGCAGTTTGATATTTTATGCCATCGTCACACAGCAATTTTATGTCTTGCCAAGTGGCAGTTTGTTTTAACAAGGTGTGATCACATTTTGACAATATTTCGTTAATTTCCATAAAACCCTTTTAAATTGCATGTTTTTTGCAAAATCTAACAAAAGGCAAACGTTTGCCTTTATCAATTTAATATATTAACACAAGCATAAATATTTCTCAATTAAAAACAATAAATATATTTTTGAATTGCTTTTTAGCATGTTTTGTTTATTGCTTGCACTTTAATTTTTTAAGTGATATAATGTTTTTATATTTAATTAAAAGGATAAAAATATGCAAATAATTTGTGATGGTTTAGATTTATCAGACGCAGTGCTAAAAGTTAGCAAGGCAATTTCAAACAAAACAACAAATCCAATTTTAGAAGGTATAAAACTCGTTGCAGAAGAAGATGTTTTAACTCTTAGTGCAACAGACACAGAACTTTCTATTGAGAAAAAAATAAAAGCAGAAGTTAAAGTAGAAGGTGAAACGGTTGTTCCTGGAAAGTTCTTTACAGAATTTATGAAAAAACTTTCTAACGAAAAAATCGAACTTGAATTAAACTCTCAAAATCAACTAAAAATTAAATATATGGATAGCGAAAGTTTTATTCAATGTTTTGTTACAAACGAATATCCAAGTTTTAACCAAATAGACAGTTCCGACAGGTTTAGCATTACAAACCTAAACTTTAAAAACTTAATCAACAAAAGCATTTTCTCTGTTGCGGTAGACGATTCTCGTCCAATTTTAAAAGGCACACTTTTGGAAATTAATTCCAAACAAGTTAAAGCAGTTGCACTAGATGGCTATAGGCTTGCAATGGTAACCGAACCTGTTTCAGAATCAACTGTAAATGGTGGAGTTATTGTTCCTGCTCGTTCGCTTTCAGAAATTTCTAAATTGCTTGACGACTCTGAAGATTTGGTTTCTGTGTTTATTGACAAAAAATATATTATGGTCGACTTGGGTGACACAAAAGTTATTTCTAGAATTTTGGAAGGTGAGTTTTTAAATTATAAACAAATAATTGCAACCGAGTTTGCAACAGAAATTGTAATAAACAAAGCACAACTTACCGACGCCCTAGAAAGAGCATCTTTGCTTTCTAAAGTTGGTCAAAACAACTTGGTTAAATTTGACATTAAAGAAAACAACTTGCTTTTAACATCAAATTCTGAAATTGGAAATGTTAAAGAAAACATTGGTATTTCAGTCGAAGGAAAAGACTTGTTTATTGCTTTTAATGCAAGATATTTTATGGAAGCATTCAGAACAAACAATGACGAGTTTATTAAAATTAAATTTAACTCTTCTTCTAACCCATGTGTGGTTGTTCCTGCTTCTGGAAATGAAGAATATTTATATTTAATTTTACCAGTTAGAATTTTATAATTAATTTTATAAACAACAAATAAAAAACCAACAATGTGAACAACACTTGTTGGTTTTTTGTTTTTATTGCTTTTGCCATGCTTTATGTTTTTGTTTCGGTTATGTTTTGTTTTCTTGCAGTTATTTTATCTTTAATTTTGTAAATTAGTTGAATAAAATAATACATCCCCACACAAACTCCAACAAACACAACATACACCGAAATTTGAACAACAGGATAAAATGTTACATGTTGCCCAACTTTTATTGTAATGTTAAACACAGGTTCCAAAAATGGCAACAATTTAATGGCTTTTGCTTTGTCAAACATAAACATGTAATTTGCATGATAAAAAGCATTGCCCGTGATTGATTGAATAGAATTGAAAAGCGTGCCCAAAAAAAGAACAAAAACAAAATATGTAGAAAAACCAATTAGACAATCTTTTAAGGTTTGTTTGGTGAGTCTTGGAAAAAGATTTAAAAGCATTGCCAAAATAGGAATTATAATAACATTTGAGTGTTCAAAAATAAAATGCATGTTATATAAATAAAACAACCCTTTGTTTAACAAATCTGGTTGTGCCAAAGCAAATATTACTCCAACCACGTTAACAATAACTGTAAAATTAAAAATGTGTTTGTTTCTTGTGATTAACGAAATTAAAATAAAGTAAGCACCCAAATTGCATAGTTGCAAAGGCAATTTTTCTAATTTTATGGAAATTGCCCCAAACATTTGTGAATATTGAAGAACCAGCGATAGCGACAAAATTAAACATAAAATTAACTTGTTTTCAATAGATTTGTTTCTAAAAATGTAAAAAAGAACAATTATTTCTGCTATAACAATCAAAATCCACAAAACATGAGAAATTGACCAAGCCGAAAAAATTATGTTTGAATAACCCCAAATATGCTGTGGAACATAAATTGGAATGCAACCTAAAAGAGTTGGAATTAAAACCGCAAAAAAATATAGATATTCTTTTTTGTTTTTAAAATTAAACAAATGCTTTTCTGTTATTGCCAAAATAATTGGAATGCTGAGTTCAAGAAACCATTGAAATCCAATCACAAAACTTCTAAATGTTTGGTTAAGCAAAAAGTTTTTAAATGATTGACTAAAAATTGGAATAGAGTTTAAGCCTTTGCCTGCAATTGATGTAAAATATTCCATGTAAGTTGGATAGTTTATTATTGAAACAATTGTAACAACTGTACAAAAATATATGGCGATGTTTCTTATTGTTTTGTTTTTGAAAAAAATGGCAAGTGGAAGCATAATAAAAGAAAGTGTGCTAAACCATCTTAAAACAGCAAACAACTTTTCATTTAAAGAAGGAGCAAGTTCTTCTTGGTCGCAACAAAGTGTAAAAGCATCTGGAAGCAAAATGGACAAAAAAACAATGCAACAATACACCACAACTGCAATTTTAAGAATTTTGTTGATGATTAAATTAAATTTTTCGCTTTTTTTAAAAAAAACATATTTACATAAACAAAAACAAACAATTGTTAACATAAATGCCAAACTAAAATATAAATAAAACATAATTTAACACTTTCTCCTAAAAACTATATATAATTTGTTTTTACTTTACACTTTTTTTGAAAAATAATCAAGAGTTTACAATGTTTATTCTTACATATTAAACAAAATTGGGTACATAAACTTTAAAAATGCGTGACATAAAAAAACAATTATTGATAATTTTTTTTATTCGTCAAAAAAATCATTTTCATCATTTTCTTCTTCGCATGACATAACTTTATCTAGATTTTTTAAATTGTAAAACATTCTGTTTTTTAAAGAATAATAATCTCCGTCACCAATTATTACATTTTCTAAAAGTGTAACAGCTAGTGCTTTTAATGTGGAGTTAAAACTTGTGAATGTTGTTATGTCATCAAGTGATGGGAAAGCGCTATGATTTGGATGTGTGTGAGCAATTGCGCAAAAAACTGCTTTGTTTTGAATTAAAAAATCTGTTATTTCATGCGGGTTTACACTAATTAAATTATGTGCATTGCCTTTAATAATTTTAAAACACTTAACTGTAAAATTTTTGTTTAATATAACAACCACCATTTGTTCATCTTTTGATGGTGGAATTATTGTGTTAAAATAGTCAATAAGTTGAGCAATTGTTATAATTTTTTGTTTTTCTTTTATTTTTGCATTGTTATAAACATAAGCAGAAACAGACATATATTTCAAAAATCTTGCCGTTTTTATGCCCACTCCATCTATTTGTAATAAACTATCAACATCAGATTCAAAAATGGCATCAATACTGCCAAATGTTTTTAACAAAGTGTGAGCCAATTTGTTTGTGTCTGCCCTAGATATAACAAAAGTTAAAAGATATTCTAAAAAGTGTAAATCATCGACTTCATAAACACCATTTCTATCAATGGTTTTGCGCAATCTTTGTCTATGCCCAGCATGAATGTTCTCTTTTGTTGCCATATATTGCATATTATAGCATACTTTTTCAAATTATGACTAATAAAATAATATTTTTTTGCGTAAAATGTTATTAGGTGAAAAAGATAGCAACAAAAACAAAAATTGCATACGGAGTTGGAAACTTAGGATATGGCACAATTGCACAAACTATGTCCAATTTTATTATGTTTTTTGGAACAAGTGTTTTGGGAATTTCAGGGACACTTGTTGGCATTGCCGTTGCCATTTCTGCCTTTTGGGATGGTTTAAGCGACCCCATTGTTGGTTATGTTTCGGACAGATTTAAAAGCAAAATTTTTGGAAGACGTTTGGGCTATATGTTGATTGCGACATTTGGAATGGCCCTTTTTAACATGCTAATTTGGAGCATTCCTCAAAGTTTAAGCATGACGTTTAAGTTTTTGTGGCTTCTTGTGTGTTTGCTTGCAATTGAAACCTTTAACACTTTTTTTTCAACTCCATATGTTGCTTTGGGCATTGACATTGCACCTGACTACAACGACCAAAGCAGTTTACAAGGCTTTAAAACAATTTTTTTTATTGTTGGAATGGTTTTGCCCACACTTTTAATGTTTATTTTTATGCCGTCAAAAAGTGGTGGCCAACTTATTCAAACGGGCTACATTAACATTTCTTATATTACAAGTGCATTGTGCATTTTGTGTGGAACAATTTGCATTTTGGGCACAATAAAAAGAGTTAAAGAAATGCCCGAATATGAAACACAAAAAAAAGAAAAAAATGCATTTTTTAAAATTTTCTATAATTTTTTTAAGACTTTAAAAAACAAAAATTTTAGTCCTTTAATAATTGGATATTCTGTAGCATTAATTGCTGCTTCGTTTTTAACAAGTGTTGGAATGCACTTGTTTACGTTTTCTTTTCATTTTTCAAGCACTCAAATTTGCTTTTTAATGACTGCGCTTTTTTGCGGGGCAATTTTTAGCCAACCATTTTGGATTTATTTAAGCAAAAGAATAGATAAAAAACCTGCACTTAACGTTGCGCTTGTTGTTCTTTTGTGCGGGATTGGCATTGTTGGAACAATTTTTGGATTCAGAAATTTGGCTAGCGTTTCTACAACTTTTTGGTTAATAATGCCTGCCATTTTGGTCTGTGGTTTTGGAACTGGTGCGCTTTACAATTTGCCAATTTCCATGTTTGCTGACGTTGTAACTCTAGAAAAAATAAAGAGCAACCAAAACAAAACAGCAACATATAGTGGCTACATGACGTTTGCATATAGTGTTGCAAACTCAATTGCTTTGTTTGTTATTGGCTTGCTTTTGGACTTAATAAAATTTAAACCAAGCGAACCAGTGCAATCAATGAAAGTTCAAAATTCTTTAGGAATGATTGTTATTTTAGGTTGTGCAATTTCAATTGGTCTTGCAATTTTTATTTTTAACAAATACAAACTAACTCGCTCAGATATTTTAAAACTTCAAATAAAAGATAAAGAACAAGAAAAAAACCTTTAAATTTAGCAATTTTTTGCTGTTTTTAAAGGTTTTTGTTATTTTTTTAATTCAATTTTAAAATTAAAACTTTAATGTTTTCTTCTTCTAAACTTATAACCGTTGTAGGATTTTCAATTTGAGAGTTTGTTGCAAGAGTTTCGTGGCAAACATACTCTACCCAATTTTCTGGGAAATCGCCCAAAATTTGAATTTTAATTTTATCCACAATTTCGCATCCAATTTGTTTTCTTGCATCTTGAACACTTCTAACAACTTCTCTAGCCAAGCCTTCTTCTGCCAATTCTTTGGTTATTGTTGTGTCTAGCAAAACAACCAATTCACGGTCGCTGGCAACAAAGTCGCCATCTTTAGAAAGATAAGAAACCAAAATTATGCTGTCGTCAAACACTTGTTGACTGTTAAAACCAAGCATTACTCCACCATCAACAAATTTAAAGTCGCCTTTTTTGATTGATTGAATTATTGCAGGAATTTGGTTTGGATATTTTGCCCTTATTTCATTAAAATTAGGGTCATATTTGATTGTTGCCAAGTCTTGAACGTTGTCTATGAATGCAATGTTTTTAACATTGATTTCTTCTTCAATTATTCCAGAAAAATCTTTTGCAAGAGTTAAAAGTTCTGCATTTGAAGATGCAATTTTTAACATGCTTAAAGGTTGACGGTTTTTGATTTTGCATTTGTTTCTAACCGAACGAGCCAAATAGATTATTCTTTGAACACTGTCAATTTGTTTTAACAATTTTTCGTTTTTAAACTTTTCTGGAATGCTAGGCCAACTTGTTAAGTGAACAGAAAGGTCTTCTGTTAAACTTTTATAAACTTTTTCAGTAACAATTGGAGCAACAGGGGCAAGCAATTTGGTTAAATTGATTAACACATAATACAATGTTTCATATGCGTCTTTTTTGTCTTTATCCATTCCGCTAGCCCAAAAACGCCTACGACTACGGCGAATATACCAGTTTGTTAACCCATCAATTAAAGAAGTAACACTAGGAACAAACTCATTGATGTAATATTTGTCCATTGAAGAGGTGATTTTCTTTTCTGTTTCGAATAGTTTTGCCAAAATCCACTTGTCTAAACTGTTTTCAGAAGTTGGTTCTTTGCACTCATTTGGGCAGAATCCGTCAATGTTTGCATAAGAAATAAAGAAATTGCATGCATTCCAATATGGCAACAAAATTTGTTGCAACGAGTCTGCAATGCCCGCCTCGTCAAAAAGTAAGTCACCAATTAGCATTGCTTTTGTTTGATACAAATATAACCTAAATGCATCTGTGCCAAACTTTTTCATAAGTTCCATTGGGTCTGTGTAGTTTTTTGACGATTTAGAAAGTTTTTTGCCGTCTTTTGCCAAAATTGTTCCATGAACAACACCATTTTTAAATGCAGGCCTATCAAACAATGCAGTTGCCAAAACGTGTAAATAGTAAAACCAACATCTAATTTGCCCAGTATATTCAACAACAAAATCGCTAGGAAAATGATTTTCAAACCACTCCTTGTTTTCAAATGGATAATGCTTAGATGCAAAAGGCACACTTCCGCTTTCAAACCAACAGTCAAGCACTTCTGGAACTCTAATCATTTTGCCACCGCATTTTGGACAAGCATAAGTAACTTTGTCCATAAATTGACGATGCAAGTTGCTTAGTTTTTGCCCGCTCTTTTCAAAAATTTCGGCAACACTGCCCAAAACTTCTTGATGTGAGCAACAATCACACTTCCAAATTGGAATTGGAGTGCTCCAATAACGATTACGAGAAATGTTCCAATCTCTAGCACCTTCTAGCCAATTGCCAAATCTGCCATATTTAACAGTTTCTGGAACCCAATTAATTTTTTCGTTGTTTGCAATAAGTTTATCTTTAATTTTATCAATGCTGAAATAATACGCATCCATTGCCTTATAAATTAAAGGACGTTTACATCTCCAGCAATGTGGATAGTTATGTTCAATTGTTCCGTCTGCAACCGCAATGCCTTTTTCATATAAAAAGCGGATAACAACCGGATTCATTTCAATAACTGTTTTGTTTTCTTGAATGCCATAAAAATCGGTGATTTCTTCGGTGAATTGACCTTTTGCATCAACCGGATTAACAAGAGGAACTTTGTTTGCTTTGCAAGTCCAATAGTCGTCTTCACCAAATGCAGGAGCAGTGTGAACAATGCCCACACCATCTTCTGCACCAACATAGTCGGCAGAAACAACTCTAAATGCACCTTCTTGTTTTTTGTCTGCAAAATAATCAAAAATTGGTTCATAGTTTGCGCCCAAAAGTTCTGAGCCTTTAACAATTTTTAAAATTTTAGGTTCTTCACCAAAAACATTTTTAAAGTTTTTTAAAGTGTTAACGCATGCAACATAGCAAACATTGTTTTCCATTTCAACAAAAGCATAGTCAAGGTCTTTTCCAACAGCCAAACACATGTTTGATGGAAGAGTCCAAGGAGTTGTTGTCCAAGCAAGCATAAACACATTTTTGTTTTCAAAAGCAATGTCAGTTTTAAACCTAACAACAATCCACCTATCTTGACGTGGACGTGTTGAGTCTGACTCTCTTGTGTCGGAAATTGAAAGTGATGTTTCACAATGAGTGCAATATGGTGTAACACGATAGTCCCTGTAAATTAAACCTTTGTTATAGCACTCTTTAAATGCCCACATAACACTTTCCATAAACGAAGGGGTCATTGTTTTGTATGCACCATCGTAGTCCACCCAACGAGCCATTTGTTCAACATATTCACGCCAAGCATCATTGTTGTTTGAAACAATTTCAAAGCACTTGTCATTGAATGCTTCAATGCCCAAATTACGTTCAATTTCGTTTTTATCAGTAATGCCCAAAACAGTTTCTGCCTGATTTTCAATTGGTAAACCATGACAATCCCATCCCCAAACACGTGGAACACAATAGCCTTGCATTGTCCAATATCTAGAAATCATATCTTTAATAAACGAAACCAAAACTGTTCCGTGATGTGGTTTGCCAGTTGGAAATGGTGGGCCATCATAGAAAACAACTTCTTTTTCTGTTTGTTGTTTTACTGATTTTTCAAAAATTTGATTATCTTTCCAAAACTGTATAACTTCTGGCTGAAAAGTGCCAAAATTTGGTTTTGTGTCTAAAACTGTAAATTTTTTCATATATTGTCCTTAAAAACTTAATAATTTTTGTTATTTAACATCCAAAATGTCTAAAACTTCTTTAATTTGTTGCATTGCATAGTCCATTTGTTCTTTTGTGTGAGTTGCAGTGTAAGAAGTTCTTAAAATTGCTTTTCCAACAGGAACAGCAGGAGAAATTGTTGGGTTAACATAAACCCCGCGTTCTAACAACAATTTGCAGGCAAGAAATGCCTTTTCGTCTTCATAAACATAAATTGGAATAATTGGTGTTGTGCCGTCAATAACTTTAACACCCAAGTTTTTTAAACCTTGACGCATATAGTTGGAAATGTCTTTTAAATTTTTAACTCTTTGTGGTTCGTTTTTTAAAATTTCCAATGCTTTTCTTGCGCTTGCAACCGCTGCAGGTGGAATGCTTGCGCTAAAAATGTATGGACGAGATGTGTGTTTAACATATTCAACAACTTTTTTTGTGCTTGCCATGTATCCACCAAGAGAAGCCAAAGATTTTGAAAATGTGCCCATATATATATCAACTTCATCTTCCAAACCAAAGTGTTCGGCAGTGCCTCTTCCGTGTTCGCCCAAAACCCCCAAACCATGAGCATCATCAACCATTATTCTTGCACCATATTTTTTTGCAAGAGCAACAATTTCTGGAAGTTTGCAAATGTCACCGCCCATGCTAAACACACCATCGGTAACAATCAAAATGCCTTTGTCTTGTGGAACTTCTTTAAGTTTTTCTTCTAAATCTTGCATGTTGCTGTGTTCATAGCGAACAAGTTTTGCAAAACTTAACCTGCAACCATCATAAATGCTTGCATGGTTTTCTTTGTCGCACAAAATAACATCATTTCTGCCACAAATTGCACTAATAATTCCTAAATTACTTTGAAAGCCTGTAGAAAAAGTGACACATGCTTCTTTATGTAAAAAATCTGCAAGTTCTTGTTCTAGTTTAACGTGAATATCCAACGTTCCATTCAAAAACCTAGAACCACTGTTTCCAGAACCATATTTTTTTAATGCTTCAACACCTGCTTGAACAACTTCTGGGTTAGATGTTAAACCAAGATAGTTGTTGCTGCCAATCATAACTGTTTTAATGCCTTCCATGTCAACAATTGTGTCTTGCCCACTTCTGAGTTCATGAAAATAAGGGTAAATTCCTTTTTCTTTGGCAATTGTATAGTTATGTTCGCCTTCTGTTTTTGCAAACAAATCCATATTTTAAATCTCCTTTAACATAATGGAGATAGTTTACTACTTTGCATATTAATTGTCAAATAAATTGAAATGGTACATTTTTTGTTTGTTGCATTATATTTTTTTTGTGGAGCAAAATAAATTTATGTATTTTAATTATCACAGCAAAGTTAAAAAAATTATTGATTGTGATGTTGTTACAAAAATTGAAATTGTTGACAACTACAACGGAATTTGCCCTGCCATGGTTATTTATTTTAAAGAACACAAACCAATGCCAATAAGAGAGCACAAATGGGATGAATACATAAAATATTTAAAACTTTAGTTTTTAGTTAAACAACTCCGTTTTTGAATTTAAAAACGGAGTTGTTTTATATTTTAACATGAGTTAAATTAAATTTTTTTTGTTCCAGAACCTGTTCCATATGCAGAAATAGAAATCATTGTTATCAAAGACAAACAAATTAAAACAAAAGCCAAAACAATTGCAACATAAAGCCCAACTATTGGGATAAGGCAAATTGCCCTTAACACAAGTGGCAAGCAAGACAATGCAACAGAAAAGAACAATTGCAATGCACCAGTGCCTTTGTCAGATTTGCTCAAAAGCATAACAAACGAGAAAACAACTACCATTAAGCAAACAATGCCTTTTGTTATCCAATAAATTAAAGTTGTTGCATGGTCCATTTCCCAAAAAAGGTTTAAAATAAAACCCATTCCAACCATAAAACCAATGTAAACAACAAGTGCCAAACATGTTAGTGCAACATTTTTTGTTTTGCTATTCATAAATCCCCCTTAAAAATATATTTATAACTATATTTTAATCTTTTTTACATTATTTGTAAATAATTTTAAATATATATTTTTTTTACTCAAACCAAAACCTTTTAAACGTTAAATCTAAACAGCATAACATCGCCGTCTTGAACAACATAGTCTTTGCCTTCAATTCTAACCTTTCCGTTTTCTTTTGCTTTTAAATATGACCCCGCACTAATTAAATCGTTAAAAGAAACAACTTCTGCCTTAATAAACCCCTTTTCAAAATCTGTGTGAATTTTTCCAGCCGCTTGTGGTGCTTTTGTTCCTTTTTTAATTGTCCAAGCCCTAACTTCAGGTTCGCCAGCAGTTAAATAACTCATTAAACCAAGCAAAGAATAGCCTTTTGTTACAAGTTTTTCTAAACCACTTTCGTTAATGCCAAGTTCTTGTTTAAACATTTCTCTTTCTTCTTGTTCTAGTTTGGTTAATTCTTCTTCAATTTTTGCACAAAGCGAAATTGCTTCACTGTTTTCTGACAACGCAAAATTTTCAACTTTTTTAACATATGCATTGTCAGTTTTTCCAATATCGCTTTCTCCAATGTTTGCACAATATATAACAGGTTTGGTTGTTAACAAAAAGAATTCTTTAACAATTTTTTGTTCTTCGTCTGAAAAGTTTAAACTTCTTGCTGGTTTTCCTGCTTCCAACACATTTTTTATTTTGGTTAAAAGTTCCACTTCTTCCTTTGCACTTTTATCGCCAACTTTAACAAGTTTTGAACCCTTTTCTAATCTTTTTGTAACACTCTCTAAGTCTGCCAAAACAAGTTCTAAGTTTATAACTTCAATATCTCTAACAGGGTCAACACAATCGTTGACGTTTATAATGTTAGAATCTTCAAAACATCTAACAACATGAACAATTGAATCAACTTCTCTAATGTGACTTAAAAATTTGTTGCCAAGCCCCTCGCCTTTGCTTGCACCAGCAACCAAGCCTGCAATGTCAACAAATTCAATAACAGCAGGTGTTATTTTTTTTGTGTTATACAATTTTGCAAGTGCATTTAACCTTTCATCTTTAACAGCAACAACACCAACGTTTGGTTCAATTGTGCAAAAAGGATAGTTTGCACTTTCTGCTCCTGCTTCTGTTATTGCATTAAAAAGAGTACTTTTTCCAACGTTTGGTAAACCCACAACACCAATTTTCATATTTTCTCCTAACTAATTTAAATTTTAGCATTAAATTTTGCCATAAACAAAAATAAGTATAAACTAATAATTAAAAAAGTCAAATCTTTTAAAAACTTGAACACAAAGATTTTTTGAGTAAAAAAATAACATTGCCAACATTTTTCCAAAATTTGTAAAAAGATTTTTAGGTTTTAAAAAACAAAAGACATTAAACATAAAAAATTTATATATGATATTGGCATTATATTTTTTTGTTTTAAAAAGTTGCAAACATAACTCATTTTTTGTACAATGTATTAAACTTTAAAATAATAAGGAGAAAACATGGAAACAATCAAATTTAAAAAACTAAACCCAGACGCAATCATTCCAGATTATGCTCATGACGGCGATGCCGGAATGGACCTTTACAGCATTCAAGATGATGTTATTGAGCCTTTTTGTTGGAAATTGATTCCAACAGGTCTTGCTTGCATTTTGCCAAAAGGCACAGAAGGGCAAGTTCGTTCGAAAAGTGGCATTGCATTAAAAAATGGAGTTTTTGTTTTAAACACTCCCGGAACTGTGGACGAAAACTATAGGGGAGAAATTGGAGTTATTTTATACAACTTAAACAAAAACCAACCTTTTGTTATAAAAAAAGGTCAAAAAATTGCTCAGTATGTTATTAATCGTGTTGAATATGTAAAAACAGAAGAAGTTGAAGAACTTGATTCAACTTCTAGAGGTGAAGGTGGTTTTGGTTCAAGCGGGCTAGGAAGAAACACAAAATAAACAAACGTTTTTTTACTTTTTAAATTATGTTTTAAAAGTTACATTTAAATTTTTTAAATGTAACTTTTTGCATTTTTTATAAGGTAAGAAAACGGAACATCTAAAATTGAATATGCTCCAAACTTTTTGTTTTGATAAAACTCAAACAAAACTTTTGCATATGCAACCAACACTTTTGCAGTAAAAATTGGATTGCTTTTTAAGTTTAACTTAAAACTCATTTCTCCACCAACGTCAAAAACTTCACCTGCATGGAACAAGCACTTATGTTTTTGTAATTTTTTTGCATCAACAAAATTAACTTTTGTGTTATACCCCAAAAAATAATTGGGCATGTTAACAACTTTGTTAAAAATTTCCGCTCTGTCTTTTTGTTCTGCAACAATAAAGCATTCTCTAACATGCAATTCTTTTTCATTATCTAAATTTTTCAATTTTCCACTTTTTAACTTATCAACAAGTTTTTGGTTTGGAATTGTATATTGAACAGCATCCTTAACCCCTTTAATGCACCTAATTGCTTCACTATGCCCTTGACTAACACCTTTGCCCCAAACAGTGTAAGTTTTGTTACCAAAAGCATTAAACAAAACCCTCATCAAACTAAAAAGTCCTGGGTCCCATCCAAACGAACAAAAAGCAACTTTTTTGTTTTGTTTTGCTAAGTCGTCACAAACATTTAAGTGTTTAGGAATTAACTTGTGTGTGTCAAATGCATCAATACAATTAAAATAACACAAACTTTGTTTTGCTTGTTCCATCAAATTTGAAGAACTTCCTCCACACAAAAACATTATGTCGATTTTGTTTTTATAATCTTCAATTTTGTTTATAAATTCAACATTTTTAATTTTAGCCTTAACAACACGCTTGCTAAAAACAGCCACAAGTTCAAAATTTGAGTCGTTTAAAACAAGTTCTTCTATGCTTTTTCCTAAATTACCATAACCTAAAATTCCAACTTTAATTTTTTTCATATTTTTTATTTATGATTGCATAAAAAAAATTGTTAAAAACCCGTAACAAACAGTTACGGGTTTTGCTTTAAATGTTTTAAAATCCAAACAAATTTTCTTCTTCATTGTCATCTTTTTTCTTTTCTGGTGTTACATATTCAACCAAAGATGATTTTAGATTGTTGCAAGAATTGATAATGTTTTCGTAACCGTTTTTTCCAAATTCGTTCGAATATTTTTTAGACACATCAACCAAATTATTAACAATTTCAATTTGTTTTTTATTGCAGTTGTTTTTGTTAAAATATTTTAGTTTTTTGATTTGGTCAATAAATTGTTTGCAAACAATATATGTATCGTTTTCTTCTGTTTCTTTTAAAACTTTTTCGTATCTATATTCATGAAGATAGCCATCAATAATAATATACTCAAAATTGTTTTCATACACTTCAAGGTCCACTTTGTCATGTTGTATATTTTTAAAATATTCTCCATAAACCATTAACATTTGATTAAATTTTTCATTGTCTGTTAGTTTTTTGTTTTTAACAATAGAATCACAAATTTTATCTACGCTTTTATTCTTTTTAAATTTTGATTTTATAAATTCTAAAATTTCCATAACAACTCCAAGTTTTAAATATATTCACATAATATTTGTGATGTTAAAATTTAAACAAGTTAAATTTTAAGTTGCTAATTGCAACTCCCACAACAAGATATGGCATCACAGTTTGTATAAAAATCAGTTGCTGGCAAATGTGACTTTGCCCTGCTTGCCTACAACTTATAATATCACAAAAAACAAATTTGTCAATAAAAACATATTTTAAAAGGTTTAAAAAAAAGTTTTTTCAACCAAACAGGGCGGAAGTTGCCCCTGGGCTTTTGCCCAAGGGCAAAAGTTGAACAATTTTGTTCAACTTTAATTTTGCCTTTAGGCAAAATTTACTTCCGCCCGCCTGTGGCATTTTTTGCAACAAAATTCATAACCGCCACAGCACCGTCAGAACATGCCGTAACAATTTGCCTAAGTGGAGAGTTTCTAACATCGCCAACAGCATAAACATTTTCAATGTTTGTTTCCATATTGGCATTTGTTTCAATAAATCCATCTTTTGTTAAATTAATTTGTTTTGAAAAAATTTCAGTGTCGGGTTTTCTTCCAATTGCAACAAAAATTCCAGAAACATCAAGAGATAAATTTGTGTTTTGCTTTTTGTTTAAAACATCAATTTTTTCTAGAAACTGATTTCCACTTAAACAAGTTACAACCGAATCTGTTAAAATTTCAACTTTGCCAATTTTTTCTAAATTTTTTATTGCTTCAAAACTTACACTGCTCCCAGTAAAAACATCTCTTCTATGAATCAAATAAATTTTTTTTGCAATGTTTGAAAGGTACAAACAATCGTCAAACGAAGAATTGCCTCCACCCACAACAGCAACATTTTTATCTTTAAAAAAATTACCATCACAAGTTGCACAATAACTCAAACCTTTGCCCAAAAACTCTTTTTCATTTTTAACATCCAAAAATTTTGCATATGCACCAGTTGCAATAACAACGGCATTTGCTGTGTATGTGTTAGAATGTGTTGTAACACACTTAACATTGTTTAATAAATCCACAGAAACAACTTCTTCATTTAAAATTTTAACACCCAATTGCTCAACTTGATTTCTCATTTTTAAAGCAAGGTCAAACCCATTAATTTTATCAAACCCCGGATAGTTTTCTATGTTAAAAATGTTTGTCATTTGTCCGCCAAAAAAAGATTTTTCTAAAATTAAAACTTTTTTGTTTGCTCTTGCACCATAAATTCCTGCAGAAAGCCCTGCGGGGCCAGAACCTATAATAATAATATCATACATAAATTAACCCTTTTTTTAACACTCACTTAGTTTTTTATATTCAAAATCTTTTTTAAAACCATTGTAACAAACAACAACATTGTTAATATTTTTTTTAACACACATAGCCGTAATTTTTGCAAAGCCTTGTGCCATTTTTAATTCTGTTTTTGTTGCAAAACCACCACGTTGAACATACCCCACAACCGCAGACTTAACATCAACATTTTTCAGTTTTTCTAAAAGATAGTTTTTTAATTCGTCAATGTTAACAGTGTTTTCTTGAACAATAACAATTGGAGAATTATTTGTTTTTAAACATAATTTAACAGATTTTAACATAGCACTTTTTAAACTTTTTCCAGTAAAACAAAAGCATGCATTAACTCTTTTTGACACACTGTTTGCAATGTCTGGGCAATGCCTTCCCATAACTTCATAAATGCATGTTCTATCAAAAGACATCATTGACGTGTTAACTTTTTCAATAAAATCAACTGCATTGTTAACAGCCGTGCTATAGCCAATTGAATAGTCACTGCACTTTATATCATTATCTATTGTTGTTGGAATAAAAACACAATTAATGCCGGCACTAACAAGTTTTTTTGTTGCCATTAAAGAACCATTACCACCCATAACAATAAGTGTGTCAATTTTGTGTTTTTTTAAATTGTTAACACATTTAAAAAAACCTTTTTCGGTTAAAAACTCTGTGCTTCTGGAACTTTTAATAACAATCCCACCTTTTTTACGTTCTTGCTTTATTGTTTTTAAACTTATATCAGAAACTTCGTTGTTTATTATTCCTTGCAAACCATGACAAAACAAAACAACATTATGTTTTTTTAAATGTTTACACAAATTGTATAAACACTCATTCATTCCAGCACCATCGCCACCACTACCAATTATTGCAATGTTCATTTTTTTATTTCCTTTTAACAATTGTTTGATTATTCCCAAATTATTGGTTTTTTGCCTAAATTTAACAAAATTTCGTTGCATTTTTTAAAATGTCCGTTTCCAAAAAAACCATTATATGCCGAAAGCGGACTAGGATGTGCAGATTTTAAAATATAATGATTTTTGTTTGTTATGAACTGTTCAAAAGCTTTTGCATTTCCGCCCCAAAGCATAAAAATTATTGGGTCTTGCCTTTGGTTTAATTTTTTGATTATTTCTGAAGTAATGTTTTCCCAACCTTTGCCCTTGTGTGAATTTGCTTGCCCTTGCCTAACAGTTAAAACTGCATTTAAAAGCAACACTCCTTGTTTTGCCCATCTTGTTAAATCACCCGATTGCAAACACTTTATTCCAAATTCGTTTTCAATTTCTTTATATATGTTTTTTAAACTTGGCGGAAGAGCAACGCCATTTGGCACAGAAAAACTCATTCCCATTGCTTGCCCAATTTCGTGATATGGGTCTTGACCAATTATAACAACCTTAACATCATTAAATTTGGTAACATTTAAAGCATTAAAAATTTGGTTGTAAGGTGGAAAAATGTTATAAGAAGAGTATTCAGCATTAAGCCAATCTTGCAATTTTTTAAAATACTCCTTTTCGAACTCTGGTTTTAAAATTTCATACCAATTACGTGCAATTTGAATCATAACAAAATTATACTTATTTTTGTAAATCTTAACAACTAATTTTTATTGATACTTAAAAAAAACTAAATAAAAATGTGTAACAATAGGTTTAAATATACAAAGAATATAAGATAATATTTTATTTAGAAAAATAAAGGTTGGCAAAAATGAAGTTTTTAGATGACGTTAAAGTTATTAATGATAATTATAAAAATGAAGGCATATCAAAAGGTATGAGTGGAACAATTATTGATGCAGAAATAAGATTTAATTGTTTTAATGTTGTTTTTATTGATAGAAGAGTAAAAGACAAAAATTTTATCTAACAAAATCACAGTTTGAAACATCAGCTTGGCTTTGTGTATCCAGACAAAACTTCCATAATTTGTTTTTTTTAAAAACGAATCGCGTAGTGAAAAATTAAATGCAACAAATTATCGTTAATATGTTACTAACACACTAAAAAAAGGAAAAAATCACTTTTTTTGTAACATTTTTTTGTCGTAATTAAAATTTCAATCGACTTTTTTAAAACAAATGATTGACATATGTAAAAAAACATGCTACAATCTTTTTGTAAATTTAATAAATCTCCTTTTCCAAAGACAGCAAGTGGGCTTGGTTCCCGTAAACAAAATGTGCTTGCCGAGGTTAAGTTTTAATAAATGGTTTTTTCAACCTTTTGTAACTTTTCTCGGCTACAAAAGGTTTTTTATTATTTACAATATACAAACTTAAAAAATAAAGGAGGCAAATAAAGTGGGTGCAAATTTAGAAGCAAAAAAGGTTATTGTTGAAGAAATTAAAGAAAAAATCAACAAAGCTGTTTCACTTACTTTTGTGGATTACCGTGGTTTAACTGTTGAAGAAGACACTAAAATGCGTGCAGCTTTAAGAGAATCTAATGTAGAATACAAAGTGTATAAAAATAGACTACTTTTAAAAGCATTAGAAGAACTTGGCTATACAGGTTTTGGTGACATTTTAGAAGGCACAACCGCTGTTGCATTTGGAATGCAAGATGAAGTTAGTGCACCAAGAATTCTTGTTAAAACTTCAGAAGATACCAAAAAAATGCAAATTAAAGGTAGCATTTTAAATGGTGCAAGAATAGATGTTAAAATGGTTGAACAACTTGCAAAAATCCCTTCAAAAGAAGTGCTTATTTCAAAACTATTATACTTATTACAAAGCCCTGTTCGCAGTGTTGCAATTGCGCTTAATGCAATCGCAGAAAAAAAAGGTGCTTAATTTTTAAGTAAAAAAACAAAAATAAAATAATTAAGGAGAATATAAATATGGAATTAAAAGATATTGTTGAAGA
>CAZRJB010000012.1:0-6402 GCA_964600435.1 uncultured Lachnospiraceae bacterium
AAGATATTGTTGAAGAAATCAAAACAAAAACAGTTGTAGAAATCAACGAACTTGTTAAAATGTTAGAAGAAGAATTTGGCGTTAGCGCTGCTGCTGCAGTTGTTGCTGGCCCAGCAAATGCTCAAGGAGCTGCTGCTGCAGAAGAAAAAACTGAATTTACAGTTGCATTAAAAGAAGTTGGAGCAAACAAAATTGCTGTTATTAAAGCAGTTAGAGAAATCACTGGCCTTGGCCTTTCAGAAGCAAAAGCTTTGGTTGATGGCGCTCCATCTACAATTAAAGAAAACGTTCCAACAGAACAAGCAAAAGAATTTGAAGCAAAACTTAAAGAAGCTGGCGCTACAGTAGAACTTAAGTAATCATAAAAAAAATATTAATAAAGTTTGTATATTAAATTTCACTAGTTTTATAGTGTATAAAAAAGAATTAAAGCAGAAAAATGTTTTAATTCTTTTTTTGTTCTTTGTTAACAATGATTGTCAAATTATTTTGAAATGGTTTTAATATTGTTAAGTCTTTCTCTCCTTAGCCTAGATTACGGAGAGATTGTTGAATATATGTAATATCCTATTTTTAAATCTTTCAAAATTTTTGAATTTGTAAGCATTTTGTTTTAGCACTTTTATCTTGTTGTTTTTGAATTTTAAAACTTAAACAAATTCTAAAACTTTTTTGCTTTTATGTATGTTCCAACAGGTTTGTTGTTTAAAATTTTTTTAAGAACATGAATGTCTTGACTATTTGCAATAACACAATCAATTCCAGCATTGGTTGCATCAATGCAAGCCTTAATTTTGGTTGTTATTCCACCTGTTCCTAGTTCAGATTTATTGCTTGTGCTTTGTACTTTTTCTAAGTCAGAAACATTGGTTACAACATCAATTTTTGTTGCATTGCTAAACTGTTTAGGGTCTTTATCGAAAATGCCGTCAATATCACTTAAAAGAATCAATAAATCGGCATCAACCAACCTTGCAACAATTGAAGAAAGATTATCATTGTCACCAAGTTTTATTTCATCAACAGAAATAACATCATTTTCATTTATGATTGGAACAACACCCATTTTTAAAATTTGGTTTATACAATTTTTGGTGTTTGTGTACATTTGCTCGTGGTCTATAACATATTTGGTTAAAAGCAGTTGACCAATTGAATATCCATAGTTTGCAAAACATTTGTTATATATGTCCATTAAACTATTTTGACCAATGCTTGCAAGAGCCTGTTTATGTGCTAAATCATTAGGTTTTTTATCTATGTTAAGTTTTGCCATTCCAGAAGCAATTGCACCAGAACTAACCAAAATAACTTCAATTCCACTATTCATTATGTCTGCAATTTCAATTGCCAACCTATCTATTCTGTCAATGTTAATTTTATGAGTTTTAGAATATGTTAAACTGCTTGAACCAATTTTAACAACAACTCTTTTAACGTTTGAAAAATCTCTTTCCATTTTATGTCCTTTTATAATAAATATATTCTATCATAAAAAAAATAAATTTCAATCAATTTTGCGTTAAAAAATGTTTTATGTTTAAAAATTTATTGCAAACATATTTATATATATATTTTATTAATTAGATATTATTATTAATAATATAGAATGTGTAAAAGTGCATTAGTATAAAAAAATACAATATATTGTATAAAACAATTCTAAAAATCACATAATATTGTTATTTTTAATGTGTATAACTCTGTGGATTATTACTGCAGACTTATACACATTTCCACATTATGTGATAAATTTATATTTTTTTTGACATTTTTTTACAATCACAAAAATTGAAATTTAAAAAAAATAATTGATTATTTGAGTTTTAAAAAAACTTATCCACAAATTAACATTAATGTGAATAAAGTTGTTAACATATATACAGTTTTTTTATTGTAAGTTGCAAGCAAAAATCTAGAAAGAGACGTTTGCTTGCAAATGATGTATATACAATTTGTAACAAACAAGAATGTAAAAGTTTTAATTTGACTTATGTGTTAATATTTGTATATTCTTCTGTTAAAATTGTATGTGCTGATGTTACACCATAAACCGCTTTAGCACCAGCATCTTTTAATGTTTTTGCACACTCGGTTATTGTTGCACCGGTTGTGTAAACATCGTCAATTAAAACAATTATTTTATCTTTAACCAATTTCTTGTTTATTACTTTAAAAGCACCAACCATGTTTTTGCGTCTTTCGCCGTAATTTAAATTTGTTTGAGTTGGTGTTTCTTTTATTCGTTTGATAATGTTAAAGTTGGTTGGTTTGTTTATATGATTAGCAAAGTGTGTTGCAAGAAGTTCAGATTGGTTATAGCCACGTTGTTTTAATCTTTTGTCGCACAGTGGAACGCAAGTTATTAAGTCACATGGCAAAATTTCTTTTTCAAAAGCAACTGCCATAAATTTTGAAAGACTTTTAGAATAATATTTTTTGTTGCTATATTTTAAGTTTAGCACAAATTTTTTAACTATGCCGTCATATTCAAAAGGAGAAATTATTTTATCACAATAAAATTTTTTACCTTTGCAATGCAAACAATAATTTCCGCTTGGAATTGGATTGCCACAGTGCAAGCAAAGATTTCCCGATAAAAACACAAGAAGTTTCTTGCATGTGTCACAAATTAAAAAGTCATCATCAAAAATTTCTTTGCTACAATTTATACATGAAAATCCTGAAGGAAATACAATGTTTGATATTCTTTTAAAATTCATGCAAACATTTTAGCATATTTTTTGACAATAGAAAATAAAAATAAATAAAAACATAAAAAAATAAGGAGAACACATGTCTGAACAAAAACAATCCATTCTTTTAGAAAATCAAAATTATTTAAAAATTTGTGGAGTAGAAAATGTTGTTAATTTAACAGAAAACGATGTTGTTATGGTTGTAAGTGGTGAAGTTTTGTTGGTTAAAGGTGAAAACTTAAAGGCAGAAAAGCTATCAGTTGAAACGGGTGAACTTGTTTTGACTGGTAAGGTTTTTAGTTTAAAGTTTGACGTTAAAAAAGAAAAACAGGGACTTTTTAAAAGGATTTTTAAATAGTGTTGTATGAAACTTTAAACCAGTCCAATTTGTTGTTGATTTTTGTTTTGTGTGGATTGGTTGCAGGTGGTATTTTTGATGTTGCTAACTTTGTTAAGTTTTTGTTTGCTAACAAAAAAATTGCAAATATTGTTTTAGATTTTGTTGCCACTAGTTTGTGTGTGATTTTGGTTTTTGTTGTTAATGTTTGTTTTAATTATGGAAGTGTTAGATTGTTTCCTTTTGCCGTTTTTTTTGCATTTTTTTGCTTGGAAAGATTTACACTTGGAAAAATTATTGCAAAAATATATTGTGTATGCTATAATCATTTAACAAAATTAAAGAAAAAAATTTGGAGAAAGATTGAAAATGCAAAAACAAACAAAAACCATTAAATTTATGCTTTCATTTCTAATTTTAATTCCGTTAGTGTTGTTTAGTGTTGGAATTGTTCAAACTTTTGTTTTAAAGTCCAGACAAAATCAACTTAACCAAACAAACTATAACTTGGAACAATCAATTGAAAAAGAAAAAAATCTTCAAGAAGAATCTGAATATAAAAGTTCTGAAGAATATATAAAAGAATATCAAAAATACTTTAACAACAAAAGTGAAAATAATGACAAAAATTTAGTTAATAAATAAAAACTGCTAAAATAATTAAGTTTTTTAGCAGTTTTTTATTTACTCTTTTATTTTTGCTTTTAAGTCGTTAACAATTGCAGATAGTTTGTTATCTTTTTTAATTTGTTCACTAATTTTGTCACGCGAGTGCATGATTGTTGTGTGATCTCTTGCACCAAAAATTTTACCAATTGAAACTAATGGAATTCCTAACAAATCATCAATTAAATATATTGCTATCATTCTTGGTTCAACAATTTCTTTGTTTCTCTTTTTTCCAGTTATTTCATTTTCTGTTATTCCAAAATATTCACATACTTTTTTAACAATGTTTTCAGGAGTTATTTTTTCTTGTTTTTCAAACATATCTTCTTTAAATGCTTCTTTGGCATCTTCCATGCTTGCAGATTTTTTACCCATTAATGTTGCAAAGAAAAACACTTTAGAAAGCATGCCTTCCATTTCTCTAATGTTTGTGAAAGGTTTTTCGGCAATAAAGTTTAAAACTTCATCATCTAAATAAAACTTTTCTAGTTGTGCTTTCTTTTTTAAAATTGCCATTCTTGTTTCAAAATCTGGAATTTGCATATCTTGAATTAAACCACAAGAAAACCTTGTTTTTAATCTGTCTTCAACGTCAATTTCAGATGGAGAACGGTCAGAAGTTATAATTATTTGTTTGTTATTTTGATAAAGGTCATTAAATGTGTGAAAAAATTCTTCCTTTGTTGCATTTTTGTTTGCAATAAATTGAATGTCGTCAATCATTAAAACATCAACATTTCTATACTTTTCTCTAAATTCAAAAATCGCTTTGTCTTTTCCACCTTCAGTAACACCAAGTGACTCAATATATTCATTCATAAACTGTTCACATGTTACACACTTAATTTTTAAGTTTGGATTGTATTCAGTTAAGTAGTTTCCAATTGCATGCATAAGATGTGTTTTTCCAAGTCCAACACCACTGTAAATAAACAATGGGTTAAATTTTGAACCCGGATTTTCTGCAACTGCATGTGCAGCAGCATAACAAAATTGATTGCTTTTTCCAACAACAAAATTATTAAAAGTGTACTTTTCGTTAAACTGAGGCCTTTCGGTTGGTTCTTGCTCTTCTTCTTGTGTTGGTTCTTGTTTTTGTGTTTGTGCTAAATATTCATCTGTTTCATCTTTATCTAAAATTTCATATGTAATATATTCGCCAAAAACTTCTCTAATGCAGTCTGCCAATTGTTTAGAATTGTTTTTTAAAATTTGTTTTTTTGCTGACGTGCTAGATGCAGACAAAATAAGAACTTCTCCGTTTTTTAAATCGAGTGGTTCAAGTTTTGAAATCCATAAATCAAATGTTATTGCAGAAACCAAGTTTTGCATTTTTAATAAAACTTTTTGCCATATTTCTTCTAACTCTTGCATGTGTACCCCTTTTTGATGTTGTTTATCTTAATGCTTTATCATTTTATATTGAAAAAAGAAAAAAGTCAATTAAACATTGTTACAATATTTGTGATAGTTTTAAATAAGAATAAAAATCATATCATTATTATGTGATGTTTAATTGCTATTTAACAGAATAATAACAATGTGGTTTTATGATAAAACTTTTTTTAGATTTATATTTAACAAGTTTTGTACCAATAAAAAAAATGCCAACAATGAAGTTGAACCATTAGGGTCAATTCCATAAGTGGCACTTTTTTATTTAATATATTTATTTCTTTTTGTTAAGTACTAATGATGTAACACCACATGCACATGCCAAAACACCAACAACAAGGTTAAGCCAAGTACCAACACCAGGACCATAATAATCCATGTGTGAAGAAATCCCAATTTCGCCACCTAAAGTAGTCAATGAAATAAACCCAACAATTGCGCAAACGGCAAAAATTGCTAATCCAATTACAGTAACAATATTAGAATTAAATTTTAATTTAAGAACTTTTAAATTGTTTAACAATAATAAAAATGACCAAACAATTAACAAAATTGCAACAACAATTAAAACAATTGTAAATATTTTGTAGATTACTGCTGATGTTATTTCGCTTACATCTTCTTTAAGTAAATTAAAACCAGAAATAGATTCTGATAAACTGCTTTGTCTCATTGTTAAACCTGCTAAAAACAAGAAAACAATTCCAAAAACACCTGCAACTGCTGAACTAATCATTCCTAACCATTTTTTCATGTTTTTTTCCTCCTTTTATAAATTCAATTTTATGTATAACAATTATTTGTCTAAAAGTCAAATTTTTTTATCAAAATATGTAATTTATTGTAAAAACCTTGTTTTGCATGTGTATTATATATGATACAAATGTAAAACTTGTTCTACTTTTTTAATCAAAATTATAGGTTTATAAAGTCAATAATTTTAAAATTGTCACTGGTTTTGTTTTCAAAAAAAAATGCTTTTTTTTTCTTTGAATTGCGAATGAATTGGATAAATTATGATTGTGTGTTGTTGTAATGAAAAAATGTAATTTTTGGTCTATTTATTAAAAATATTAAATAAAAAAATATTTTTTTAAGATAGGTGTTGACAAAAGCATTTGTTTTGAATATAATATAAAAGTAACATGAATATCGCGGGGTAGAGCAGCTCGGAAGCTCGTCGGGCTCATAACCCGAAGGTCAGTGGTTCAAATCCGCTCCCCGCAACCAGTAAAAGCACCCAAATATGGGTGCTTTTTTACGTAAGAAAGGATTTGAAACACAAGACCTCTAAGAAAGAGC
>CAZRJB010000012.1:6502-22844 GCA_964600435.1 uncultured Lachnospiraceae bacterium
TGGGTGCTTTTTTACGTAAGAAAGGATTTGAAACACAAGACCTCTAAGAAAGAGCGAAGCGATTGATTGGTTGTTGTTAAAAAAAATTAGTTGATTTAAATTTTAATTGCGACAAAAAAATGTTATGAAAAAAGTGATTTTTTCGCTTAAATGTTTAGTACCATACCAACAAAAGGAAAAAATCACCATGAAAAATTTATTACACATCAAAAAAATTTAATCATTACATTTTTGAAATTTCAAAGAAAATACTCATTGCTTCTTGTTTTGAATATTGTAAATCTCTTAATATTTTATACATTTCATTAAAAGCAAGCTTTTTAAAACCTTCTTCATCTAATAGAATATCCATTATTATATTTTGAAGTTGGATTTTTTGTGTATCCTTTTCAATCATATATTTATTTAACAATTCTATGTTTCTTGATTTAAGGTCATCAAGTATTTTCATTTTATTCTCCTATTTTATTTTTATTTCTTTTTCATTATCCTTAATAAGAATTCTAACAATACTTTCAATATTTATCGGTTTTTGTTTATCATTATAAATAGCTTCTCCACCAACATAAGTTTCTCTTGTAAAAATTATACCTTCTTCTAAAATATTTGGTCTTGTTTTTCCACCTTTTCTATTAATCAAAGTTTCATTTAAAATATCATCTTTAAACTTATCTAAATCGATTTTTGTTGCTTTACAATTCTTAAGAGAAATCTTATAAACTTCCAAACTATCAAAGTTTTCATATCCTTTATCTCTTGTGTAACCTTTTGGGTTATAAAGAAGATAAACTTCATATTCGTTTGTTTTTGTATTTTTAGCAAAAGTCATTTCAATTTTTATATCAATTCCGGAATATTTACCAGACACAGACCTATGTCCTTCAAGTTCTTCTTTTGAAAATAAAGAATGTTTAATTTTTAGCATATAATTTAGTCCAGGAACAGAATAACCAAAAGGATTCTTAATTCCCAAATTTAAAAACAGTTTAACTCTCTCATCAAGACTTAAGCCTTCTTGTTCTGTATTTATAGAATAAACACTAACACTATAATTAATATTTTTTTCATTTCTACAAACTTTTTGAAGGGTTTTTTGAAGTTCCATATCTGTTATTTTAGGATTAGGTGAAATAGCAGTTATTCCTTCAATCATACTATTTGTATATTTTAATAAAACCAAATCATTTTTATCAAGTACTCCATAAGTTGAATCTGCCTCATATGCTTGACTATTAACAGCGAATGTTACACTTTCATGAACAGTAGAAAAATTTCCATCACGTTTTAAACAAGAAGAAATATCTTCACACTTAATTCCCAAATGTTCTCTTTCTTCAAGTTCTTTTAGAAGCAAAATATAAATAGCATTAAAAGTAAAACAAACAACGTCTTTGTTGGTTTCTCCATCAACTTTCACAAGATTATTCGGATTTGTAAAATATGATTCAAACGTTTTCTCTTCAAGATAATAACCCATTGAATAGTGCAAGGTACGACAAAGCTCATAATATACATGAATAGCTTTTTCAAGTGGAGAATAATCTTTTGGTATAGAAGAAAATATCTTCTCTTTTAATTTTTCATTAACTTCCATAATTCACCTTTTTTTAATTGTATTATAAACAGCCTGTTATGTCAAGATTAAATTAATTATAGGGTCGATTTAAATTTTAAATGCGACAAAAAATGTTATGAAAAAAGTGATTTTTTCGCTAATATGTTTAGCATCCACACTAACAAAAAGAAAAAAACACCATTAAAAATTTATCACATATCAAAAAAAAAATTCAACCATTTTTCTTTTGCTAAGCGTAAATTGATTGAAAAACTTAATAGAACTTTTATGCAAAGTGAGACTGGTATTTATATTGATATGTAAATTCTAATAAGTCCGCTCACTTAGAATTAGTAAAAAATGTTTAATTCAAATCACATTAAATTGGAGTTTTTAACAATTAACTAAATAATAGTTAAACAACCAAGATATAACTTGCATTGTTGGTGGAGTTGATGTTCTGTTTTCAAAAAAAGATACATTTTTAAATCCGCCAGTTTTAAAGGCTTTTTCAATTGCCCACCTAATAACTCTGTTATAACTTTTTATTTTTAAGTTATGCTTGTTTGCTAACAAAGACATTGTTGGCAATGATGTTTGATTTAAAATTTTTGAACATCTTTCAATTTCATTTAACAACTCTAAAATGAATATTGTTCCTATTAAAGAGAAGTCAAAACCAAACCTAATTAAAACACCTCTAATATTATTTTCATCGTTTGCTGATAATTCACAATTCTCTAACCCAATAAATGCCATGCTTTTTATCTCCTTGTGAAATTTTACATTATTTGACAAATAAAGTCAAATGTATTTTTTACAAAAATCATTTTTTTACAAAAATATACACATAATAATAAAATAAGGGGTTTTAAACTATTGTTTAGAAAAACTATTGTTTTATTTTAGTTTTTCAACAAACTGAATGTGTTCTTTTACCGATTTATTAAACAAGCCTTGTTTAACATTTAATGTGTTGTTTATTTCTTTAAAGTTTTTTATTGAATTTTCTACATATTTTGGGTCATTTGTGTAACTATTTTCAAACAGCACAATTTCGCCTTTATAGCCTTTTAACTTATCAATAAGAGTTGCAATTGGCATTGGAAATGTATACCACCAAATTGGATAAAAAAGCAAAATTCTATCATAGTTGTTAACATCCACATTTAAACCTATAATTTCTGGATGAATATTATTTTCCCACTCGTTTTTTGCTTCCACATAAGCACAGGTATTGTAATCATTTGAATATGCCTCTGCTCTATTTATTTTTGCTACATCAAATTTAAAATTTTTGTTTATTTCTTTTACAAGTTTGTCCGTGTTCCCTGACCAAGAAAAATATATTATTAAATTTTTCATATTTTTTTCTCCTAACACAAGAATAACACTTTTTAAACAACAAAAAAAGGATTTTTTATGATATTTTTTTAGTTTTTTAACTTTTTTGAACAAAAATCTACCAGTTACTATTTTTTAATGCAAACATAATGTGATATTTGCAATTCCACTTTGAATGTGTTAAAATATGGTTGTTTTAGGTTTTTTTTTAATTTTCTCCTTTTGTGTTTTGTTTAGGCTTAAACAAATTATATTGAAAATTAAATTTAGTTTTTCGGTAAACCTAAAATGAACCACCGGACTATCCGGTGGTTTATATTGCAAAAAAAAAGGACAACTGCTGTTGTCCTTTTAAAGTTTTTGTTGGATTGTGGAGTGGGTAAGTCTATGTTAAACTTTTTTTACTCTCCACCAGAGCCTGATTCTTCGTTTGAACTTTCAATAGAAACTACCAAAAATTATAGGCTTAACTCTCTTGTGTGAAGTTTTTATTCATCACCTGAAGAAGATGAAGTTGTCCAAGCGGTTGGAACGTCTGATACATAGTGCCAATAGTTGCCTGTTGTATCGGTAGGCTGAGTTTCAGAATAATAATATTTGGTTGCATTGTTTAAATTGGTATTATCAGAATCAACAGTCATTTCGTCCCACTCTGCTTGTGTTCCAGCATAATATATTGATACACCGGTAACACCTAGAAGAAGATTTGATCCTATGCTTGTTACACTGGTAGGTATTACAAGTGTAGTTAAACTATAACAATTTAGAAAACATCTATAACCAATAGTTGTTACACCATCTGGAATCGTAAAGGAAGTTAAATATTGGCAATTTGAAAAGCAATAGTTACCAAGACTGTTCAAACTAGAGTTTTCTGCGAACACTATTGACTCAAAACCACTAATTGAAAAAGCCTCAGAACTAATACTTGTTATGTTCGCAGGAATAGTTATACTTTTCACATTGGTGCTCGAAGAGTGAATATTCGCACCATAGAAAGCCTGGTTGCCTATACTTGTTACCACATTTGCATCTGTTGGAATAATAGAATTTTTACATCCAGTCACCAAAGTTTTGGTTGCAGTTTTAATTAAACAATTATTAATACAAACAAATTTAGTGTTCCCTTCAGCAAGAGTAATTTCCGCCAATCTTGAACTATATGAAAAAACATTGCCCGACATACTTTCTAAACTTGCTGGAAGTGAAATGCTCTCTAGTTTCTCACATAGGAAAAATGCTTGAAGTTGCAATGTTTTTACTCCTTCTTGGAGTGTTAAACTAGTAATTTTGCAATATGAAAATGCATTAGGACCAACGGTTTCTACATTCCCCGGAATTGTGAGTGATGTCTCTAAGTTTACTAGACAAAAAGCATAAGCACCAATACTTGTTATATTTGATGGGATTGTTATGCTTGTAAGTACCCTGTCACTAAAAGCAGCATCGCCAATGCTAGTTACCACTGAACTATCTGTTGGAATAGTAGCATTATTTGAGCCTACCCACAAAGTTTTGGTTGCAGTTTCGATTATGCAATTATTTATGATGTGATAAACACTATTATCTTCATCAACGGTTAAACTAGTTAACCCACTACAATCCCTAAATGCACCCGAGTTAATATTTGTTATGCTTGCTGGGATAGATACACTTGTTATACTATCTTCATCTTTAAATGCATTGTAATCTATACTTGTAACCGATTTTTTGCCATTTGTTCCGTCATTATATGTTGATGGAATTGCAAGGGTTGTACCCGTGAAATCTCCTACACCAGTAACTGTATAAGTTTCAGTTTCGGTATTGTATTCAATTTCTAATTGCGACCTGCCACAAGTTGTGCAAAGTCCGTCTGCTCCATAAGAGTGAGTTCCGGTGTTTGTTGTTGCATCACAAACCGAACATACTTGCCAATGGTTTGTTGAATTGTAATCCCACGAATAATTATGCTCATGCCAAATTGCGTAAAGGGTTACTGTCGCACCATTTTCAGCAGTAAGTCCAGTTACTGTCGCACCATTATCATATGTTTTGGTTGTTGCATTTTGGTCTTCTGACCAGCCTACGAAAGCACAACCAGTCTTAGTGAATGTGTTTGTTGTAAGGGTTTTGTTTTCGGTGTAGGTAACACTAGTCAAACTTGCCATTTCACCAGTTCCGCCATTGTTGTTGAATGCAATAGTGTAAGTGTTTTCAGTCCATTTTGCGTAAATGGTTGCGGTGGTGTTTGGTGTGCCGTAGCTTGTGAATGTTGCGGTAGCGGTCGTGAACAAATCCCCTACTTCAACTTCGGTTGTTAACGAACTATCTTTGTACCAACCAACGAATGTATAGCCAGTTTTGGTTGGTGTTGGAAGTTCGCTTGTTTTGTATGCAGAGTTGTAAGACTTAACAACAATAGGAAGTGAATTACCACCATTGGTTTCGTAAGTTAGCCTATAAGTGGTTCCTAAGTCAATCCAAATTGCAGGAACAACACCCACAGATTTATCATCTACATCTATTCCGTAATCCAAATTACCAGAACGCGAGACATAATGTAGTTGAGTGTCACTGACACTAGTCGTTTGATATTTTGTTCTAGTCCACCACCATGCAGCTCCGAAGCCATCGCTAGCTAATAAATAATTAGCTACTGAATAATCGGTGGATTGTTTTACTCTTGTAGCATCTTGATAAGTAGTGCTAGGAAATCCATATGATGTGATTAATAAATCATTATATTTTATTAAGAACACTTTGTCACTCATAGTTGAACTGTTTTCTGTTATTGAGGTACTTTGAATAATATTGCTTTCTGCTGTGGTAAATGCAGTTTGCAAAAATCCAGTATTCAAATAGGTAGAAACTGTGCCAGACTCGCCGGTATATGAATAACCATTTAACCAAGCACGGATTTCACTTGATTTGTAATCATTTGCATCAATAAGTCGCATACTAGTAGCACTCTGTTTTCTTGTAGAATCAGCTGTCTCATAATATCTATGAGCATAAAGAATATCTTCTGCAAGCAAATATGCCTTGCCATTATTTGTGGTTAATATTCGCCACTTAATTGGTTCAAGTTTGAAGTAATATGCCGTGCCACTAGTGATAATTTCGCCATTGCCAAACTTTGCTTGAAAATCACTATTAGAAGAAATATATGGGTTAGCATTGAACTTTTTATATCTATTGCCGTCTGCGTCTAGATGATAGCCGTCTGTGTCAGTTTGGTTTGTGGCTGTTATGCTTGCTAGTTCTGTACTTGTAGCCACTGTTTGTGGATAGTGGCCAAACAAAACGTAGTTTCCGGTGTCACTTGGATTGCCGTCTTCGTCAACTCGGGTGTATGGCTCATCTATGCCTGAAATTGCCCAAATTGCGTAAAGAACAATAGTTGCGTTGTTTGTTGCAGTAAGTTTGCTTACCGTAGCGCCATCGGAATAGGATTCGGTAACCGCCGACTGAACAGTTGACCAGCCTAAGAAAACATAACCAGTTTTCACGAATGTGTTAGTTGGAAGAGTTTTTTCTTCGGTATAGTCCACACCTGTAATGTTTGACATTGTGCCAGAAGTATTGCCATTTCCGTTAAATGAAATAGTGTAAGTGTTTTCAGTCCATTTTGCGTAGATTGTTGCAGTTGTGCTAGCAGTGGCAACATTAGCAAATGTTGCGTTTGATGTTGTGAACAAGTTGTTTGCTTCAACTTCGGTTGTTAACGAACTATCTTTGTACCAACCAACGAATGTATAGCCAGTTTTTGTAAGATTTGTTGGAAGTTCTGCACTTGTGAATGCAGTGTTATATGTTTTATTTACAGCAGTGATATCATTTCCGCCATTTGTGTTGTAGGTCAAGCTATATGTGTTTGCAGTTGCAGTTGCAGTGATATTAATAACATTTGCTGTATTTTGAATAAGTTTGTTGTCGGTTATGGTTGCCGTACTACTAGAGGCTACCGTCCAACCACTGAATGTATAGCCATCGCTTGCAGTAGCCGTTAAGGTAACTTCTGCACCATATCTAACATTATAATCAACTTGGCTATCTGTTTCATTAAATTTAACTACGCTATCACCCGTTGCGGTGACACTTGCAATTCCTGTGCCTTTGGTTATAAACAACTGCCCAACTCTTCTGTTGTAATACAATTTCAACACAAGACTTCCGTCACCTTCGATTGTTCCACTATTTGAAGATTTTGTGCTATCAAAAGTAAAGCCTGTGATGTATTCAGCGGTTATTGTTGCTGTTGTTCCCGTTGTGCCAGTTGCAGTTACAGTTCTTGATGTGTCTTCAGTAAAGTCGTTGTCCGCAATGTTTTGCATATAGTATTTAACTGTGTAGGTCATTTTTTCAGCCCAAGGAGTTGCAACGCCCTCAACATAATGCCAATATTTGCCTATGGTTGTTGGCTCGGTTTCGCTGTAAAAATAAACTGATTCTGATGTAAGTGTTGTGTTTCCTGTTTGTTTATTAATCGCATTCCATTGTGTTTCAGTTCCAGCAAAGTAAGCATTTTGCAAGCTAGAGCAGCCATAGAAGGCTTCGGTCTTAATTGTTGTTACTGTGCTTGGAATTACAACTGTTGTTAAACTTGTACAATCCTTAAATGCACCTTGTGGAATTGTTTCAATTCCATTAGGAATTATGATTTCAGTTAAGCCAGTAGAAGCAAATGCAAAATTTCCTATGCTTGTTATTGTTGTTGGAATAGTTATATCAGTCAATGTTGTAAGCTCGTAGAAAGCATATGCTCCAATTTTTGTTACAGAACCATCAGACGGGATTGTTGGATTGCCGGCTCCGAAAATAACACTTTCATTGTTTACATCTATTAAACAATTTCCAACAAATTCAAAATTATTGCCACTGATAATAATGTTTGTCAAACTGTTGCAACCTGATAAAGAGCCTTCTTCAATTGAAGTTACACTCGCAGGAATTGTCAAACTTTCAAGTTCGCTCATGCCAAGAAGTGAACCCATGGCAATTTTCGTCACAGAATTTGGAATTATGATACTCTTTATGTTTGTGTTATAAGATGTTAATGGAGTGGCAAATCCAATTTTCTTCACTGGATGTGAACCGTTTGTTCCGTCATTATATGTTGAAGGAATTCTGATGTAATCAATTGTTGACACCAATGGAATATCATTTACGGTATAGGATTCTGTTGTTGAATCGTAAATGTATGATAATCCTTGTGTTTCTACAATATAATCACAAACTGAGCACTTGCCTTTTACTGAAGTATGTGCTTCGTGGGTTGATTCTCCGTTGCAGTTTGAACACTTGTGATAGTGACCATCTTCCGCAGCAAGCCAAGTTGTGCCGTATGAATGAGTTACTGTTCTGACTGCTCCGCAGACATTACATGTTGTGTCGCAATCGTCATAATATGTGTGTGCTGTATGAACAGGCCATGCGGTTGGAACACCGTCAACATATCTCCAGAAGTTTTTGTTTAATTCTTGAGGTTGTGTTGCGCTGTAATAGTAAATTGTTGCGGTTGTTAGTGGAGTGTTTCCTGTTTTTATATTAACTGCATTCCATTGTGTTTCAGTTCCGCCGTAATATACTTTTGTAAAGGTACAGCCAATAAATGCATAAGAACCAATTAATGTTATGTTTGCAGGTATAACAATTGATTCTATTTCTTCTAAAAACATGAATGCATAAGAATCAATAGAAGTTACAGAATTATCGGCAGGAATAACCGAACTATTAAATCCGCACATCAATGTTTGTGTTGCGGTTTCAATTAAGCAATTTCCAGCAGTATGATAAACTGTGTTATCTTCGTCAACTGTCAAAACCAAATCTCCGCATCCGCTGAATGCAATGTCACCAATTTCTGTAATATTTGCAGGAATGTTAATGCTTGCTAAAGTGGTCATTGAAGCGAAAGCAGCCATTCCAATTTTTGATACGCTTGATGGGATGGTTGAATTGCTAAAACCATTGATTATTGTGTTTGATTCAATTTCAATCAAGCAGTTTTCTTCAACACGATATTTAGTGTTTCCGCTATCAACTGTAATGCTTGTAACTCCTGTGCAGCCTAGGAAAGGAGTTCCTCCAATTTCAGTCATTCCTGCTGGAATGTTAATTTTTGTGAGTGAGTTGCAATTTGTGATTGCCATGTATTCCAATTTTGTTACATTTGGGAACTCAATGCTTAACAATTGAGAATTGCTCTCAAATGCGACACTTGCAATGCTTTTAACTGGATGAGAACCATTTGTTCCGTCATTGTAAGTTGCTGGAATTTTGATATGCTTTGCTGTTGCAGTGCCAATTCCTGTAACTTGATAATATGCTGGTTCATCTGCTGTTTCTTCAACAAAAGTGTAAGCAAGATTTTGTGTTTCTTGAATGTAATCACAAACTGAGCACTTGCCATCGGTGAATGAATGCGCTTCGTGAGCGGATTCTCCGTTGCAGTTTAAACATACTTTCCAGTGTTCATCTTCATCTTTTTCCCAATTTGCGCCATAAGAACAAGCAGTCCATTTTGCATAAACTGTTAAAGTTTTGTTTGTGTGGTCGATTGTTGCAAAATTTGTGCTGTTTAATTCTGTTGTTGCTGTAATTTGGGTTGTGCCACTTGTTTCAATAAACCAACCATCAAATTCGTAACCTGTGCGAGTTGCTGTTGGAAGTGTGCCAATTTGAGAGTCATAAGTTGCATTTGCAGAGGTTGAAGAAATTGAAATTGTATCGTCGGTTGCATTTCCGCTGAATGTTATTGTGTAAGTGTTTGCGGTCCATTTTGCATATATTGTTGCAGTTGTGTTTTCTGTGTTTGCTGTTGTGTTTGTAAACAAATCGTCTGCTTCAATTTTTGTTGTGAATGAACTATCGCCATACCAGCCAACAAATGTGTAGCCGTCACGAGTTGGTGTTGGAAGGTCACTTAATGTGAATGCTGTGTTGTATGTTTTGGTTATAGTGGTGATATCATTTCCGCCGTTTGTGTTGTAGGTTAAACTGTAAGTTTTAGGGCTCCATTTTGCATATATTGTTGCAAGAGATGCAAGATGTGTTAAATGAATATTTGAATCGTTAAGAATTGTTTCGCTTGTAACCTCAGTTTCAAATGTGCCTTCTTTATACCAGCCAACAAATGTGTAGCCGTTACGAGTTGGAGTTGGAAGTTCGCCAATTGCTGTGTTATATTCAATATTTTTGCTTGAAGGCGAAACAGTGGCACTTTCATCGTATGTTTCAGAAGAAAGTTGTAATGTGTATGACAACTCGTAGACTTTTGCAGTTGCTGTTGCAGTGATTGTTACGTTTTCTGTTGTGTTATGAGTATAAGAGTTGCTTGAAATTGTTACATTGCTTGAAGTGAAGTTATTGTTGAATGTGTAACCAGTGCTTGCAGTTGCAGAAAGGTTTACGGTTGCACCATATTTAACAATGTATCCACTTGTAGCAGAAGTTACGCCAGTTCCACTTGCACTAACACTTGCAATTCCAGTGCCAGTTGTAAGTGTAAGAGAACTTGTTTTTCTTGTGTAATATAATTTTACAATTGTATTTCCGTCATCATTTATTGTCGCGCTTGTTTGATTAAAGTGGTCGAATTCAAAACCAGTGATTTCGGTTTTATAAGTATTAATGTTAATTTCAGCACCTGTTGTGCCAGTTGTTTCTATAGTTTTTGATGTGTCTTTTGCATAGTTGCTATCTGCAAGATTTTCCAAATAGTATTCAACAGAATATGCTGTGCTTGTGTTAGTTGTTGCATTTGCTGTAATAGAAACATTTTCGGCTGGCATTGTGAATGAGTTGTCAGTGACTGTGTAGCCAGACCAAGAACTAAATGAATATCCAGTGCTTGTGGTTGCAGAAAGTGTAACAGTTGCACCATATTTTACTATGTAATTTTCAGTGTTTGCAGTTACATAAGTGCCAGTTGCTGAAATAGTGGCAACATTTGCGCCTTTTGTAAGAGTTAAAGTGTAAGAGTTTCTTAAATAGAAATATTCTACAACTGTGCTTCCATCTGCGGCAATTGTAACTGTTTGTGTGCTTGGAGCGGTAAACCCCTCATAATTTTTTATGCTAGGTGTTGCACTTGTGTTTGGAGAACTTGACATGTATTCAATTTCAACATCAACATCACAATCTTCAGCTGTTAAGTTTTCTGTTTTTGTGCTTTCAAGTTTTTGTTTATAATGTTTAACAGTGTATGTGGTTGTTTTGTTGTTTTCATCTTCTAAGTTGATTGATATTGTTGGTGCAATGCCACCAGTTGAAAAGAGAATTTCGTTGTTATTATAAATTCGCCCGCTATAATCTACATATCCGAGTTTATCGGCATCGGTGTATAGCCACCAACCTTTGCCAGAGTCAAAAAATTGTGTGTTTTTTGCTCGTGCATAGTCGGTTGTTTGTTTTTGTCTTTTTAAAGAATAATTGTTTGCCCCAAACAAATCTTCTTGAGTTAAAAGTGTTTTGTCAATTAAGAAAACTTTGTTTGTTGTGTCTGTGCCGGTTAGCATTATTGATTGTTCTTTTGACGTAAAATTTGTTAAGAAATCACCATTAAGCCATTCGTTAACTCCCAAAACATTTCCATTTCCATAAGCATATGAATCTATAATGTTTTCACTAAACAAAAGTGCAGTATTGTTTTCTTTTTTAAGAATGCGCCATGTGATTTTTTCCAATTTAAAATAATATTCTGTGTTGTTTTCAATGATTGTGTTGTCAGAAAATTTTTCGTTGTTAAAAGATGCATTAGTTGTTAGTTTTTTATACTTATTGCCTTGTGAATCTGAATAGTAGCCATTTTCATCTACATTTTCAGTATTTATTGTTGATTTTTCTGCATCAGTTGCCAATCGTTGTGGATAACTTCCAAATGTCATATATTTGCCATCGGTGGTAATTTCCCATAGGGTTGTTGGTTTGTTGTTGTTATCGTTTGCTTTTTTATGGCAATATGGAATTAAGAACACGCATAAAAGAATTAACAACAATAAAAGAACTAGAATGCCCCAAAAAGACGACCTTTTTTGGTTCTTTTTCTTTTTCTTCTTCTTTTTCTTCTTTTTTGTTGTTGTGGTGGTGGGAGTTGCTGCCCTTTTTTTCTTTTCTTGTGTTAAATTGATGATGATGTTTGTTGCTCCTTCACCATTTTGAGCATTGTCAGTTTTAGGAATTGAAATAACAACAGGAGCATTTTTGCTATCTGCTGGTATGGTTTGACTAACAACATTATCTCCTTTAACAACTTCTGCTGTTGCAACAATAGGCTTTTCGGCGTTTTGTTGGGTTGTGTTCACAGCATTTTTTGTTTGCGAACGTTTTGTTGTTTTTGTAGAATCCTTTTTTGTTGTTGTTTTAACATTTTTTGTGTTCTTTTTTGTTGCGGTTGTGCCCTTTTTTGTTTCTTTACTTGCCATAAAAACTCCTTTTTTCTATGTAAAGAATAAAAAAAACACCAAAAAGACAGAAATATATCTTACAAAATTGGTGTTTTAAAAGTGTTGCTAATATTGTATGCCGTTGAAAATACTGCAGAGTTGCCCTTGGCTGTCCACTTACAAGAATGAATGATGTTATTTTTTTTAACATTCATATGCCATTATGCCCCTTTATTTTACAAGTTTATTCATTAGTATTGTAACATATTTATTAATAAATACCAAATAATTGTAAAAAATTGTCGAAAAAATTTTTAAAAGAAAATTTGTCTGTTATAAAGCAATCTGTTGGCTTTTTATGATTTTAATATGTTTTGTGTATTATAATAAAAAAGTTGCTTTAAAGTGGGCATTTATACGCAATTGTTTTAAAATGTTTTTTTGTTTGGCTTTTTGAGCGATTAAAGTTTTTTTGTTGAACTGAATTTAATGCTGTATGAATTAAAGAATGGTCATTTTTTGTGATGATTTTGCAAACACCAAAGCCAATCTGTAAGTATTTTTTGTTAATTTAAATCTGGTTCAAAACAAATTTGTTGTGCCAAGTCACACAAAACGTGCTGTTTTTTATGCTAGCATTTGCATTTTTAAAAACTATGTGCTATACTACTTTTGCATTTTGATAAAGAGTTGTTGTTTCTTTGCCTTAATGACCAAACTACCCCCCCCATTTTGTATATGCATGAAATGTAGAAAAACACACATTTTAAAGCATTAGGTGTTTCACAAAACTTACTCAACCTGCACCCAAACAAGAAAAGGAGAAAAATGAATCTAATATTAACTAGTTGCCTAGATTTATACACAAAAAATAATTTTGGAGAAAGAATAGCACATAATTTTGGTAACGAAAATGGAATTTTAGACACAATTCAAATTTTAACACCAAAACAAGAAAACTTTGTTTTTGTTGCAAGTGATGAATATAATTATGATGCAACAGATGTTTATGCCAATGTGACATTTGATTCTTTTAACTTAACATTTCCTTTTAGGAACTATATTATTTTAGACGGAAGAACAAAACACAAGGCAAAAGAAATTATAGAAAGTGCAGATTTAATATTCTTATGCGGCGGGCATGTTCCAACACAAAATCAATTTTTTCAAAATATTAATCTTAAAGAAATTATTAAAAACTCAAAGGCATTAATTATTGGACAAAGTGCTGGTAGTATGAACTCTGCAAATATTGTGTATGCTCAACCAGAACTTGAAGGAGAGTCTATTGACCCCAATTATAAGAAATATATTAAAGGGTTGGGATTGACTGATATAAGCATTCTTCCTCATTTTGAACAAGAATTTGACACAGTGTTAGATGGTAAAAATGTTTTTAAAGAAATTTCATTGCCAGATAGCAAAACGAGGCCTTTTATTGCTTATTCAGATGGTGCTTACATATTTGATAATGGAGTATCACAGAAGATGTGTGGTAAAGCCTATTTATTTAATAATGGGACATTCCAACAAATTTCTGAAGATAATGCTGTTACTGACATTACAGAATTGGCTAGAAATATATTTAGTCATACTAATCACAACTTAATCAAAGAGTAAAACAATGTTTTACTCAATATGTGGGTATAGCTCAGCTGGATAGAGCGATCGCCTCCTAAGAGTATGTAATAAAGAATATAAGTCCTTTATTTACTGGGTTTTCGTAGGTTTTTGGTTAAATTTTTGAAGACATCAATAATTTTATCAATAGTTTTGTCCTAAATCTTGTGTAAAATCCTAAAATTTAATATGTTCCCCTAGTTCAACGGATAGAATAAGCCCCTCCTAAGTACCAACTTGGACTAAAACGAACTCTCTAAACACCCCTAAAACACGGGCATTTCACAACTAATCAAATCTCACACAACAACCAAATGCACCCAAAGTGCACCAAAACCATTAAAAAACTAAATATGCAGCCGTAGCTCAGCTGGATAGAGCGATCGCCTCCTAAGCGATAGGTCGGATGTTCAAATCATCTCGGTTGCACCAATTTGCAATGAAAAAGACGACTTATTTAGTCGTCTTTTTCTATTTTTGTGGCAGAATTAATTTCATAAACATTCATGGTTTTATGTTCACAGATGCTTTTAAAACATATATATTGAATAAAGGCTTTATATTCTTCTGAATTGGTAGTTAAAAACTTATCATTGCTGCTAAGTGGTAATTTATAGGTTTGTGATATATCTTTTCTTTGACTTAGATCTCGTATGTTTGCTAACCTTTCTTCGTTTAATGTTATGAATGATTTTGGTGATTTATATGATCCAGACAAATCTTTAAACATATCTATATTTTCAATTGCGTTAGTATTTATAATTGACTCTATGGCTTTGTCTTTTACTTTTTGAACCGCTTTTTCTATATCAAAAACGCTTTCAAAATTATTGTTAAAAGTATAAAAAGTATCTTCATAAATTATTGAATCCGCAATCCAATATAATCGATAAAAACTATCGGTTACAAGATCTAACTCTTCTTCAGGGGATTCCTTGTAAGTAATAGTATATTTATTATTTAATGATATGATTGGTGAAGAATATTTAAGTATTGTTATAGGTTTTAATTCTTCAATTGTTGGTTCTCCACATATTGCATATCCACAAATTTTACCTTTTAATTTTTCGTTTGAAGCCATAGAAATACTATTGACAAGTTTACTCCACAAATCACTTATTAACGGATTATTTGTGCTAAGCTTATCGCAAGATATTTTTGGATTCATCCCGTTATACTCTTCAAAACTTTGTATAGTTGGTAATTGCAAAGTAGTTATACTTTGTATAAGTGTACCAATATACTCATTAAAAGCACTTGCATTTTTATATCTGATCTTAGTTGCAGTAAAAGGTTGTTCTTTATTCCTTTTATCTTTTTTAAAAAAATACAAAGACCAATTATAATTTTTATACTTACTTATATCCTTTAACAATTTTTCTTCTGCCATATTATTTTCTCCTTTATTCATCAGTAGTATCTACATATATCTTGTTATCAAAATCCCAGTAATTAAAATTTTGATTTATTTTTGCTGTTAGGTCAGCTTTACTAATAACAATACTATCTTCAAAAACAACTTTATTGTTGGCTCTAGTACACTCAACCGAGCAACTGTACATTTTATATCCTCGAAGTTCAAAATAAATATTTATATAAACATTGTTGTTTCTTATACAAACAATAGCAAGAGTGCTGAAATAGATTAAAAAGAGCAATAGTCCTAATAAATCTGTAAAATCAAAAGCAATCATTGGAAGTATGAACGATAATATAAAATCTGCAATTAAATTTCTACCATGTTGAGCCCTAATAATTTTTGCAATCGGTTTGCTTTCTTCTGTGTTTTTATTCAATAAAAATTTATTGAGTTTAAGTATGCTTATCCATGTCACGATATTAATAATAACTAATGTTATTAATAATAAATAGTTTGATGCTAAAAACTGCTTTAAATTACATACAAAACTTAATTCCGCGTTTATGTTGTTTATTAACCATTCCATCATATTCCAAATATCAATTAGAGTAATTGATATCCATAATGGAATAAAGGAAGTTACAAAAAGATTCCATTTAAAAGTTTTATCCATTTAAATCTCCTTAAATTTTAAGTATTATACCATATTTCTTAATTAATTTCTAGACTTATTGCCATTTTATTCAAATATTTTATTTATAACCTCACTTGCGTAGATGTCGGAGTTCTTGATGAAGTGGCTATAAAAGTCGCTGGTGGTGGAGGCTTTTGAGTGACCTGCACGGGCAGATACTGTTTTCATATCCACTCCTGCAACCAGTTGCAAGGTGATGTTTGTATGGCGAAGTGAGTGGAGAGTTACTTTTGGTAATCCTGCTTTCATTAGTGTTTTTTGTAGCCATACTCTGAATAGTCCTGGGGATATGTCTGTGCCATCTTCTGTGCAGAACAACCTGTCTGTGTTGCCAAGTCTATCTCCAAGATATTTCTTTTGGTTTAGCCACCATGCTTCGTATTCTTTTAGGTAGTCAATGA
>CAZRJB010000013.1:0-21480 GCA_964600435.1 uncultured Lachnospiraceae bacterium
ACTGAGCCACTCCCGCATAGCGTAACATTAATGTTTACCACTAATTGTTACTTTGTAAGTATACACACATTTAAAAATGTTGTCAACTGTTTTTTGTTATAAAATTAAAAATGTTTTTAAAAGATTTTTCCATCTTCATTTGAACTGTTTAAAGAATTTTTTTCTTCTGTTTGTTTGATTTTTCCAATTGATTGTGAATTGGTTTTTTTTGTGACAGAATTGTTATTTTTTGCACTTTGAGTATAAGGAACATTTAACGAACTTATATATTGAACAATCAAGTTGTCAATTTCTCCAGACTTAAGCATTTCTTTAAAACGTCTATATGTAAAGCGGTCGGTTGTTGCTTCATCAATAATGTCGTGAATTTTGCAAGTCATACCATACAAAGTTGGCATGCTGACCAAAGTTGAAAAAAACAAGGCAGAATAGCCCACCATAAGATTAAACAGCATTATTATTGCACTTACCGCAGCAAAAACAAGATATGATATAAAAAAAACTTTTCTAGATTTTTTGCTTTTTAAAAACTTATCTTTTATTTTTAAGTACTTATATATAAAAAACATTTTTTCGTCTTCGGTTAATTCAACCTTTTTTTTCATGTTCACCTTACCTTTTGCCTTAACGTTTGTGTGATATTATTTTATTACACAACCTCACTTTTGTCAATAGAGAATATGAACAAGGGCGAATGAATTTTTTTTGCGCCATAAAAAATGGTATGGAAAAAGTGACTTTTCTCTTTTGTTAGTGTGTTAGCAACATATTAACAATAATTTATCGCATTTAATCTTTACTACATTGAGAATATGAACAAAAAATGCCATACATATGTTAAAAAACATATTGACCAGAATTTTCTATTTAATTCTTTATGTTTGGAAAATTTTTGCCAAACAAAGTTTTAAGCAAGCACAACATTGATTGGTTGAATTATTTGTTAAAAAAATGAAAAAATAATAATAATGACTTTATTTTTGAGATATTTGCTTGTTTTTAATGCTTTTTTAATTATTTTTATGGCTATTTATGAAATTAAAAACATAAAATCTTTTTTGTTTTGGTTTTTTATTATTATTTTTTTTCCAATTATTGGATTTGTTGTATATGTTGTTTTTGGAAATGCTTTAAAATTTAACAGCAAAGGTAAACTTATTGAAAAAGAAAATTCAACAAAAAATTTTGTTGACGATTTGAAAATTGCAAAATTAAACAAAATTGAGCCCCCAAATGACACTTTTAGATTTGTAAAACAAAACTTTAATGCTCCAATTTGGAATTTTAACAAAATTTCAACTTTTTTGTGCGGAGAAACATTTTTAAAAGATTTGATTAAAGAAATTAAACAAGCTAAATGTTCTATAAATATGGAATTTTACATTTTTTCTGATGATGCCACAGGTAAAGAAGTTGCAAAAGAGTTAATTAAAAAAGCACAAAATGGAGTTGAAGTTAATGTTGTTTATGATTCTTTTGGTTGCAAAAATAACAATAAAAAATTTTGGAAAAAAATGAAGCAAGCAGGAATTAATGTTATTCCTTTTTTCCCAAGTCCTTTTAAAATTGAACCCTTTAACTTTAAAATAAACTATAGAAATCATAGAAAAATTGTTGTGATAGATGCAAAAATTGCATATGTTGGCGGAATTAATTTAAGAAATGACCACATGAACAAAAGCAAGTTAAAACCTTGGCGTGACACACAAATTAAAATTGAAGGCAATGCCGTTTTTGCATTGCAAAATGTTTTTTTAAATGATTTTTTGTTTGCATCCAACAAAACCATTAACGAAATTGACATTGAAAAATATTTTCAAACAAGTAAAACAAATGGAAATGTTTCTTTGCAGATTTTGGAAAGTGGTCCAGAAAAAAGCAAAAAACAAATTTATGAAACTTATTTAAAAATGATTTCAACCAGCAAAAATCACATATTTATTGAATCTCCTTATTTTATTGTGGACAACAATATTATTTTGGAAATAAAAAAAGCATTAAAACGAAATGTGAAAGTTACAATTATTGTTCCACAAAAACCAGATAAAAAAATTGTTTATGGCGCCACTTTGTTGTGTTTAAGCAAATTGGTTGACTGCGGTGCTGATGTGTTTTTTTATCATAACTTTATTCATAGCAAGGTTTTTGTTTGCGACAACACTGCTTGCATTGGAACATGCAATTTTGACAATCGCTCATTTTTTTTAAACTTTGAAATTGCTTGTTTGTGTTATGATTCTCAATTTGTTTCACAACAAATTAAAAACATTAAAAATGATATTAAAAACAGCATTATGCTTTCAAAAAAACAATTTAACAAACTTAAAACAAAAAACTTGTTTGCTATTGTTGTTTATAAAATTGTTTCAAAACTGCTTTAATATTTTGCAATGTTTTTTTTGTTTAATATGTTTTTTTGTGTTTAATTTAAAATTTTTTTACTTTTTGGTTGTTTTTTTATTTGGGTTGGTTTTTTTGTTTGGTATTTGTGTTGATTAATTTTTTGGTTGTTTTTTTGTTTGGTGGGTTTTGGATGTTGTTTTTTTGTTGGTTGTTGTTGGTTGTTGTTGGTTGTTGTTGGTTGTTGGTTAAACAAAAAAATTTAGACATCCAAATTTTTGGATGTCTAAAAATGTGTTTAACTCTAATTTTTTATATACAAATATGTGGTTGCACCATTATATGTAATAGAATACCATGCATCGTTTGGTTTATTAGTGCCAAAACTATGTTCATACTTTCCATTATTATATATAATCTCATAAGTTGTGCTAGAATTGTTTATTTGTTTTAAATCTATATTGCCTGTTGGATTTTCTTGTGTGTCTGGAGTTTTAACAATTTCCATCTTGTCACCACTTATAAAAATGCTATAATTTTTGCCATCGATTGTGTAAACGTCTTTAAGATCACTACTAAAAGAATAACTAAGTGTAGAGACCGGGTTGTCTATCGAAGGATCAGTAGTTGTTACCGTACTACTTGTAAATTTAATCTCGTTCACCTTTACCACTTTGATTTTTATTTTGTAATGGTTGATGTAAATATAATCATAAGTGCTGTTGGATAAATTTTTGTTTTTGTCTGTTATTATTATATTACCTGCTGTGGTGCCTGTGTCGCTTTCAAAGTATATTGTTTTCGTATTGTCTGTACTAATTTCATCTAAGCCATACTTAACAATTTGAATATTATTGAAAATTGTACTGCTTTCTGTGCTATCCAAGTCAGCTTTTAAAATTATTGCACTTGAACCATCAAAGTTTACATAAATTGGAACAACATCATTTTCTAAGTCCTCAATTTTGCTGGTGTTGGCTGATTTAATTTTTGAACCTAAGCGAATATAACTGATATATGTTTTATTGTTATATGTGATTGTTAAGTTATATACTTCACCCATTTCCAAATTGCTATTAGAGTTGTCAATTGTGATTGAGTTATTTTCATAACTTTCAACTGCCAAGCCATTAAGTTTAAAGTTTGCTTTAGTTAATGTTGGTTCAGTAGTGTCTGTTGGTTGACCAGCATCGGTAGATGCCTCTTGTGTTGCCAAAGCTGTTGGTTGAACCCCTTCGGCTGATTGTGCTGAAGTTGAAGGCAATAATTTTGTTATTATGCTTGATACATCAATATTCAATTTTGTTGGTTCATTATCATCAATGTCAGGTGTAACTTCTTCCTCTTCAACAAATGCGACATAAATTTCACCAATTTTGCTTTGTTTATAGCTAGTTCCTGTATCTGCACCATATAAACAATAAACTTCAATGGCAATATATTGTTCTTTAATGTTAAAGCCGCTTTTCAATTTTATTGTTCCGTTTTGAGATATTGTGAACAAGCCAGTTGAACTTGTGCTTTTGCTTGATGAATTAGCCAAATTTTTAACATTGCCTGGTTTAAATATAATTTTGCCGTTTTGTTCGGTTTTAATATTATTATTATCAAATTTCGCAACATTGACAGCAAATGATTTGTTTTCACCAGTTGACATAATTTCTGAAACACCATAACCTGCCACCAGTTTAAAGTCTTTTGCCCAATCATCCAAGATAATATCGCTTTCTAATGCAGTCGAGCTGTCGTAATGGTAATAAATTGTTCCACCTTTGTAGGCTTTTAATGTGTCTATGCCAGTAAACTTTGTTGTAACCCTTAAGCCACCAGAAATTGTTGTTTTTGCATATTTATATTGGTTATCGCTTTCGTTATATACTGTATATTTTATTAAGATGTCTGTTATAGCGGCAGAAGCATATTTATAAGTTACACCATCTTTTGTTTCTTCGGATAAACTCGAAGCATTGATTAAACTTGGAGTATATGAACTACTTCCGCTCGCAACAATACTTGAAATGTTTTTTGCAGTTTTAGCCGTAGCATCTGACAAACCGTTAACGTATAAAATATCATTTCCATCACTATCTTTACCATGCTTTCCAGTAAACAATGATATGTTTTTGCCTTGATATGCGCTATCGGTTAAAGGCATTAAACCAACCCCATTATGCTCTATGGTTCTTGGATCTTCCTCGCCGTCAACTTTTATTAATACATTTGTTTGTTGATGAGCATATAATTCCAAACCATATAAACTTCCAATTGTTGCCTTTGTTTGACTGCCTTCCTCCTCTTGTGTTAAGTTTGTGCTTGCAAACTTTGTTGCTGCAGTTTGGTTTGTTATGTTATATAAGTAAAATTCAAACTTGTAAGAAGAAGTTGAGTTTATTAAATCATCCCAATTTGCTTGACTAAAAACTAATTCAGCAGCAATTGTAGCTTTATTTGTACTATCATAATCAATTTGAGCAACAAAAGGTATTGATGTTTTGGTTTGTTCATCTGTGTTTCTTATTGCTTTTACTTGATAATAAACTCCAAAATCTGTGATAGAATATTGTTTAAATTCAGTGAGTTTATTATCATTATTAGCACTTGAACCTTCGTAATAGGTTGTGGTGCCATTATTGCTAACAATTATTGCAATTGTGCTGCCGACTTTCGTTAGCGTGGTTGTGTTGTTACTTGTTGTGGCGACGAGAGCTTCGCCGCTTGTGTCTGAACCGCTGTAATAAGTTGTTGTGCCATTTTCGGTGACAATTGTTGCAATTGTGGTGCCGCTGCTATTTTTTAGATTGATTATGGTTTTGCTTGTTGAGCCGTTATATGGAGCAATTCCATATTTTTTAAGGTCATTAAATATTCCCGTTATTTCAGTTTCACTCGAACTCTGATTAATCTTAGTAATTTTATCATCGAGTATATTTTTTAAATTTTCACTTTCGCTGTCAACTGTTACATTAATATCACTTAAATCAACATTTGCATAAACTTGAGCATCTTGTTTAAGTTCTGGTTCACCCAAGTATTGCCCTATTTTGTTGTCATGAACACTAATGTAATGAGAAAGGTCTGCTGGAACAGTATCTCTAAAATATACATTTTGTGCTTTAAAAGATGAAGCATATCTTTTTGTAATTATAAGTTCCTTGCTAAATGTATAGGTTTCTGCATCATTTGCAGTACTGCCTTTTATTGTTATGATTAAAGTTCCTGTGTATTGACTTGTTCCACCCCAGAGATCTTCATTTAAAAACTTAATATTCATAGAAGTATTAGTATTAGTATTGGAATCAATTTCAGCAACTGGATTACGGTCATCTGAACAATCATAAATTGTTCCGGCATATTTAAATTTAACTTCAGCTATATATATTTCTGCTGATGTATCAACAGTTCCATCCGCTTGCAGTAAAGTTACTGCAATGCCTTTGTTCGCTGTAGAGTGATTGTTTATATTTTTGTTATAAACATAAATTGAGTCACCTTCGTAGAATGTGCCTGTGGAAATTTCTGTTGCTGTTATGTTAACAGTTGCAATAAGCTCAATATAGTAATTAAATGTGTAACCATAAGAATCTGTAAATGTTAAGGTTAACTTTTTGTTTCCAAAGTCTGCATTTTTAATTAGCTTAACAATTAGTTCATTAGTGTCGCCATTTTTATAAACTGAAAAGTAAGTTGTATCGCCTGACGCTGTTGGTTCTTGCCAATAAACAACTGTGTTGGTTGTGATGGTTGAATAACGGCCTTTTGTGTAAATATAGTTGGTTATTGTAGGGCTTGCTAAAGTTATTTGTTTGTCTGCTGCATAAGTTATTTTAAGTGGATTTTGTGCGCTGTTTGCAGTATCTGTTCCGTCTGAATTGCGCAAAGTTTCAACAACGTCTGAAATAACTTTAACTTTTAAGGTTTCTTCTACAGTTTTACTTATACCATTACAAGTGTATGTGAATGTTAAATTAACAATTGTTCCATCGTTTTTTGCACCAAGTGCTTTTAAAGCAAAATCGTATTTTATGTTGTCTATCATTAATGGGTCGTATAGCAAACTAGAATATGCTCCAACTTGGTCGCTTGTTAAAGAAATGGTTGTGCCAGCTGGCAAACTGTTAATGCCAAAATTTTGATATTGATTTAAAGAATCTTTTAAACCAAACTTTTCAACAAATGAAACGCCCTCGGCAAATTCGTTTGCATTTAATGTTATTGTTATTGTTCCATCAGAATCCACACTTGTTTGTTCATTGTTTGTTTGAGGTTCGAACTTGAAATCAAATAAATAGTTTATTTTTGACACGTTCATATTTTGACTAGTTGTTTGATTTGTTATTGCATAACCATAGCAGCCATTAATTTTGTCGGAATTAGGTTCTATAGGATTACTAGAATTAGTGACAAGATTTTTTGCATTTATTAGTCCTTTAGCACCAATAATTTTAGAATAGAATTCGTAATCCACTTGTTTACCATTATATGTAAGTGAATATTGCAAGCCATTATTATTCTCGCTAAATTCCACATTATACTCACATTCTTTATATGTTTCTCCATCTAGAATATACAGTTTATAGCCATTTTTTGTTATGATTGAATAGGTGTTTATATTCACAACGGCTCTAATATTTTGCCCACTATAATAATATTTTTTAATCTCTATGTAGTTTTTACCCTCAGCTTCTGGACAATTTAGAGTTGGTTTTTGAGTGTTTGGGTCAGAAACAAGTTCTCCATAATGTATTTTTTCAATTTTAGTTGCTTTTGGGTCTCCTTTTTGTTCTTCTGTCGAATTGCTCGGAGATGAGAAATTTTGTAAACCTGTTGGAAGAGTAACAATCAAATAAACATTGTTAAGAATACTATCGTCGCCATAACCAACATATGTGGTTATTCCGTCTGTTTCCAATTGGTATGGATTTGCTGTTTGAACACGAACGCTGTATGTGTTGTAGGTTTTGTTATTTATTATAATTTCAACTTTATAATCTCCAACTTCGTTAAACGTGTGACTTTTTTGGTTTGTTGATTCTATTGTGCCAACTTTTAATGACCAGTTAGTAAAATCGCCATATTCGCGTGTGTCTGGATTATATTGCTTAACTTCAATTCTATTTTTGCCATTAAATGTTTGTTCATTGAAATTAATTGTTGTACCAGAAATAACAAATTCACATGTTTCTAAGTTTTTTGTTGATTCGCTAGAATATGGATAGTTTATTGTAACTTGATATTCTGGAGCGATTGTTACCTTGGCATATGCTTTTGCAATAATGTTGCTTTCATTTGGTTGAGTAATTGAACTATCAGGGGATTTTTCTACAACAAAAATAAAATCTTTAACTGTTTCGGTTGTTAAAACTCCAACATCAAATTTGAAACAATTATTAGTGATATTGTAACCCACATAAGGTTTGTTGTCATAATATCCCCAAATTTTAATTTGGTTGTTGTTTTGAGTAAAGTTTTCTGGAGCAAAAGTTTTGTCAGTTGCTATTTCGTCTTTAAACAAGCCGGTTATTTGGTCTTTCGTGATTTCAATTGTGCCATTTGTTTCAGTTGTTGAAATTGTTGCAGGAGTGATTTGAGTTGAAGTGCTAACAATTCTTGGTTTGATTTTTATCTCGTCAGTTATGATTGTGTATGAAATTGTATCATTAAATTTAACAATTAATGTTAAAGTGCATTTGATTTCTTGCATTTGGTGATTGAATAAGATGTTTGTGGTGGTACCGTCAATTGTGCAAATATCGCCAACCGTTATTTCTGTTCCGTTTGAATCAGTGATTTTATCAATAGAAATGCTGTCAATTTCATAACCGTTTAAAGTTGTATTATCAGAAATTGTTGGAGTTATTGTGATTAGAGTATCTGTATCTGGTTGAGTTGGAGTGGTGCCTGCACCGCCCTGACCTTTGCCACTTGATGTTGCTTGGGTTAAACCACCGCCAGCTTGTGTGGTTGAGTTTGGTTCAAATTTGATTGCATACTCTGTTCCAGCAAAAATATCTGAAGATTTCAATTCAAAATCAAAAGCAGGATTAACAATAACAGTTATTGTTGAAAGCACACCATATTGTGTGAAAACTTCAATTGTGAATGTTGTTCCATTTGGTTGAAGACTTATTTCTAATTGATTGCTAGTGCCACTAGCAAGGTCCACTGGACAAGTGATTCCCGTTGTTGTTATACACTCAAGGATTGATGTTGGTGTTTGACCTGTTGTTGTTTTAACCACAAACACATTACCGTCTTTGTCTATAACTCTATAGAAAAGTTTATCTGAATTGTTTTTAATGAAGAAATAATATTTGTTTGAATTGTCAGAATTTGTGCCGCTTGCTGGTGAATCGATGGAGCCAATAACAATTAAGTCTCCATAATTAACATTGTTTAATGTGTGATTTGTACCAACAGGCAACTCTGAACTTGTTTGAGTTTTGTAATATAACTGAATTGAAGATGATTCTCCAGCAGAAACATAATAGAAATTGGTTGCTTTTGTTGGAGTTGAAACTGCCAATTTTACCCTTACAACGTCTGCATTGCCTTTTGTTATTTGCAACGTGTTGTTGACAATTTTTGCATAATTATCAAAACTGTTTGTTGAAACTTGGCTCCAAATTCCACCTTGATTTATGTAGATTTTTACAATTGAAACATCTAGCATGTTTTGACTAAACTCTGCATCAACAACTCCATTATTTTTTACAATAAATCTTGGAAGTTTTGTGCTAAACAATTCTAAACTTGCTGTGCTTGTTATGTTGTTAAAAGTTAGATATTCCATTTTATCGTTTTCAAACGGAATAATTTCTGAACCTAAATAAATTTTATCATATTCGTCAGAGCCATATATTTTTTCAGATATTTCTGCTCCGCTTGCAACTGTTTGGTTTGAGTTTGGATAATTAACATCTAGAGTTTGATTTTTTGCTAGTTTAACAATGATTGGAATTTTGCAATAAGAAGTTTGACTTGCTCTGCACAAAGACACCAACACTTTTAAATATGTGTCTTGACCAACGTGATTTGTTTTTAGTTGTAGCTCTGAGTTTTGATTATTGAGTTCTGCATAATTTGTTGCCAAAGAGCCATCTGCAAGTTGAACAGAATAACCGCTATCCATGTTTATGTTGTTGATTTCGGTGCTTTTTCTTTTGAGAATGAATATATTTGATGTTGCAGAATTTGCTGCAAGAGTAAGAGTTAAGTTGTTGTCAACTGTAAAATAACTAATGCCCGCTTGAGAATAATAACCAACCAAATTGTCACAACTAACAAAAAGTTTGTATATGTCTAAGTTTGAGTAAGAAAGAGTTTCATCTTCATTATCTACAAAATTAACAAATGGAAAATCTAGTTCGCTTATGATAATTTTATATGTTTCAGAAATACCATCTTTTGTTACTGTTGCAATGTAGCCAGTGTTAACAAACAAGTCAGTTGTTGATGATGTGATTGTATATTTATTTGTACCATCATAAGTTGCAAAACTGCTTAAGAACGTGCCAATATCTTTGGTTTTATCTGAATAATAAGTGATTGCGACCGTTCCGTTGTTGGTTCCGCCATTTCCGCCGTCAGTGCCAGCACCTGTTGAGGCTGTTGCTGAAGGAGTGGAAGGTGTTGAAGAATCTGCAAGATTAAACATTTCCTCAAATATACCTTGTGAAATTTCTGAACCATTGGTTAAAACAATTGCTTTGTCACCATTATACAATGCAAAATTTTCCGTTTTTTGCAAGTTTTGTGGATCTATTTTTAAAGTTATTGCCCCTTGGTTGTTTCCACTTCCACCTAAAATTGTGGAATAAGTAGCATTGTCAGTGCATTTTATTTTAAAACCGATTGTTATTGAATCTGTAAATGAGTTAAAGGTTAATGTTAGTTTTTGTTTGTCTTTGCCTGAATAGTCACTTGTTGAAGTTGTGATTGTTTTGTTACCGTTTGTATCAGTTGTTGTTGAGCCTGTGGTTGTTTTGTTTGAAGAAGTTATTGTGTAAGAAGAAATTTTTTTATTATCATTAAAATTATCAATAAATTCAAGTATTAACCCACCCCATATGCTGTTAGAAATAGCATATGAAGAATCGTAATTATTTACCCTTCTAAAGAAAATATCATCAAACAAATTGATTGTTACTGAATTGCCGGAAAGTTCTTTTTGTGGAATGTTTTGATTGACATAAATGTTTGGCTCAACTTTAAGAATGGTGTTATATTTTACATCACCATAGGTTGGGTCAGATGAGTTTGAAATTGTTAAGGTTGAATCAGTTGGAGAATAGTCTGGGAAAGCAAATGTGAAAGAATTGTTTGTTATTGATGTATATCCACTCCCCAAAATGCCTTTATCATCTTTATAATTCCAATAATCGTCAGAACTTGGAGTAAATGTTACAGTGTAAGTAACTCCCGCATAAACAGTGTATGTTCCGTTTTCTTCTGAAACTGTTTCTGTTTTTGGATTAATATTAGAATCTATAGTTGTATATTCTATTTTAAAGTCTGAAATTTTGATTGTTGCTTTTAAGGTTAATTTTACATTTTGTGTTAAACCTAGCTCTTCATGCATAAACAATAAATTGATTACAACATCTTCACCCAAGTTTTTGCCGAGTGTTAGGGTTGTAACTATGCTTCCAGCTTCAAACATTGTTTGAGAATCTTGAATAGCATTAAACTTGTCTGCCGAATCAGCATCCTTAAGTTTGATTGTAAAGTTAAGTGGAATTTCATCATCAGTTGTTGTTGCAGATGAATTATTTAATGTGTAGTTCATTTTTACAAGTTCGTTTAAACCAAAATTATTAACTGATATTGTGTTTCCTGTGAGTTCAACGCTTATATCTGAAAATTTGTAAGGTGAATCTTTATCATAAGTATAAACTGAAGCTTGGTCTTTTGTTTTTTCATCATATTTTGTAACAGACGAAACATAACCAGGAGCATCAAATTTGAACTTTATTTCTTGTTGTTTTTGATTGTTGTTTTCATCACCTAAGAACAGTGATATTGTAACATCTCCATTGCCAACAAAGTTGATTGTTTTGTTATCTGAAATTGTTGCAACTGTGGTGTTGCTGCTTTGCAAGAACCATGCACCATCAGTCATTTCAACACCTAAAAAGTTTTTAACAGAAACCAACACTTGGTTGTTGTTGTCTGAATCCATTATTGTTATTGGCTTTTCTGAATTATTTTTTAAAACTGCAGTAAAAGTTTTTGTAAATGTTTCAGAAGCATAGGAAATTGATACTTTAATATGGTCAATATCAGCAAATTCAAATTCATCGGCATGTTCAAATGCAAAGCTTGCTGAACTTTCTACATTTTTAACAATTTTAACATTGTCTGAGTTTAATGTTATGTCTGTATTATTGCTATCTTTGATTGTTTCACCATTGCTATCTTTGATTGTTTTATTAGTTAAAGAAATTGGGAAAAGGAATGTTTTGTTATCAATTGTGTAAGCAAAATAGAATTTAACATCTGTATCTGTATTTCCAAACAAAGACAAACTTTTTGTTGAAATATTAAAAGTTTTGTTATGGTCAAAGGTTGCTGTTACATATGAAATGTTATCGGTTTTGTTTTTGTAGGCAACAACTGTTATGTTCCCTTCTTCAATTTCGTTTTGTACAGCTGTTAAGTTTGTTTCTGTCAATTCAATTTTTAAAACGTTTGATGTGTTTTGAGCAACATGCAATGCATTTTCCTTTATGCCGGCTTTGTTGTTTTCTGAAATTGACAATGTTCCCTCAATTTTTGAAATGTTTGAATATGGGAATATTACATTTAAGGCAAAAAGATTTTCAATTGAAGTTTCTTTAACCGCAGAAAATTTAACAAATTGATATGTGCCATCTGCATTTTTGATTGCTGGACCTTCTGCCGATGTTTTTATTGTTGCAAAAATAACTTTTATTGAATATGTTGGTTGATTGGCATTTTTTAATTTTAAAACATTTCCATCTAGTTCGAACAAGTTTTTTTGAATGCCGTTGATATAATAGGTTTTTCCGTCTTTTGTTTCAAAAAAGTTTGAAATAGGATTAGAAGTATCCATATTATCGGAATATAAGAAAAACTTATAGTCTTGAAATTTGTTAGTTTCTGGAATGTTTATAAGTGTTGACAAATCAATTTCTTTATAATATGTATAGTCGGTTGTGCTATCGTCTGAAGAATCCATGTTTACAATGCCTTTAAGGTCTATCACGCCCAAAGACAAGTCTTGATTAGACTTCCAAGCAACCAAACTTTCGTTTTCGGCTGCATCTCGCAAGTTGAATGTTATGGTTGGTTCGTATTCTATTACAGAACCATTATCATTTGAACCTTTTTTAAAATAAGCAAAAATTGGTGTTGTGTTGCTTGAATCATAAACATCTGAATAAACTTGCCAATATGCGCTATTGATTGAGCCAGATGCAAAAATTGGCAAATAATATGTTTTGTTGTTATGAGTTATTTGGGTATAGTTGGCTTCATCCAAAAACTTTATGTTGGCTTCTTCTCCGTTTGATTTTTCAAATCTAATTCCTAAAAATTCAATTTTGTTTTGCAAGTTTACCATGCTGGCATTTGAATTTGACAAAGAAATGTTTAAAAAAGATTCCAGTTCAGAATTTGTTCCATTTTGGCAAGCATAAATTGTGTGAACTTTGTTTGTGTAAAAATTTGAAATGTTGCCGCTTGTTTCTATTGTGTCAACATCAACATCAGTTAATGTTAAACTTGCACTGCACTTATCAACTTTTTTGTTTGCCATTAAATTGCCTTGTTTGTTGTACAAGTTTTCGAGAACGGTTAAAAGGTTTTCGCCCGTTGTGGCAGTTTCTATTTTTGTTGCAGACTCAATTTCTGAATTGTAGAACGTGTAAGAATATAAATTTGATTCAACGCTTTCTGAATTTAAAAATTTTGCACTGTCTGATGTTACTTGAAGTTTGTATAGGTTTGTGCCATCAACTTGTTCTAAATTGTCAAAATTAAAATAGTTTGTGCTTTCTTGAAACGTGTAGTATTTAAAATTGTCTTTAAACTGAGTGTTTAAGTTTTTTAAATATTCTGAAAATTGAACAAGATTATTGTTGGAACTTTGAGTGATTGATGTGTTGATTATCTGTGAATATGTTAACATGATTTCGTTAATGTTAACATTGTTGCTGCTTAGCAATGTGTTTAGTTGGTTGATTTGTGAATTGTAGTTTAAGCCAAGTTCTTGAATTTTTGCTTGAATTTGTTGTTGATATTCCACAAACATGTTGCTTGATGACATTTGTGAATATTTGTAAGCGCTGCGAGTTGGAGTGTATTTTAAGCCAAAATATACTGTGTCGCCCGCATTGAATGTTGAATCTGATAAAGTTTTTGCATAATTAGAATTTTCTACATATTTAAACTCGTTAAAAAAGTTTAAAGAGTTTTGAGTGCTATTTTTATAATTGTTTAAAACAACAAGGTCGGTTTTGTAAACTGGAACGTCTACACATATTGTTGCCTCGTCAAATGGGTGCAAACTGCTGTTTGATGTTGCAATAATTTTTGAAATGCCACCAGCAATCCAATCTAAGCCATTTGTTTCGTCATCTTTTTTTGTGTAAAGTTGCACCTCAAAAGGGACATTTAGTTCTGCTTGATTTGGGATGATTACAACGCCATCAGTAATTTTGTTGGCACCAAATGGACTATAAGATATGCCTTTTGCAAAAGACAATGTTACCTTGGTTTCGGTAACATTTTCGGTTGGGGTTGTTAGTGTTATGTAAAAATTGTTTACCACACGATATTCTTCCAGTTCAAAAGATATGCTATCTGGATTGATTGCTTGTGGGTTGAAATCCCCTTTTAAAAATTTAACTCCAAAAACTCCACCTACAACTGCAACCAAAGATGCCAAGCAAATTCCAAAAATTGCAAAAAAACGTTTCATAATTGTTTTCTCCTAAAATAAATTCACAAATGCAAAAAAAACACACCTGCACTCAAATTAAGATAATTAATTGTTTTGTTTTTGCTAATATTTTTCAAAAAAAATTATTTTAAAACAAAAAAAATTAACTTCTTCTTTTATCTATTACGTTTTCAGTATACATTTATTGTTCACAAAAAGTCAATTAAATATTAATTGATATAAATTTATTTTTAAATATATTTTATTTTTTCTTTTTCATTTTTATCCCCTTTAAAAAAATTGTTAGTTTATTCTACCCCACCCGCACTTTTGTCAACTAAAAAAACGTAATTTAAAAAATTTTGCCAATTTTTATTTTGCCTGAAATGGTAAAAAAAATGGTTGAATTTTTTTTGATATGTGATAATGCGTTTATGGTGATTTTTTTTCATTTTGTTGGTGTGGATACTAAACATATTAGCGAAAAAATCACTTTTTTTATAACATCTTTTCTTGTCGCTATTGAAAATTCAATCGACTAATTTTCCTTTTGCTATTGACTTTGTTTGCTTGTTAGTGTATAATTAGCGTAAGAAAAGATATTGGAGGGTTATACAATGGCTGATAAAATAACTGATATTGAAAAAGAAATTGAAAAAGCAAAAAAATTTGTTGCCGAAGTGAAAAAATCCGCTGAAGAACTTGAAAAAAAATTAGCACAGGCAAAAATTGCAGAAGAAAAGGCAAAACAAGGTTCTGCCGAAGCTTATGAAAATGCAAAAAGCAACAGGTTTAACGTTGCAAGAGAAGTGGCAAAAGCCCATTCTGATTTAAGAGCCGCAAAAAGAAAATTAAACGATTTAATTAAAGAATCAGAAACAACTGCAGCAAAAACTGCAACAGCAAATCCAGCCGCTGTAAAAACAACCACAGCAGCACCAAAAACTGCTACTCCTAAGCAAGCTGCTGCAAAAACAGCACCTAAGACAGCTACTGCAAAAACAGAAAATCCCACCACCCCACCAAAAACCAAAGTGGAGAGCGAAGCAAAGGCAGATGAAACAACTGTTAATTATGCACTAATAATTGAAAACGCAAAAAAAGCTGTGGCTGATGCTGAAAAAGTCCAAACTGAGGCACAAAAAAAACTAAAATCGCTTGAGGATGCACAAAACATAGAAGGAAAAGCAAAACCAAAACCAATTGAATTACAAAATGCTGGAATAGATTTATCAAATGCAAGTTCAGAATTAAGAATTGCACAAGCAAAATTAAGTTACTATGTTTCAGAAAAAAACATGAGCGATGCAAAAAACAAAAAAGAAACACTTAAAAATAAATTAGCAAATGCAAAAAATGAAGAAGAACGAACAACATTGTCAGATGACATAATAACTGCCGATTTAGATTACCAAAGAGCTTTTTTAGAACATAGCAATGCTTCATTAATTTTAAGTGGTACTAATTTTAAATCAGAAACTGCTGCAGCAACAGCAACTGCAACAACTAAGCCAGCCTCTGCAAAAACAACCACAGCAACAGCAACAACCACAGCAGCAAAGCCAGCCGCTTCAAAAACTGAAATTATAAAATTTGAAGATTCTACCACCCCACCAAAAACCAAAGTGGAGAGTGAAACAAAGGCACCAACAGCAGATTCATCTGCTAAAGAACCTAAAGACAAAGCTAACGAAATTTCTTTTTATATTAATTGTTTTAACAATGAAAACAACTTGGCTGGAGTTCAAAATGTTAAATTTAGTTCAGAAAAAGCCAACCAAAGCAACATTACTTTTACAAGTGAAAAAGACCTTCCTTTTGTTGTGGACCTTGAAAACAGGCTGTTTAAAGTAAAAAATGAAGATAAAACAAATATTGTAGCAATTGAAAACGTTTCTATGGACTATGACCAAAATTTAACTTTTACAATTTCAGGTTCAAAAACAAAATATAGAATTACACCTTTTGCTCTTGAAATTAAAAAAGACAAAGATTTTGAAATTGAGCGAACTTTTTCAACACCACTTAACATTGTTTTGCCAGAAAACATTTTCCAACATGTTAAGTCAGGAGTTGTTGAAGTTAAAGGCTTCCCTTATCAAGCATTTGAAGCATTAAATAAAGTTGCTAAAAAAACAACCGAAGTTGAAACTTTCACCGACAGCAGCAATTTGTTGCATTTGGTAAAATCAAATGGAATGTTTTATATTGGAAGAGGTCAAAAATTAATTCCTATCTCATCAGAAAATTGTAAATTGTTTAACAATCCAGATGGTAAATCAGTTTTTGGGGTTACTCTTGGCAGCAAAAATGGTTTGGGCGGAAAACAAGTTAAAGGTATTGCTTTTGAGGTTGATACAGACGAACTTGAAGATATTCATAGTTTTTTAGATAATAGCAAAATTAAAATTGATTCTATAAACGAATATAAAAAGGCACCAATTGGTTATTCAATGGTTAAAAAACAAAGTGATTTAGGCAAAGATGTTGACACAGATATTGAATTTAACTTAACCGGCGAAACATCTTCCCCTAGCGGGACTCCTAGTGGTGGCTCAGGCGGTGACCCAGATGGTTTCGGCGGTAACCCAGATGGTGGTGGTTTTGGTGCTCCTAGCCCTTCAGCCCCATCGTCACCAGACCCTTCACTTGGTGTTGCCGACCCTTCTGCAACCGATGGTTTAGCAGACACTACTGAAGAAGACAAAAAACCAACAACCAACCCAACCACTGCAGACAGCAAAAAGGATGAAGACAAAGATAAAGACAAAGCTAAAGAAAAAATGAAACACGTAGATATTTCAACATCAATCTTTGGCGTTGTGGCAGGCTTTTTAGCCCTTGGCTTAATATCTGGTGCATTCCTTAGTCCATTTGCTTGGTTCCTATTCTTCTTGTGTGCATTTGCTGCTTCAACAGGAGCAAAAACTTCTTTTGATTTAAAACATAAAGAAAGAATTAAGTTATCTAAGTTAGAAAAAGCAAGAGTTAAGTTATATGATAAAGAAAAACAAGGGGAAAAAATAGATAAAAAAATTGAGAAAATTCAAGGAAAACTAGAATCTTCAACAAACCCTAAAAAAAACCAAAAGCTTGGAAAAAAATTAGGTAAATTATATAAATCCAGAGATAAGGTTTGCAAAAATGTTGTAGAATTGAAAGATAAAATTGATGATATAAAAGAAAAAGAAGACAAAAAAAGTGGAATTATTCCTAAAGACACAAGCGTCGACGATGCTGTTGATAAAGACTTGTCAAAAACCACAACAACGCATTTAACAGATGATAAAGCAGTGGCAGTTGATAAAGTTACACCTGCAGCAGCTGAAGAAGACAAAAAAGCCACAACAACCGGCTTTGCCACAGTGGAAGCATATAAGTCAGCAATTAGTTCTAGCAAATCCTCTGTTTATTCTGATATTTCTAAAGCACACAGCAAATCTAGCTCAATGTCTGAAGCAGAAACAAATGCAATTATGGAAAAATTGAACACAGAAGTTTCTGACATTGCTTGTTGTAATTTAACAAAAGGTTTAACTGATAAAGAATTGGCTTTCCGTAATGCATGTGTTGATTTCAAAAATTCTTACATTGCAGCATCGACAGCAAATGAAAATTATGCAAAAGCAACAGACAAAGTTGATGCAAGAAAAGAACTTGATAATGCTAATAGACTTTTAAGCAATGCCATAAAAGAACTATTTAATATTTCTCAACCTGAAACAACTCGTGCAGTTGTAAAAGCCGATGAAATTACAAAATAAAACATACTTAATTAAAGAAATATTTATTTAATTTAATTAAAAAACAAGGCAAAATTCAAAAAAATTGAATTTGCCTTGTTTTTTTACATACGCAAGAATAAAGCGTATTTATTTTACATTTTTTAATAATTATTTAAATATTTTTATTAATTTTTGAAAATTATTTTACATAAAAAGTTTGTCTATTAATTGTTTAACCACTGCACCATTTGCCTTGCCTTGAGTGTTTTTCATAACATAACCAATTACAAAACTAACAACTTTTGGGTCGGTTTTTAAATCTTGCACAGCTTTTGGATTTTCCTGCTTAAACTTTTCTAAAATTTGACTTATTTGTTCTTCAGAAATTGAAGAAATTAATTTTTTCTCTGTTGCAATTTGTTCTGGATTTTTGCCTGAGTTTATAACTTCTTCTAACACAACAATAGCATTTGATTTTGTTAGTTTTTTGTCTTCTACCATTTTTACAATTGTTGTTAAATCTTTTTCTGAAATTGGAAATTTTATGTTGTTTCCTTCTGAAGAATATCTAAAAAGTTCAGTTATTATCCAATTACTGATTTTTTTAGGCATATTGTAATAATTAATGCAGTTTTCAAAATAATCAGAAACATATTTGCTAGATGTTAAAATATGTGCATCTGGCTTTGATATTGAATATTCTTCAATATATTTTCTTCTTCGTTCTTGTGGAAGAGTTGGAATGGTTGATTTTATGCTTTCAACTTCTTCTTTTGTGATTTTTATTGGTAAAATATCTGGGTCTGGAAAATATCTATAGTCCTGTGCTTCTTCTTTTGAGCGCATCGTAAAGTTTTCGCCAAGGTTATCGTCCCACTTTCTGGTTTCTTGAAGAACAACTCCCCTGTTTTCTAAAACTTCTTTTTGACGTTCAATTTCATAATTTATTGCACGAGAAACACTTTTGAATGAGTTTAGGTTTTTCATTTCGGTTCTTGTTCCAAAAACATTGCTACCTTTTGGTTTTAGAGAAAGGTTAACATCGCACCTCATTCCGCCCTGTTCCATTTTGCAGTTTGCAATATCTGCGAAAATTAATGATTCTCTTATTTTTTTCAAAAATTCATCAACTTCTTCTGCTGAGGAAAAAACTGGCTCTGTAACAATTTCAATAAGTGGAGTACCACCACGATTATAGTCTACCAATGTGCCAACAAGCCTTGAAATATGGTTTAACTTTCCAGCATCTTCTTCTAGATGAATTCGGTTTAATGCTTTAAACTCGCCATTGTCGAGTGTGATTCCCCCGCCTAAACAAATTGGATAAACAAGTTGAGAAATTTGATATGCTTTTGAAAGGTCTGGATAGAAATAGTTCTTTCTTTCCATAACTGCATATTCGTTGATTGAGCAACCAAAACACAACCCTGCCTTTATGCAGAGTTCCACCGCTTTTTTGTTTATTATTGGCAATGCTCCGGGCATGCCCGTGCAAACAGGGCATGTGTTTTTGTTGTGTTCTGCCCCAAATTCGTTTTTACAAGAACAAAAAACTTTTGTGTTTGTTTTTAATTCTGCATGAATTTCTAACCCAATTACAACATCATATTCCATTTAGTTATTCTCCTTACAAATTCTTTTGGCAACATCGTATAAAACTTTTTCTGAGCAATTTTTGCCCATGATTTGAATTCCTAACGGAAGGTTGTTTTCCCCTTTTGCATATGGCACACTTAGTGCTGGAATTCCTGCAATTGAGGCAGGAACGGTAAACAAGTCTTCTAAATACATGCTAACAGGGTCTTTGGATTTTTCACCCAACTTAAATGCTTCGGCAGGTGTGGTTGGGGTTAATATGACATCACATTCTTTAAAAGCATTTTCAAATTCTTTTTTAAGCAAGTTTTGCAATTTTTTTGCTTTTTTATAATATGCATCAAAATATCCACTAGACAAAACAAAATTGCCTAGCATTATTCTGCGTTTAACTTCATCGCCAAAACCTTGGCTTCTGCTTTGAACATATATTTCTTCCAAAGTTGTTGCTTGTTGACTTCTTGTTGTATATTTAACACCATCAAAACGTGCAAGATTGCTTGTTGCTTCGGCTGGTGACAAAATATAGTAGCAAGCCAAACTGTTTGAGATATGTGGCATGCTAACTTCTTTTATTTCGCAACCGCAAGACTTTAAGTTGTTAACTGCATTGTTAAAACTTTTGTATTGTGGCAAAGATTTAATTTTTTCCATTAATTCTGAACACAAACCAATTGTGTATGTTGATTTTTTTAAACTGGCGCCAAGGTCACTTGAAATTGATGTTTGGTCGTTATCGTCTTTTCCAGACAAAATTTCTAAAACATATTCATTGTCTTCTATGTTGGTTGTTATTGGGCCCGCTTGGTCAGTAGACGAAGCAAAAGCAACAATGCCATATCTAGAAACTGTTCCATATGTTGGTTTTATGCCAACAACACCATTAAACGAACTTGGTTGGCGAATTGAGCCACCCGTGTCTGTTCCAATTGCAATTGGACACAAACCCAAGCCAACTGCAACAGCACTGCCGCCAGAAGAACCACCGGCAACCCTTGTTTTATCAAGAGCGTTTAATGTTGGACCATATGCGCTTTTTTCGCAACTTCCACCCATGGCAAATTCGTCCATGTTTGCTCTTGCAAAAATAACAGCATCTTGTTGTTCTAATTTTTTAACAATTGTTGCCGAATAAGGCGAAACAAAATCTTTTAAAAAGTTGCTTGCACAACTTGCATGGTTGCCTTTTGACAAAATATTGTCTTTTATTACAACAGGAATGCCAGCCAAAAGCCCAACATTTTCTCCTGCTGAAATTTTGTTATCTATGGTTTTTGCTTTTTCAATTGCATCTGCAAAAACTTCTATTATTGCATTATGTTCTTTGTTTTTTTCTATTTTTTCAATATAAAATTTAACAACTTCTTCGCTTGTAAATTGTTTAGATTTTATTCCGTTTACAAGTTCTTTAACACTATATTTTGAAAAATCCATTATTCCACCACCAGTGGCACTTGATAGCACCTATCTTTTTGTTTTGGAGCATTTGAAAGAGCATCAAAACTTTGGTCAGCTTTGACAACATCTTCTCTTAAACTGCTTAAAGAAACCGCTTTTGACTTGTCTTCTTCTGGGAGTTCAAGTGTTGTGATTTCATTAACAAAATCTAATATTTTAACTAAGTCGTTTTCAAATTGTTCTTTTTTGTCATCTTGAATTTTTAATTTGCTTAAATCTTCTAGATGTTTTATGTCAATCTGCATGTTTTTGCCTCACTATCTAATTTTTACGTGTATTTCTCTAAGTTGAGCCTCGGTTACTTCGCCTGGAGCGCCCATTAAAATGTCTTGCGCTTTTGAGTTCATTGGAAATGCAATAACTTCACGGATGTTTGGTTCATCTAACAAAAGCATAATAATTCTATCCACCCCAGGAGCAATGCCTGCATGTGGTGGTGCACCATATTGGAATGCAGTG
>CAZRJB010000014.1:0-20165 GCA_964600435.1 uncultured Lachnospiraceae bacterium
ATTTTTGGAGGTGGAAACGCCAATTTTACAAACCGCTGTTTGTGGGGCAAGTGCAAGACCATTCTTTACACATCACAATGCTCTTGATATGGAATGTAATTTGAGAATTGCACCAGAAACATATTTGAAACAATGTGTTGCGGGGGGATTTGATAGAGTTTTTGAAGTTGCAAAATGTTTTAGAAACGAAGGCATGGACACTCAACATTTGCAAGAGTTTACTCAAGTTGAATGGTATGCTTCATATTGGAATTTTGAAGACAACATAAAGTTTTTTCAAGGGTTTATCAAAAATTTATTGCTTGAATTAACTGGCAAAACAACAATTGAAAAAGATGATGTTGTGCTTGATTTTGGCAAGGAAAATTTTGACAGAATCAACTATTGTGAAGAAATGGAAAAAATTTTAGGGTTTGATTTCTTGAACATTGACGACCCTATTGACCTAAAAAACAAAATTGTGGAAACAGGTTTGTTTAGCATGCAAGATTTAAATGATTATAAATCGGTTAGTCAAATTATTGATTTTGTTTATAAGAAAAAAATAAGAGAAAACATTGTTCAACCAACAATTTTATTTAACTATCCTTCGGTTTTAATTCCTCTTGCAAGAAGAAATGATGCAAACTCTAAAATTATTGATGTTTTTCAAGTAGTTGTTATGGGCACAGAACTTTGCAAGGCATATTCAGAACTTGTTAATCCTATTCAACAACGCAAGGCTTTTGAAGCACAACTGGAAGCAAAAAAGCAGGGTGATGACGAAACAATGGATTTAGATGAGGGATTTATGCTTGCAATGGAACATGGCATGCCACCAATTTCTGGTTTGGGTTGTGGGTTAGATAGGCTTTTAATGTTAATATATAATCAACTATCTGTTAGAGATGTTGTTTTATTCCCAATAATGAAATAAAAGCACAATTTATAGTTTTAATAAAAATATCGCCAAAAACAAAATAGCGGGTTAAATTAATCAAAATCGCTTAAAAATGGCGATATTTTTTACGTTTTTGGTGTTTTGTGTGAAAAATGTTTGCGGTTGAAAAATAATATATAAGCATGTGTTGGCAACATGCAACAAGTAATAATTTTTAAACCCAATGTTGACAATGTGCTATGCTTGTGATAAAATTTTAAAAAAAGAGAGGCGAGCAATGGAAGAGTCAAAAACCAAAATTAAAAAGTTAAAAAATCCAACAGATATTAAAACAATTTCTGAAATAGATTTACGTTTAAAAAGTTTTAAAGAACAAATCAAGGCGGATGATTTTAGCCCGATAAAAACAATATTTAAAGACCTTTCTCAACATAGTCAGGTGATGTTGTTGGTTTTAAACGATTTACATATTGGTTCGCCAGGTTGCAATATTGATAAAATTATTAGATATTTAAAAGAAGTTAGAAACATTCCAAACTGCTACATAATTTTAAATGGTGACTTAATGAACAATGCAAACAACTTGGGCAAATCTAGTCCTCTTGAAAATGATTTGTCACCAATGAACGAGCAAAAAGTTGTTCACACACTTTTTTCTGACCCAATAATTAAAGAAAAAATCATTTGTTCAACAAGCGGAAATCACGAAAGTGGAGCAAGGTCAAAAGATAGCGGTTTAGATTCTTTGGTGACCCCAATGGCAACTTTGGACATTGTTGATATTTATGCTAGATATATGGCAAATGTGGTTATAAGAATGAAATGTCCATATTCAAGCAGTGGCTACACAGATTTTAAAATTTTAGTCAGACACGGCAGTGGAGTTGGCGGTCAAGCAGGAAAAGTTATTGAAAACATGTTTGAAATTTGCAAAACTTTTGGTGATTATGACATGATTGTTCAAGGCCATACTCACAAAAACATATATTCTTCAGAAGACAAGGTTTGTCAAGGTGATAAATATTCTTGTTTAAAAAAGAGTGTCACACCAATAAATGTCCCATCTTTGGAAGAAGCAAGTCAATATGCAATGGAAGCAGCATTTCCACCTCCAAACACAGACAACAGCATAATTAGTGTTAGAGCAGTTCCAAACTATGATTTGTTAGATGCATCGTTAAATGATGGCTTTAAAGTGTTGCCATACAAATATAACATTGACACAATCAGTTTAGATAGGCCAGAACTTGTTCAATTTGGTGATAAATATATTCCACAAGCAAAAAATTTTCCATATGAAAAAATTGACAATTTGGCTAGCAAAATTGCAAAACAAGTAACAGCAAAAGCAAAAAAAGTGAATTTTGAAAGCGGTGAGGTTAAAAATGTATAATCTTGAAAATTTAGAAAGTGACATTCAAAACTATTCAAAAAACAAAAATAAACTTCCAAGAGGCAAGCATGCTCTTGTAAAACTAAGCAAATCGGTTAAGTTTTTAGATGTTTGTGTTTTGTCAAATGTTAACATTGGTTTAACTGGTTCAAGTTTAAGAACGGCAAAAGAAGAAAAACCTTTTAGAATAAACAAATTTAAAGCACACATTCAAGAGTTGGCAAACGACCCAAATGCAAGAATTATGCTTGGTGGCGACTTGTTTTATTTTCCAAATGGTGGCACAAAATTTAGAGAAATTTATTCTCCTAATTACGATGAACAAGTGGAAATGATGGCTCAGCTTTTAGAGCCCATTAAAGATAAAATTATTGGTGCATATGATGGCACTGACGAAATTAAAATTTTTGAAAAAGATGGTGTTAACATAACTCAAAAATTGTTAGACAGGCTTAATTTGAGCGAAAGATATTTTGGGCAAATGGCTGAAGTTGATTTTGAATTTAAAAATAGTTACACAAACGGCACTCCAAAAGTTGTGCATATGTTGTTTGACCATGGTTTTTTAAATGCTAATGTTATGAACACTGTGTCTAAAAAAACAGAAGGGCTAACCAAAAAAATTGCAGGGAAAGATTTTTATTTTACAAGCCATTACAACAAACTGTTTATAGAAAAAGTTGCAACTTTAACACAAGAAAGTGCTAATCAAATGGTTAAAACGCCATGTTATTATATTTCTGTTGGTGGATATAGAGATTTTCCTAACAGATTAACATCAAACCGAAATGTTGCTCCAACAAGCACAAGCAATGGGGTTATTAGAGTGTTTGTTGCACCAAATCCAGATAGAAATAACATTAGAGGCAACAACTATCTTGGTGAACCACAATACAAAATTTGCCAAGAATTTATAAATTTTGGAACAACATCTTCAAATCATATTGATTATGATTTATGCGAAGAAATAACCAGTTTAAACGAGCAAAACACCTTAAATAAAGATTTGCTTGTTGCATTAATTCAACAAAAAATTGACGAAATTAGCAAGCAAAACACAGAAGAGGTTTTAAACAAATTCTATGGAGAGCAAGAAGCAAAGGCTTTGGCAGAAGGCAAAAAACAAAAACAAAGACAACGTGTAGAAAAAGTTATAATTGATGAGTGTAATCAAACCGAAGGGAGGGGGAGAGAATGTTAAACGGAGTAAAAACAACAATTGATGGAGATGTGTGTGTATATTGCAATGCCAAGGCACTGGATTTATACAATTTTTGCCCTAAATGTGGAAACCCTTTAACTCTTGATGCAATCAGGCTTAAAGAACAAAAAGATCGCAAAATTAAAATTGAACTTTTAGACGAACTAGCATATTTGATTGGAGATGAAAAATCGTTAAAGGTTATTTTAAACAAAGTAAAGTCAATATAAAAAAATAAAAAAAGCATTTTTAAGACTTGTTTCTTAAAAGTGCTTTTTTAGTGGGCAAGGGGGATAAAACAAACCAACTAATCTAAAAAACATTGCAACTTGTTGCACATGTGCAAACATATTTTCTATTATTGTGTGACATTAAAAAAGAAGTAACAAAACAGATGGCAAACTTGCACATAACAAAACTTGTCAAGTTTTTTAACAAAAAATATTTTTTAAATTTTTAAAAATGCTTTGACAATATGTTCATATATGATTAATATACATAATAGATATTGTGATTTTTGTTGCATAAAAACACAATATATTGTATTTTAATTAAAACAATAAAAAAGCAAAAAAGTAGGGGGGATAAAATGTTAAAAGTTATAAAAAAAGACGGAACGCAAGAAGATTTTAATGTTGAAAAGGTTGTTGTTGCAATTCAAAAGAGTGCGGGAAGGGCTCTTGTTATTTTGTCTGAATTTGAAATTGACAAAATTAGAAATTATGTTAAACAGAGAGCAGAACAAATTGCAACTCCTGTAAACGATGGCGAACTTAAAATTATTGATATTCCAACAATGCATTTTATTGTTGAAAGTGCATTGGACTCTATTAATGCGGATGTTGCAAAAAGTTATAGAGATTACAGAAACTACAAACAAGACTTTTATAAAATGATTGACAATGTTTATAAAAAGGTTCAGTCAATAGATTTTATTGGTGACAGAAGCAATGCCAACACAGACAGCACTTTGGTTTCCACAAAAAGATGTTTGGGGTGGAATGAGCTTAACGGAGAGTTTTATAAAAAATTCTTCTTGAATGGCGAAGAGCGTCAGGCAATGAAAGATGGATACATATATATTCATGATAGAAGTGCAAGGCTTGACACATACAATTGTTGTTTGTTTGATATTGCAACAGTTTTTAAGGGCGGCTTTGAGTTGGGCAACATAAAATATTCAGAACCAACAACTCTTGCAATTTGCTTTAATGTTTTGGGAGATGTTATAATGGCTGCAGCAAGTCAGCAATATGGTGGTTTTACAATTCCTGAAATAGATAAGGTTTTGGAGCCTTATGCTCAAAAAAGTTACAATAAATATGTTAAAGAATATGAGGAAATTGTTTCCGGATTAAACGGTTCAATGTTAAATGATGAATTTGAGCATAAGGCGGATTCTTATGCAAGTTATAAAGTTCAAAGAGATTTTGAGCAAGGTTTTCAAGCTTTGGAATATAAATTAAACACGGTTGGTTCATCAAGAGGTGACTATCCTTTTGTTACCTTTACGTTTGGTTTGGGGCAAAAACGTTTTGAAAAAATGGCAACATCGGCTGTTTTAAAAGTTAGAAAAGGTGGGCAGGGGGCACCAGGGTTTAAAAAAGCAGTCTTGTTTCCAAAATTGGTGTTTTTGTATGATGAAAACATACACGGAAAAGGAAAGTGTTGCGAAGAGTTGTTTGATGAAGCAATTGACTGCTCGTCTAAGGCACAATATCCAGATTATTTAAGCATGAGCGGAAATGGGTATATTGCTTCAATGTATAAAAAGTATGGCAAAGTTATTTCACCAATGGGTTGTAGGGCTTTTTTGTCACCATATTATGAACGTGGTGGTCAAAAACCTGCAGATGAAAATGATGTGCCAGTGTTTGTTGGTCGTTTTAATGGTGGTGCAATAAGTTTGAATTTGCCAATGATTTTTATGAAGGCAAAAACTGAAGGCAAAGATTTTTTTGACGTTTATAAGCACTATTTAGAAATGATTAGGCATTTACATATAAAAACAAGAGATTATTTGGCAAAAATGAAGGCGTCAAAGTCGCCACTTGCTTTTATGGAAGGCGGGCTTTATAAGGGCAACTTAAAACCAGACGACACAATTAAACCTTTGTTAGATTATGTAACATTTAGTTTTGGCTATACCGCACTTAACGAATTGCAATATTTGTATAATGGCAAATCTATTGTTGAAGATGGGGAGTTTGCGCTAAAAGTTATGCAATATTTAAATGATTATGTTGCAAAAATAAAAGAAGAAGACAAAATTTTGTATGCAATTTATGGAACACCTGCAGAAAGCTTGATATCTCTTCAAGTTCAACAATTTAGAGAAAAATATGGAATTATTGAAAATGTTTCCGATAGAGAATATTTTACAAACAGTTTTCACTGCCATGTGTCTGAAGATATTTCTCCAATTGAAAAACAGGACTACGAAGAAAGGTTTTGGGAACTTTCTAATGGTGGCAAAATCACTTACACACGTTATCCAATTGATTATAACATTGAAGCTTTTAAAACAATTGTTAGACGTGGCATGTCAAAAGGTTTTTATCAAGGCATAAACATGGAAAAATGTTATTGTGAAGATTGTGGCTACGAACAATTGGAAATGAATACGTGTCCAAAATGTGGAAGCAAAAACATAACTCAGGTGGACCGTGTTTGCGGATATTTGGGCTATTCAAAAGTTAATGGAAGAAGTTTTATTAACGAAGGCAAGTTGGCTGAAATTAAAGATAGAAAATCTATGTAAATTAAGTTTGGAGGAAGTATGAATTATCATTATATATCAAAAACCGATTTAAAAAATGGTGATGGTTTAAGAGTTGTTTTGTGGGTTGCTGGTTGCAATCATATGTGCAAGGGTTGTCACAATCCTGAAACATGGAATGCTTGCAGTGGGCAAAAATTTGATGATGAGGCTAAAAAAGAAATTTATAATGAGTTGGAAAAGGATTATGTTTCTGGCATTACTTTTAGCGGGGGTGACCCTTTGTATCCAAACAACAGGCATGAGGTTGGCGAGTTGATTGAAGATATTGCTAAAAAATTTCCAAACAAAAACATATGGCTTTACACAGGTTATGCTTTTGAAGAGATAAAACAATTGCCTTTTATAAAAAATGTCGATGTTTTGGTTGATGGACCATTTGTTGAATCAAAACAAGAATTAAAACTAAAATGGAAGGGCAGTAGCAACCAACGAGTTATTTTGGTTAAAGAATCGCTTTTGTCCAGCAGAGTTGTTGAAAGAAACAACTAAAAATGCGAAAAAAGGTTAATACGTTTAAAAAAACTTTTAAGGTTAAAAAACTTTAAAAGTTTTTTAATATAATTCTCTATTTTAAAAGGAAAAAGTATGAAAGTATTTTAATATATCTACTTTTTGTTAAGCGAAAATATATGAACAAATGCTCATATTATATTGTGTTAAATTAAAGCGTTTGCAAAATTGAAAAAAATATGCTAAAATTGAAACAATTTTAAAAGGAGCAAAAAATGGATAAGCAAGAAAGATTAAAGGTTTATAAGCAGGCAGAAAATTTGTGGGGTTTGGTTGCACAATATGATCAAGCAATTGAAGAAATGGGGGAATTGATTGTTGCAATAAACAAATACAAACGCAAATGTTTATATGGTGAATATTCAAACAATCCAAAAGTTGAAGCAAATTTAATAGAGGAAATTGCTGACGTAAAAATGTGTCTTGAACAATTGGAAGACTATATGGGAAGTGAAAAAGTTGACAAAATTTTTGATTCAAAAATTGAAAAACTTCAAGAAGAGATTAAAGAAATGTCAAAAAGGGCTAAAAAAATATAATGAAAAAAGTGTGTGTGTTGGGCGGTGGCGCAAGTGGGCTAATGTGTGCTTGTTTTGCAAATGAGTCAACAATGGTTACCGTTGTTGAAGAAAACTCAAAATCGGGCAAAAAAATTTTAGCAACCGGAAACGGAAGGTGTAATTTATCAAACGTAAATATGAACAAGTGCTCATATAATTGCAATATTGATGAATATTTAAAGTTGTTTTCTCAAAAAGATACAATTGCTTTTTTTAAACAAATTGGCTTAGAAACATATGTGGACGAGCAAGGCCGAGTTTATCCTTTTTCTATGAGTGCAAGTTCCGTTTTGGAAGTGCTTGTAAATTTTTTAAATCAGAAGAAAAATGTTAAAATTGTTACCAATAAACAATTTACAGGCTTAAAAAAGGAATCTGGTGGTTTTCGAGTATATTTTGCAGATTCTAGCGAATATTTTGATGAAGTTGTTGTTGCTCTTGGAAACAAGGCAAATCTTTCTGAATTTGACAATTTGGGCATAAAAACAAAACAATTTGTTCCTAGTTTGTGTGGTTTAAAAACAAAAAAGAACAAGGTTTTGGCTGGAGTTAGGGTTTCGAATGTTCTTGTTAAATGTCCAAGTGTAAATTTTGAAGAAATTGGCGAGATTTTATTTAGAGAAGATGGGGTTAGTGGAATTGTAATTTTTAATCTTTCTGCATTTTTGGCTAGAGTTGGAAATTTTAATGCTAAAATTTATGTTGATTTTTTGCCAAATAAATCTGTTCAAGATGTTATCTTTTTATTAAATAACAGAAAAGCCTTATTGCATAACTACAAAGTTGATAATTTTTTAACTGGATTTTTTAATAAAAACGTTAATTTTAACTTGCTAACAAGAATTGGAGTTAATTTAGAAAAAACTGTTTGTGATTTAAGTGAACAAGAAATAATAAATTTGGCAACTGAAATTAAAAATTATAAAATTGATTGTTTTGGTAGTTTAAACAACAACCAAGTTTTTTCAGGTGGTGTTTGTTTAGATGGTTTGTCAGAGCATCTTGAAAGTTTAAAAATGCCTGCTTTATTTTTTGTTGGCGAAGTTGTTGATGTTGATGGAGTGTGTGGTGGATATAACTTGCAATGGGCTTGGACAAGTGGTAAAATTGTTGGTGAAAATTTATGAAATTAATTACAGAAATAAAACTAAAACCCAATCATTTAAATCAAGAATTGCTTAAAGAAGTCGCAAAAAAAGCAAAAATATCAGAAAATTTAATAAAAAATTATGAAATTATTAAATTTGGGATTGATGCTCGAAAAAAACCAAATGTTTATTTTGTTTATAATGTTGCAATTGATGTAGATAAAAAACATCTTCAAAAACTTAAATGTTTTGAAGATGTTTATCCGGACCACGATGGGCTTGTGTTTGAAAAGGCAAAAAGCAACAAGCGTCCAGTTGTTGTTGGTTTTGGTCCGAGCGGAATGTTTTGTGCTCTTGCACTCGCAATGGCAGGATTAAACCCTATTGTTTTAGAACAAGGAAAAGATGTTGAATCTAGACAAAAAGATGTTCTAAAGTTTTGGCAAAATGGAGAATTAAATGAGTTTTCTAATGTGCAGTTTGGTGAGGGTGGTGCCGGAACATTCAGTGATGGTAAATTGAACACAACATTAAATAATCCGTATTGCAAAAAAGTTATAAATGAGTTTATTTTAAATGGTGCGCCAAAGGAGATATATTTTAAAAACAAGGCTCACATTGGAACAGATAATTTAAGAGAAATTGTTAAAAATATTCGAGAAAAAGTCATAAAACATGGCGGAAAAGTTGTTTTTAATGCAAAAATGACGAATTTTGATGTTCAAAATGCACAAATTACAAGTGTGCAATATTTAGATGTGGAAACAAACAAGACGCACAATTTGCAAACAAATTGTTTGGTTTTGGCAATTGGGCATAGTGACTTTGGCACGTTTAAACTCTTAAACAAAAAATCTGTGCAAATGCATAAAAAACCTTTTGCAATGGGGGTTAGAATTGAACTTCCTCAAAAAGTGGTTAACATGGCACAATATGGCGCAGATGATGTTTTTTTGCCTAGTGCAGATTTCAAACTTGTTGAACATTTGCCTGGCGGAAGAAGTGTTTTTACTTTTTGTATGTGTCCTGGAGGAAAGGTAGTTGCATCTTCTTGCGAAAAAGGAACAATTGTTACAAATGGCATGAGTAATTTTGCCAGAAACGAGCGTTTTGCAAATTCTGCTCTTTTGGTTAATGTAACGCCAGATGATTTTTCTGGAGAAAACATTTTAGAGGGTTTTGAATTGCAAAGAAAATATGAAAAGTTGGCATTTGAAATTGCAGGTTCAAACTATTGTGCTCCTGCACAAAAAGTTGGTAGTTTTTTAAAGGAAGATAAAAATTTTGGATTTTGTTCTATTTTGAAAAATAATAAAAATTTTGCAAAAAATAAGTTAAAATTAACAAAAAATGTTAAAAATTTGCAAAAAATATTTAAAAATCAAGTTTTTTGTGGTGATTTTTCTTACAAACCCGGTTTGTTTTTTTGTGATATTTCATCTTGTTTGCCAAAGTTTGTTGTGGATGGTTTAAAACAAGCATTGCCGTTGTTTAATAAAAAAATTAAAGGTTTTGCAAACAAAAACAACATTCTTATTGCTGCAGAAACAAAATCTAGTTGTCCTGTTTGGATAGATCGGTCAGAAAACTATGTTTGCACTTTTAACGGGTTGTATGCAATTGGTGAGGGGTCTGGTTTTGCTGGTGGAATTGTTAGTAGTGCGGTTGACGGAATTAAATGTGCAGAAAAAATTATTAATGATAATTAAACCAATTTTGGTTGATATAATTTTATAAATAATATATTATATATTGTGAAAATTATTTGTGTTTGTGCAAGTTTGCACATATGGGCAAATGTTCAAAACTTAAAAAATTTGTGAAAGATATTATGCATTGTTAAAACATTTTTTTGCAAATATTGTTAATTTGGAGAGCAAATGGAAAAGAAAAATTCTGGTTTTAAAAAAATTCATTATGTTGTGATGTTTTTGCTTGTTGCGGTTTTTGCCGCATCTTTTGTGCTAATAAGTTCGTCGGCAAACAATGTTCAAGCCAAAACAAACTTAAATCAACCGGTGTTTAATGGTTACATTTTTGAAGAGTTGCAGCCATTTGATGAACATAATTCCATAAACACTTTTGGTTTAGAAGGCGAAACTTCTTTAGGTGATTATTATTGCTTGCGTGATGATTATGTTATTTATACTCAAGACCAATTGGCAAATGGGTTGTGTTGGGCATATTCAGGTTCAATGGCACTTTCTACAACACTTATGAAGGCAACTGGGCAATATTATGATTTTTCTGAAGCATGGATAAGTTTGGCAAATGTTGAATTAACCAAAAACAATGAAAAGCAATATGTTTTTGGTGATGGTGGAAACTTTGGAACATTTAACGAGATTGCAAAAAAATATGGTTTGGTTTTGGAAAGTGATTTTCATTATGAGGATTCATTTTTAATTTCCAACTCAAATTATTCTAATTACTATAATTATTATTCGCAATTTGCCAATAAAGAAATAATGAATGCTTTTGAACTTAAAAATTATGTTAAAAATAACACTGCAGAAATTAAACAACATATTTACAAAAATGGTGGGTTAAACATTTCAATGCATTGGAATGACCCTGATGGCGGAAATGGTTTAAATACTGACACTTCTACATATAAGTATAAATTCCCAAACAGTTGGGATAAAAAAAGTAAAACTGGTCATGCTTTAACAATAATTGGTTGGGACGATAACTTTTCTAAAGAAGGGCTCACTGGGGCATGGATTTGCCTTAACTCGTGGGGTGATTCTGTTGGTTTTGACGGGGTTTGTTATGTTTTTTATGACGATACCGATGTTTATGGCGTTGGTGGATATGAATATAATAGGTCTTTAGGCAATAATTTGATTTTTGATGTTGAAACAACAACTGGTTATAGTTACACTACAAATTTGGCGGAAAAATACAATTCTAAAAATAATTATACAGCGACACAAAATAACACCAAGCAAAAAAATGTGTTTTTTGACAAGAATGTGTCTTTAACGTATCAATATGCAGCCTATAAAAATAATGGTTCGTCTGCTGAGGTTACAATAGACAAAAACAACATTAGTGTGTTTTATGGTCAAGAAGAAGTTTCTTATAAGTTTAATATTGATGTAATAAACAAAAAAATTTCAATTGTTGTTAAAGATTCCAACAGTATTAATGTTGGTGCTTACAAAGTTTTGGTGCCTTATACATACGATGGAAAATTATACGAAAACCTGCAAGTTTTTTATGTTATGGATAAAAATGAATTGTCTATTATTAGGTTTTCGAATGATTGTGATATGGCAAATGGCAATGGAGTTGTTTTGGCGTTTTCAACATATAACTATTCAGATTTAACATTTACAATTTCTACAACACAAAATTCTGGAAAAATAAAATTATTGGCTTTTGCGGCAACTTATTCAATTTTTCCTAGAGAGAGTTACATGGCTAGTGAAGCAACTTTTTCTGAAAACGAACAAACAGTGTCTGTGACATTTGTTGTTGGTGGTAATAGTATAAAAATTAATTTTATTATTGTTTATGTTGAAAAAGTTACATCTGTTGCAAAGTTTTATTACAATTTGGATGGTGGAACATATTCGCAAAACAAGCATTTAATTAAAAACAACGAAGCAACATTGAAAATACCAACCAAACCTGGCTTTGTTTTTGATGGCTGGTATTACGATAAATCTTTAACAGAAGAAAACAAATTAAAAAATGGCAATGTTTTTGATTGTTCAAAACTGATTGCCACTAGTGGAAATAGATATGCTGAAAACTATTATAATGGACACCTAGAAAACATTAAAGTTGCATTTGTTTATGCAAAGTGGGAAGTGGCAACTTTATCTGAGCAAAATGTGACTGTTTTGTTAGATAACAATTCTTCCGCATTTTATTATGGAAAAGAATTTAGTTTTACAATTGATGTTGATGGCTCTTTAAAAGATTTGATAACAATTGGTGAAGTTTCTTGGTATTTGGCAGAAGATAGTTTGTTGGAAACGTCTAATGGTTTGGTTTTTTCTTACACAATTGATAACAATGGCGAATATGAAAATGGGCAAAAATTTAACTTTAAGGCTGAGATAAGCCCAAGTGTTAATGGTGTGAGTTTGCCAACAGTAACCAAAACTTTTTCGTTTGTTGGTCTTGATAAAATTTCTGCAGACGAGATTAGTTCTTCCACACAAAACAATGCTCACATTTTAAAGTGGGAGCAAAAAGGGTACACAAGTTTTCAAGTTGAAGTGTTTGATGAGCAAAACAACAAACTTTGTTCTCAACAAACCACCAATGCAACTTTTGATTTATCTAAATGTTTAAAGATGCTTTCAAACGATAGTTCTGAAAGTTATCAACTAAGTTCTGGCAAATATTATATTAAAATTCAAGGGTCTGTACAAAAAGACGGAATAAATTATGTGTCAGAGGTTATGGAATCTGAGGATGTGGATGTTTCAGTTTTTACTGTTACATTTGAAACTAAAATTGGAACAATTGAAGATTCAAAAAAAGAAATAAAAGTTTTAAGTGGTGAAAAAATTGAAAATCTTATTGTTTCAAGCCCTGAAGGTTACAAGTTTGAAGGTTGGTATAAAGATGAAACCTTTAAAGAAAAATGGAATTTTGACACCGATGCGGTTATGGAAAACATCACTTTGCATGCATGCTTGGTTTTAGATGCTGAGTTTTCGGTTTCAGACAATATCAACAAAGAATATAATGCAGAACAAGAAACATTAGAAATTTCAAGCGTTAAAGTGCCTCAGGATGACGATGTTACAATTACTTATCAATGGTATAAAGATGGTCAAATTGTTAAAAGTGAAACAGAAAGAACATATATTGTTAAAAATGTTAAAGATTCCGGCTCTTATTATTGTGAAGTAACTGTAAAAGATGAAAAAAATGGTTTATTTCAAGCAATTCGAACAAATAATATTGAAGTTAAAATTAATCAGGTGGAGTTAACAATTGATGTAAGCGGTATTGAATCTGAGCATGTTTACAACACAAACGGAATTATAATAACACAAGGTGCAAAATTAAAACGTGGTGGAAATGATTTTTCCACACAAGAACTTACCTTAAACTATAAATTTAAAGATGGAACAAATGCAATAAGAAATGTTGGAACTTACATTTTGACAGTTTCAACCAATAGTAATGATAACTATAAGGTTTCACCTGTTACAAAAGAGATTAAAATTTTTAAATCAAATTCTTCATTTACAATACACAAACCATATCAGTTTTTTAAATATATTGGAAAAGAAATTGTGCCTGAGTTTGTGCTAAACAATACTGAACAAGTTACAATGGTTAAGGTTTTAGAAAATGGAGAGCCAACCGAGAAAAAAATTGTTAATGCCGGAGAATATGATGTTAGAGTTACTGCATTGGCATCTGACAACTATGAAAGTGTTTTTGAAGATGTTCATGTTACAGTTAACCCTGCAAACATTCATGTTAAAATTCATAATGTTTTTGGTGTTTTATTTGCAAAACAACAGAAAGAATTTAGTTATTCTATTATTAAAGGTGAATTGTTTAACGACGACGAACTAAACATTAAACTATCAGCAAATAATGTTCAAACAGGCAAAATTGGAACATATGCAATAGATTATGAATATGACAACCCAAACTACAAAGTTGCATTTTCTAGCGGAAAGTATTATGTTTCAGGCTTGCCATATTATGTGGGCGGTGTTGTTTTGTGTGTGGCAATATATTTTGTTATTAGAGCTTTAAGAAAAAGAAGATATCAATATGATTTTGAAACAAACGGTGGAAGTATTGTTAGCCCAATTGACACAAGAAACAAGCACGAAATAAATTTAGAAACTCCAGCAAAAGAAGGGTATAAGTTTGTTGGTTGGTTTAGTGACGAAGCGCTAACAAAACCGGCTCCAAAAAAATTTGTTAAGTCAAAAGGTAAGGTTTTGTACGCAAAGTGGGAAAAAGTTGACGAAACTCTTAACATGACAGAAGAACTTAAAATTGCAGAAAGAATTGTTAATGACATTCAAAAAATTGTTGGCAAAAATAATAAGCAAGATGTTCAAGAAAACAATACAAAACAAACAGAGTTGGAAAACTTAACAAAACAAACGGAGTTAGAAAACAACAAGCCAAAAGAAAAGTCAAATAGTGAACTAATGCAAGAATTTATTGGCTCGGTTGAGAACAATCAAAACTTTAATGCTGACGAGTTGAAAGATTTTATTAACAAAATTGTTGATAAAAAATAGTTTTAATATAACAAAAAACAGACATTTTGCGTCTGTTTTTTTTCAAGTTTATATTTGAGTCGATTTGTTTTTTGGTTGTTTTCATAAACAAAAATGGTAACATGATTAAAAAAGTGCAAGTTTTTAAAAACATAGTTATTTTTGTTTTTTTTGACAACAATAATATATATGAAAAATGTTTTAATGTTTCCATGTGTTTATGGGGTTATGGCAATAACAAAAAACAAAAATGTTGCTGTTTTAGTGCAAAACAACGGCAGAATTTGTATTGACTGTTTAAAAAATAGGAAAAAATTGAGTTTTGTTAACAAATTTTTGGTTAGAGGAGTGCTGTTTTTTATTTTGGGAATTTATTACACAATTTGTGGATTGTTTCAGTTTAATGCACCCAATGCAGAACAATCAGTTGGAGTGGAAAAGGTTTCTAAAAGTTTAAATGTTTCTTATTATAATGTGTTGTCTTTTGTTGTTTTGTGTTTGTCTGTTGTTTTATCAGTTTTTGTGTTTGGAATATTACCCATAAAAATAAGCTATTTTTTAAGCCCTAAAAACTTTGATGTGTTGGTAAAACGATTAATTATTGCTTTTATAAAGATTGTTTTTGTTTATCTTTTGTTGTTGGCTTTAAAATTTGTTCCACCATTTAAAAAATATTATATGTTTAATTCTGCATTAAAAAAATCTCAAACAGAAAAAAATGAACCAAATTTTTTATTCTACTTTATTTTTAATATGTTTATTTGCACATTTGTTCTTTCTTTAATTGGTATAACGATAAACAAGTGGTATTCCATATTTATAAATATTTTTATAACAATTGTTTTGTCTTCTATAAATTTTGAAATTTTGAGTGAATTGCAAAAAGTTAAGTGGGCAAAATGGATTTTGTCCCCAATTTATTATTTAATTTGTCAAAATCCTTCACACTTAGAGAAAAAATGTGTTAATATTCTTTTGAGTGAGTTGGAATTGTCCAGTTCAAAAAGGGATAAAATGCAAGAAGAAATAAAATCTGACAACATGCCGTTTAGTGAGGCGTATGTTTTGGCAAAAGAAATTTTGGAAAAAGCGAACAAGTTCGAAAAAAGCGATTTGGACTTTATTTTTGCTGAGGTGTTAAACTTGAATCGTGCTCAAGTTAAAATTTTAAAAAACATTTCAAAATCGGATTTTAACAAGGTGAAAAAAATTGCAACAAGGCGTGCAGGCGGTGAACCTTTGTCTAAAATTTTTGGTCATGCAAATTTTTACGGATTGGATTTTGATGTTACAAGTGCTGTTCTTTCTCCAAGAATGGACACAGAAAGGTTGGTAGAAACTGTGCTTGCTGATCTTAAACCAAAACAAACAGTTTTAGATGTTGGAACAGGTAGCGGAGCAATTGCAATCACAATTGCAAAAAATTCTAACACAAAGGTTACTGCGGTTGACGTGTCTGATGAAGCATTAAAGATTGCCAGGAAAAATGCCACAAAAAACAATGTTAAGGTCAATTTTGTCAAGTCGGACTTGTTTGATGCTTTGGGGAGATTTTCTAAATTTGACGTTATTGTGTCAAATCCTCCATATATTCCAACAAATCAATTAGAAGGTTTAGACGAGGAAGTTAAGCATTTTGACCCGATTATTGCTCTTGATGGTGGAGAAAATGGTTTGAGATTTTACGAAAAAATAATTGACCAAGCCCCAAAAAGATTAAACAAAAATGGTAAAATATATTTTGAAGTTGGAAAAGGTCAGGCAATAATTGTTAAAAAACTATTGCAAAAAAATTTTAAAGATATTAGAATAGTTAAAGATTATAACAAAATTGACAGGGTTGTTTGTGCAACTCTGATATAGTAGGGAGCTTATATATGTTAGAAAAATCTTTAAAATTTGTGAAAAGGTTTAATGAATTGACCGAGTTAATTTCAAAACCTGAAATCATTGCCGACAACAAAGAATGGAAAAAACTTGTTAAAGAACGTAGCGGGTTGGAAGATTTGGTTGTGGTTGCAAACAAGTTGGAAAAAGTTGTTAACAACTTAAGTTTAAACGAGCAAAGCATTAAATCTGAAACCGATCACGAAATGATTGAATTGTATAAACAAGAACACACTGAATTAAAAAAAGAAAAAGAAAGTTTAGAAAACGAACTTCAAATTTTGCTTTTGCCAAAAGATGAAGATGATGATAAAGACTGTATTGTGGAAATTCGAGGTGCAGCCGGCGGTGAAGAAAGTGCATTGTTTGCAAGCGTGTTGCTTAACATGTATATCCGTTTTGCAGAAAGAGAACATTGGAAATATGAAATTAATGATATTTCTGAAACCGAACTTGGTGGCGTTAAAGAATGCTCAATGACAATTAGGGGTAAAAATGTTTTTAGCAATATGAAATATGAAAGTGGTGTGCATAGAGTTCAACGTGTTCCAGAAACTGAAAGTCAGGGCAGAGTTCATACATCAACCGTTACTGTGGCAGTTTTGCCAGAAGTGGAAGATGTTGATGTTGAAATTTTAGATAAAGACATTAAAATTGATACATATCGCTCTTCTGGCGCTGGCGGTCAGCATGTTAACAAAACAGAAAGTGCAATCAGAATAACACACTTTCCTACAGGAATTGTTGTAACTTGTCAAGACGAGCGTTCTCAAATTAAAAACCGTGAACGTGCAATGAGCATTTTAAAATCTAAGTTGTATTCTTATTATAAAGAACAGGCAGATTGCAAATATGCAGAAAACAGAAAAAGCCAAGTTGGAACAGGTGACCGTAGCGAGAGAATTAGAACATATAACTATCCACAAGGCAGAATAACAGACCATAGAATCAATTATTCAATTTTTAACATGGATTCTTTTTTAGATGGTGACATGCTTGAACTTGTTAATGCTCTTCAAACTGCAGACCAGCAAGCAAAATTGGAAGCATTGTCTGAAAACAATTAAAACTGATGTTGCAAGCAACACGTAAAAAGTTTGCATATGCTTAAAAAAGCAAAATGCAAACATATGCGAAAGTGGCCTAATGGTATGGCACAGGCTTCCCAAGCCTGCGGTTGCGAGTTCGAATCTCGTCTTTCGCTCCAAGCTCAAGATGAAAAATCTTATTTAAGATTTTTCGTTTTTTTTGTTTATTTGTTTTATCAAAATTGAGAAATTAAAAAAAAGACTTTTAATAGTGGCAACACGTTTATTATTTATATAGGTTTTTTCAGTTATTGCAATTTACTAAAAAATGATATACTTTAGTAAATTGATTGATGTTTTCAATTGTTAAAGGTGTGAAAAAGTTGTAAATATCTACGTTATCTGCTGCAACAACACAAATAATTAAAAATCTTCAAAAAAACATTATTCAAATTTTGAAATTATGTGGTATAATGTTATAGAAAAAAAGGAGAAATATATGAAAAAGAAATTTTTAAGTTTTATTTTGGCAATTTGTTTAATTATTCCATGTGCTTTTATGTTGAGTGCATGTGGTGAAAATCCACAAAATCTTACAAATGCTGAAATGGCGGTTGTTTATAAAGATGCCGCTAAAAGTGCTTGGAACAAAATGGGCGTTTCAGATCCAACAATTGAAACATCTAACTTGTTGTTGTCTGCAGTTCCAGATAAAAAACAAAACGCTACCGATAAAAACGATATTCTACAAGTTAAGTTGAATGCTAACAACATGGCAAGTATCCTATATTTGATTGGGGCTTTGTATGAAAATGCAAATTTTGTTATAACTGATGGTTATGCCAAATTTTCTGCAGAAGCCGAAATATTTGACCAATCTTTTGAATACGACTTAACGATTGAACCTAAACTTGATGTAAAAAACAACAAATTATATCTTGCAGCATACATTGTTGTTAATAAAACAAACTCGCAGTATATTGTTGTAGATGCCAATTACGACTTTGGTGCTAAAGAGCTAAAATCATTTAGAATGTTTACTAAGACCGAAGCCATTTATATTGATATTGGAATGGATGAAAAAGGGATTAACAAGTTTTTTGCAACCATGGATGGTTCGGATGACTTTGCAGTGGCAGTGGATGCTGAAAATGCCACATTTATTACAAATACTGAAACAATAACAAAAATAGATTTTGACTTTTCTATTGAATTTCAAGAATATATGACATTGTCGCAAAAAGTTGTTGAAGAGTTAGGCGGTTAATAAAGTTAACAATAAAATTACAAAAACATTTCAAAGTCGTGGAGAGCAATCTCTGCGATTTTTTGATTTAAAAAACAGATTATTTTTAGGGTGGGTCTTGACATTGGGTTAAAGATAAAGTATAATAGGGTAAAGAGGTGGAAAAATGGAAGAATTTGATGATTTAATTATTGAAAACAATGAAGAACTCACCGCTCTTGTAGAAGAGTATAAAAAAGCAAAAGGTGAAAATTTTTATGTTTTTCCTTTAAAAGATAGGGTTAAACTCTTTTTGGCATTTGTTAAAGATTGCGACTATAAAAAGAGTTCTTTTTCGCAAGTTGAAGATTTTAAAAATTTGTTTTTTAACAAGGAAGAACTTGAAAAAAATAACATTTCAAACATAAGTAACCATTTGTTGACTTTTGTTATTGGTGACAAATTTAACAAAGAAAACAGGCTTGTTGTTCTTTTTAGCAAAAATGGAATTGCAGAAACTGAAAACATGACAACAAACAACACTTGTGCTTTTGAAGTTTCTTTTAAAGAGCATGTTGCAAAACAAACAACTGTTAAAGATGTTAAAACAAACATTAATAACGGAACATACAAAATTTGCGATTGCAAATTGAACAATGGCTTAAACGTAGAAAACAAAGAACAAACCACCATTGCACCTAAAGAGTTAGAATCAAACACTTCGGAAGAAATGGAAAAAGGGTTAAGTTTTGCTTTTGAAAATTATTTAAGCAACACAAATTCTCGTCAAGCATAAAATGAACAAGACAACAATAAAGGGTGTAAAATGAAATATAAAGAAGCCATAAAGTTTCTAAAAGAAAAAAATGAAGAACTTTTGGCCGGTTTTTTGGAAATTGATGACGAAAAAAATGTAAAAATTCATTTTGTTATTAAGTCAATTTTGGCAACCGACAAACCTTTTTCACGTCTAGACACAGATGTTGCCATGAACATTTTAAAAGATTTGCAATTTTCAGACTCAGATGCATTTGACATGTATAAAGTTTTACTTCTTAACTAGTTTAATAAAGTGGCATGAGCCTTTTTACCATAACTTGTTGGTTGTTGCGCAAAAGTGCAACATGCCAGCAAGTTTTTATATTACAAAACTATATTTTACAAACACACAAACTATATTCTTATGGAATTTTAATTTGTTTATTCACTGGGCTTCGACTTGGCAAACTGGTTGCACTTAATGGCAAAGTGTGGACTTGAGAAAAATCCGTTAGCACTATTTCGCAAAATCATAAAACTTTTATTATTGTTGATACACCCAAAACTACAAGTTCAATTAGAGAAATCCCAATTTCTAAACAACTCTTTGAAATATTAAAAGAATTAAAACGAA
>CAZRJB010000015.1:0-17735 GCA_964600435.1 uncultured Lachnospiraceae bacterium
CAAACTAAATGCATCAGCAACCGAACCAGCAAAACCAATTACAACACTATCGTTATAAAGCCTGCGAACTTTTATTGCGTTGTTTTTGAATATAACACTTTCTGACATTGTGACTTGACCATCGCCACAAACAGCAGTTTTTCCGTTTCTTTTTACAGCACAAATTGTTGTGCCCTTAAACATGTTTTCCATTTTATCTCCTTATTAACAAAAACTTTTGTCAACTTTTTATAGTATACAATTTTATTAAATAAAGTCAAAGCAATTTTCACACTTTAACATGATAATCATTTTTAAGCAAGCAGATAACATGAACAAAGTGTGTTAAACAATTAATTTTTAAGGCAACAAAATCGGTTTTAAGGACTTTTTGTTTATAAGCGTTTTTTAATTTGTTAACGCAATAAAAAAAATGCTCTTTTTTAAAGAGCGATTCTATTAATTATTTATTTTTGATTTAAAAATTTGAATTTCTGCCATTGACGTTTCTAAAATTTTTTGTTTTTTCTCTTCTTTGTTCCTTAAGTTTTCAGACTGAACAACACCATAGTTTGCATTCATTGGTTGAAAGTTTTTTTCTGGACAAAATGCAATGTAGTTTTGAATTGCACCCAAAACAGTTGTGCTTGGCAAACTATACATTGACTTGTTATTTATGTATTGCAACATGTTTATGGCAACATATAAACCGCTTGCCATGCTTTCAACATAACCTTCCACCCCCGAAAGCTGCCCAGCAACAAAAACGTTTTTATGTTCTTTAAGTTGGGAAAATTCATTTAAGCATTTTGGAGCGTTGATGTATGAATTTCTGTGCATTGTTCCATATCTAACAAATTCAGCATTTTTTAGCGCTGGAATTAATCCAAACACTCGCTTTTGTTCGCCAAAAGTTAAATTTGTTTGAAAACCAACCAAGTTTAAACTATCACCAATAAGATTTTCTTTTCTTAGTTGAACAACAGCATAAGGTTTTTGGTCATATCGTTTATCCATTAAACCTACAGGTTTCATGGGTCCATATCTTAAAGCAGCCTCTCCCCTTTTTGCCATTATTTCAATTGGCATGCAACCTTCAAAAACTTTTATTTTTTCAAATTCGTGAAGTTCTACACATTTTGCTTTTACTAGTTCGTTGTAGAATGTTAAATATTCTTCTTTGTTTAAAGAGCAGTTTAAATAGTCTTTTGATTCACCTTTGTCGTATCTATTGCCCCAGTATGCTTTTGAATAGTCTATGCTGTCTGCCAAAACTATTGGAGCAATTGCATCATAAAAATAGCAAGAATCATCACCTATTAAACTTTTTAAATTTGAAAATAATTCATTATCAATCAAGGGTCCACAAGCCAAAATTGTTGGTTTGTTTGTGTCTATTGTTTTAACAACTTCATTAACAACTGTTATGTTTTTGTTTGCGGTTATTTGTTGAGTTACCGTTTTTGCAAAGTCTTCTCTGTTTACAGATAGTGCTCCACCACTTGGCACACTACATTTTTTTGCAATTTGCAACAACTGAGAACCCAATTGTTCCATTTCAAGTTTTAAAAGACCACTTGCAGAAAGTTTATCGGTTGATTTTAAACTGTTTGAACAAACTAGTTCGGCAAAGTCGTCTAGTTTTTGTGCGGGAGTTTTTTTTATTTTTTTCATTTCATAAAGCTTAACTTTGACTCCTGCATTTGCTAAATATAGTGCCGCCTCACACCCTGCAAGCCCTGCACCAATTATTATTACTTCTTTATTCATCAATGTAATCACATTCCTTATTGCTGCACTTTGTTATTGTTTTTCCTTTTTGCAATTTTATAACAATGTGTTCTCCACATTTTGGACACTTTTTGCCAGTTGGCTCGTCCCAACTCATAAATTTGCAATTTGTGTAATCTTCACAAGAAAAGTAAAGTTTTCCTGCTTTGCTTTTTCGTTCAACCATTCTTTTTCCACATTTTGGACAAACACCTTTAAATTTTGGTTGTTCTAGCGGTTGAATATTTTTGCACGTTGGAAAATTAGAGCATCCTAAAAATTTCCCATATTTTCCCTCTCTAATCACCATTAAATGCCCACATTTTTCACATTTTATATCAGTTTTTTGTGGTTCTGATTTAATTTTTTCGCCATCATTTGCTGTTGTCAAGAGAGGTTCTAAAAATCTCCAAAATTTGCTGATTATTTTATGCCAATCTTCATTTTTTTCGGCAATATCATCAAGTTTTGCTTCCATGTCGGCAGTGAAATCTATATTAAATACACCGCTAAAATATTTTTGTAAAAAGTCTGTTACATTAACACCTATTTCTGTGGGATATAGATACTTTTTATCTTTTTCGGTATAGTTTCGGCTTGCCAAAACAGCTATTGTTGGGGCATATGTTGCGGGTCTTCCAATGCCATACTCATCCATTGCTTTGATTAAAGATGACTCGGTGTAGCGAGATGGCGGCTTTGTAAATTTTTGTTCTTTTTTTATTGAGTTAAAGTGTAAATGCTCGCCCTCTTCTAGTTTTGGCAACTTGTCTGAGATTTCTTCAGAATCTTCTTTTTGTTCTTCAACTTGTTTATATGCACATGTCCATCCCGCAAAAGTCATTGTTTTGCCAGTAACTCTGAAAGTTAGGTCGTTTGCTTGAATGTCAACGGAAACATTGTCATATTCTGCTGGCGACATTTGGCTTGCCAAAAAGCGCTCATAAATGAGTTTGTATAACTTATATACTTCTGGTTTTAAACATGATTTTAGTTTGTCTGGGTGTCGTTCTAAAGAAATTGGCCTGATTGCTTCGTGTGCATCTTGAGCATCTTTTTTGCTTGAATATATGTTTGTTTTTGCTGGCAAAAAATTATTTCCATAGTTTTCAGATATATATTTTTTTGCCATGTTTACTGCATCTTGAGAAACACGTGTAGAGTCGGTTCTGATGTAGGTTATTAATGGAGTTTTTCCTTCTCCAGGAATTTCAACACCTTCATACAAAATTTGAGCAACTTTGGTTGCTTGTGCAGTGCTTAGCCCTGCTTTGTTTTGCGCTTCTTGTTGCATTGTTGATGTTGTGAATGGTGCAGGTGCATGTGATGAGGTTTTGCTTCTTTTTATTTTTGTTATGATATATTCAGCATTTTCTATGTTGTTTGTGGCTTCTTCTACATCTTGTTTTGTTTTAAACTTAACCTTTTTACCTTTATATTGCACAGCAGATGCTCTAAAATTTTGCGCATCATTAAATTTGTTTAAATCTACAGAAACATTCCAATATTCTTCTGGTTTAAAGTTTATTATTTCTCTTTCTCTATCAACAACAAGTTTTAAACAAACCGATTGAACACGCCCAGCGCTTAAATTTGATTTTATTTTTTTGCAAATGATTGGAGAAACTTTATAACCCACCAACCTATCTAAAATTCTTCGTGCTTGTTGAGCATCCACCAGGTTTTGATCAATTTCTCTTGGTTTTGTTAAGGCATTTAAAACTGCAGTTTTTGAAATTTCGTTAAATGTTATTCTGCATTTTTTGTTTTTATCTATTCCTAAAATGTAAGCAATGTGCCAAGCAATTGCTTCACCTTCTCTATCAGGGTCGGACGCAATAAGAACTTCATCTGCCTTTTTTGCTTCACGTTTAAGTTCGTTAACTGTTACGTTTTTGTCTGGCATTATTTCGTATGTTGGTTCAAAATTGTTTTTTATGTCAATTGCAAAACTTTTGGAAGGCAAATCTCTCACATGCCCTTTTGTTGACATTACTTCGTAGCCTTCACCTAAATATTTTTTTAACGATTCCCTTTTGTTTGGGGACTCTATGATTACTAATTTCATTAAAACTCCATTTTAACACAAAACAAATGTGTTTCCCGCTAATTTTTTTATTATTCCACTAATTTCAAGTGATGTCAAATTGATGTTTAGGTTTTGCGTAGCATATCCTGTTTTTTCTTGTAAAAAATCAAATGTTTTTTCTCCATCCTTCAAAAGTTGACAAATTTGATTTTCTTCCAAAGACAACTGAAGTCGTTTTTCAGTTTTTTTTCTTGTTGCTGGCTTTATGCCATACAAACTTAAAATGTCATCTGGCGTGGTTAAGCATGCAACCATTCCCTTTTTGATTAAATCGTTTGTTGCATAAGAAAGATCATTTGTTATGTTACCTGGAACACAATATGTTTCAACACCGACTTCGGCACCAAATTCCATTGTGTACAAACTTCCACTCTTTTTGCCGGCTTCGGTGATAACAATAACATCGCTCAGTGCGGCAATAATGCGATTTCTTGCTGGAAACGTGTATCTTGTTGGTTTTACGTTTAGAAAGTATTCAGTTATTATTAAACCTTTTTTAGCAATTTCTCTTGCCAAATTAAGGTTCATTGATGGAAAAATATGATCAAAACCATTGCCTAAAACAGCAATTGTTTTACCATTTACAGATAAAGCTCCTTCATGAGAAATTTTGTCTATGCCGGTTGCCAATCCACTAACAATTGTTATACCGTTTTCTGCCAATGCTTTTGAAAATTTTTCTGTAACTATTTTACCGTATGTGGATGGATTTCTTGTTCCAACCATGGCAACCAGATTGGAATTAATCAAGTCTATGTCACCTACATAATACAAAACAAAAGGTGGCTGAGCTAATCTTTTTAAATTGTTTGGATATTTGTCTGACAAAATTGTTAAACAACATATATGCCTTTTGTTTAATGTTTCAAAAAAATTTGTTTCGTTAAAATTATTTAAAGAATCAATGAACATTTCATAATTATCTTTTAAAATATGTTTTAAACTTTTTGCTTTAACTTTGTTAAGTGTAAACAATTCTTGTGGAGATTCAAGTTCTTCTAATATATCTTTAAATTTTTTATGAGTCATAAAATCAAACTGACTCAAAAATATCATTGCTTTTTCGTCTTTTGAATAATTTATCATAGCCAATACTTCCTATCAAGTGACCTATAGTTTATTGCTTCGGCAATATGATTAGCCTTTATTATTTCACTATTATCTAAGTCCGCAATTGTTCTGGCAACTTTTAAAATTCTGTCATGTGCTCTGGCAGACATTTTTAACTTATCAAAGGCAATTTTTAACATTTCTTGTGCTTGTGGCTCTAGATTACAATATTTTTTTGTCTGTACAACATTCATTTTTGAGTTTGAATAAATATTTGAATTCTCAAATCTTTTTAATTGGATTTCTCTCGCCTGATTAACTCTTTGCTTAATGTTTGCTGTGCTTTCCTCTTCGTGTTGGCTTGACAAATCTGCATATGTTATTGAATCAACCTCAACATGCAAGTCTATTCTATCCATTATTGGGCCGCTAAGTTTTGCCAAATATTTATGTATTTGTTGTGGTGAACAACGACAAACCTGAGTTTTGCTACCATAATTTCCACAAGGACATGGATTCATGCTTGCAACCATAATGAATGATGCTGGATATGTTACGGTTTGCTTTGACCTTGCAACTGTGATTTGACCATCTTCTAAAGGTTGACGCAAAACCTCAATAAACTGTCTGTTGTACTCTGGTAATTCATCCAAAAACAAAACACCGTTGTGAGCAAGACTTATTTCGCCCGGTTTTGCATCTTTTCCGCCACCTGCCAAAGCAATTGTTGTGGCAGTGTGATGTGGGGTTCTGAATGGGCGATTTATTATTATTCCTTTGTTGTCATCCAAAACTCCGGCAATGCTATGTATTTTTGTTACTTCAAGTGCTTCTTCAAATGTCATTTCTGGTAAAATTCCAGCAAAACATCTTGCCAAAAGCGTTTTTCCGCTTCCCGGTGGTCCAATCATTAAAATGTTATGCCCACCAGCAGCAGCAATTTCTAATGCTCTTTTTGCAACTGCTTGACCTTTAACATTTTTCATGTCTATTATGTTGCCCAATGCTTCTTTTTGAATTGCTGTGTAATCAGATGGTTGAACTTTTGGTAAAAAAACCGGATTTTCCTTTGCAAAATGTTTAACAACTTGATTTAAGTTGTCTGCAACAAAAACTTCTATTCCGTCAATAAAACTTGCTTCTAAAAAGTTATCTTTTGGCAATATAAACTTTTTAAAGCCATGTGTTCTTGCAGAAATCAACATTGGCAAAATTCCATTAACTTTTTTAACTGAGCCATCTAGTGACAATTCGCCAAAAAAAACCGTGTTTTTAACCTTTTCTAAAGGGATTGTTCCATTTGCACAAAGCAACGACACGGCAATTGGCAAATCATATATTGGGCCTTCTTTCTTTTTATCTGCTGGAGCAAGATTGATTGTTATTGCATCAATAGGATAGTTTAAGCCAGAATTTTTGATTGCTGACTTAACTCTATCTTTGCTTTCTTTAATGGCAGTGTCTGCAAGACCAACAATGTCAAATTTGCTTAATCCTGCTGAAATATCCGCTTCAATTTCAACCAAAAAACCATCTAAACCGCTTAAACCATAACTTAATACTTTTGCTAACATTTGCACCTCTTTAACCTTTTTAGTATACATAAAAAGAAAAATTTGTCAAAACGTTTGGTGCAAATATATAAGTTTTTTAAAGAATACAAAACTTTAATTATCGTTTGGTTATATAATTATTTGGTTCGAGCCTCCGGCAACAAAAAAACTAGGTTTGCACCCAGTTTGGTGGACTGCCGGGGCGACTGCGTTTAAAAAAGTTGCCTGTGGCAAGTTTTTAGCATAAAGCGGGAGCAAACTTGTTTGCGGTCTGGCTCCGACATGAGTCGAACCTTTGGGTTCGAGCCTCCGGCAACAAAAAAACTAGGTTTGCACCCAGTTTGGTGGACTGCCGGGGGCTCGAACCCCGGACCCACTGATTAAGAGTCAGTTGCTCTACCAACTGAGCTAGCAGTCCAAATTTTATTGTTTTCTTTTTAAAGTTAATGATACTTTTTTTTTGCAACGAGAGAAGCAAAAATTTTTTTTAAAAAACATAAATTAGTATATATTTTTTACACCATATTGTCAAGCATTTTTACACAATGGGCACAAAGAAAATTTCTTAACCCACAAAACACAAAAAAACCAAATACTTGAAAAAAATTAATTGCGACAATTGCCACATGCAAATTTAACATGTTTTGGCAAAATGTCGCAATAAATTAATAAAAATTTCATAAATCAATTAAATAATATATTACTTTTTAAAGCCATCTTTTAAAGATATTGTTGAATTAAAAATGAAGTTGTCTTGAGTTGAATCTTTATCCAATGTGAAATAACCTTTTCGCATAAACTGGAATTTATCAAATGGTTTTGCGGTTTTTAAAAAGTTTTCTGCTAGGGCGGTTGTTTCTATTAAAGAATCTGGTTGCAAAATCTCATCAATAGGCACACCGCTTTCCAACGACTTAACCGGCCATTTATATTCATCTTTAACAAGATTTTTAAAGTTTCTTATTGTACATTTAAAACAATTTTGTTTTGAAACAAAATGAATTGTTCCTTTAACTTTTATGCCACTATTATCTTGCCCACTTTTTGTTCCTGGAATATATTCACATTCTAAGTGGTCTATTTCTCCATTTTCTTTATAAACAACATTATTACACTTAATTATGTAAGCACCTTTAAGCCTAACCATTCCGCCAACTGTTAAACGATTATATTTTGGAGGTGGATTTAAAGAGAAATCTTCTTGTTCAATATAAATTTCACTGCTAAACAAAGTTTTGTGATTTCCAGCATTTTCATCATTTGGATTGTTTTGAATTTCACATTCTTCTGTTCCGTTATAGTTTGTTATTACAACTTTTAATGGGTCTAACACAACCATTGCACGAGTTGAAACCTTGTTTAAATCTTCCCTAATATAAAACTCTAAAGCCTTAAAAGGAAGATTGCTTTCGCTTGTTACAACACCGCAACTCCTTATAAAGTTTTTAACACCTTCTGCAGTGTAACCTCTTCTTTTCATGCCAACAAAGGTTAAAAATCTAGGATCGTCCCACCCCAAAACTTTGCCTTGGTTAACAAGTGCTTTTAAATATCTTTTTCCTAAAAGAACATTTTCTAAATTAAGTGTGGAAAACTCTCTTTGTTTTGGAGCAAAAGGTTTTTTCCAACCATGTTCAATAAACCATTCATATGCTTCTCTGTGAACTCTAAAAGTTGTGTCACATAAACTATATGTAACCCCTTCAAGAGCATCTTCCATTGGATGAGCAAAATCGTACAAAGGATATATGCACCATTTGTCACCTGTTTTATAGTGCTTTTCACGAGAAATTTTGTACATTATTGGGTCACGCATTATTATGTTTGGATGTGACATGTCTATTTTTGCACGCAAAGTAAGTGTTCCATCCGGAAATTTGCCTGCTCGCATTTCTCTAAAAAGTTTTAGATTTTCTTCAATTGGTCTATCTCTATAAGGGCTATTTTTGCCTGGTTCGGTGAGCGTTCCTTTCATGTTTTGTTGTTGTTCTTGAGTAAGTTCATCAACATAAGCATTGCCATCTAAAATCATTTGTTCGGCAATTTCATAAATTTTTTCAAAGTATGACTCGCTGGCATATATCATTGCTTTTGGAGTGTAACCTAGCCATTTTAAATCTTCTAAATAACTATCAGCAAATTCTCCTTGCTCTCTGCTAGGGTTTGTATCGTCCATTCTTAAATATGTATATCCGCCAAACTTTATTGCTGTTTCAAAATCAATCATCCATGCTTTGCAATGGCCAATATGCCAATAGCCACTTGGTTCTGGTGGGCAACGAGTTATAACTTCTTTTGCTCTGCCAGATTTTAAGTCTTCTAAAATTTCTTCTTCAATAAAATTTGAAGGTTCTATTGTGTTTAAATCTATCATGTTTATCTCCGTAAGAAATTTTAAATAAAAAAATATGCATTGTCAAGCAATTCTAATGGTTTTATATTTTTGCGAACATTATAAAACAAAAAAATATTAATTTACTGTTTTTGTTTTACTTGACTTTGTGTAAGCATAAGTGCAAACCAAAAAAACTAAGTTATTGACTGATTTATTTTAAAAAAATTTGCCCAAGAGTTGTTTAAATATTGTTTATAGTTTTTTATTGTTATTTGATTTGGTTTTATTTTATCTATATCTTCCCAAAAAATTGGCATTGAAACAGTTAAATTGTTTTTTATTCTTAAAGAATAAGGGCTTGCACAAGTGGCACCTTGTTTGTTTCGTAAAACGTCTATAAAAATTTTATTTTTTCTATTTTCTTTTCTTATGTTGGTTGTAAAAATGCTTGAGCTATTTTCTAAAATTTTTGCAACTTTCTCAGAAAATTTAAACAAAATGTTATAGTTTTTAACATTTTTTAATGGAACATAAACATGATAACCTTTTCCTCCGCTTGTTTTTAAAAATGAAATTAGTCCCAGTTGATCTAAAACTTGTTTTAATAACAATGCTCCTTTTTTTAACTTTGAATGCGACAAATTTTCGTCTGGATCTAAATCGAACACCATATAGTTTGGTGAATTAATTTTTTTAATTGTACTTGCCCATGAATGAAACTCTATCGTTCCCATTTGTGATTGCATTATTAGTTGTTTTTTTGTTAACAAATAAAAATATGGTTGTTTAGATTTAAACAAAAACTTTTCAACATTTTCATTTTTTATTGGATGTTTTTTAAAAAAAGTATTTAATTCGTTATGGCATCTTATAACACTTATTGGTCTGTTGCGTAAAAAAAGCATTATTTTATCAGACATATCGTTGTAATAGTTTATAACATCTAGTTTTGTTATTTTATTTTTGTTCAAAACAACCCTTGAAGGGTTTGTGATTTCAATTCCTTTTACTTTTATCATTTTAAATCTCTTTAACAACTTGTTTTACATTTTTATCTTCTCTAAATGCGACAAAACTTGGTTGCCGCAATAAATTGTCTTTTGTGTATTCTGCGAATTGTATTTCTGCTATCAATTTTGGTTTTAAAAATATTGTGTTTTTTGGTGCCCCTTTAAGCCCTATTTTTTTTGTTTCTAAAGTTTTGAACAACTTGATTAAATCTAATTTTTGCTTGTTAGAAAGTCCGGTTCCAACCTTTCCCACATAAACTAATTCTTTATCTTGATAAACTCCCAAAACCAAACTGCTAACCAATTTATTTTTTTCAGTTTTTGTATAACCGCAAACAACAAACTCCTGCCTTTTATAACACTTAATTTTTAACCAATCTCCATTTCTTTCTCCAGCATAAACGCTGTCTATTTTTTTTGCAATAATACCCTCTAAATTTTTCTTTTTTGCCAAGTCAAAACACTTGCTTCCCTCGTCAATCACATGCTCGCTAAAAATTATTGATTGTGGAGAATTATCTAGCAATATTTTTAAAACTTGTTTTCTTGTTGTTAAACTTGCGTTCCTTAAATCTAAGCCGTCTAAGGCAAGCAAATCAAACACAACATAGAAAAAATTGTTTTCACCCTTTTTTATAGAGTCTTGCAAAAGAGAAAAACTTGTTTTCCCTAAATTATCAAAAACAACAATTTCTCCGTCTAAAACAACATTAAGGTTTTGAAAATGCTCTTTTATGTCGTTTAAAACATTTTGAAATTTGCTAGAAAAGTCGTTGTTGTTTCTTGTTTTTAAAACAACTTTTTTGTTTTGAACATATGACACAATTCTGTATCCATCAAATTTTATTTCAAAGCACCATTCTTTCCCTTTTGGAATTTGGTTACTCAGTTGAGCAAGCTGTACATTTGCATTTTTAAACGGCAATTTTTGTTTGCTTTGTTTTTGTATTAAAAACCTGTTATCACATTTTAAAACAAACCAATTTTTTTCGTCTTTTTTTATTAAAGTCCAAACACCAATATTTTTCTCTCCGATTAAAAGAATTTTAATCTCTCCATTTTTTAAACCTTTTTTTATATCGCTCAGTGGAATGTAAGTTCCTTGATCAAAAATTTCAACTGTTCCCGCACCATATTGCCCACTTGGTATTGTCCCTTGAAAAGTAATATATTCTAGAGGATGATTTTCTACATGAATTGCCAAATGCTTTTTTGTTGTGCATGGCAATCCTTTAGGAATTGCCCAACTCAACAACACTCCATTAAATTCAAGCCGAAAATCGTAGTGTTTTGCCCGTGCCTGATGATACTGAATGACAAAGCGACTGTTTTTAGAATTATTTTTCTTGCCTAAGGGCTCGGTTGTGATTTGAAAATTTCTTTTTTCTGTATACCTTTTTAAATCCACTTTAAACTACCCCACAAGTTTTATTCCCTTTGTTTTTTTCTTGGTTTTTTTTGTGGTTTGACCATTTTGATTGGTTTTTACACTTTTCTTTAATGCATCAAGCAAATTTATTACCATTTGTGGTTGACGCTCTTGATGAGGTTCCACAATTTTGTTTCCTGCTATTTTTTGCTTGATTGCTTTTTTAACTTTTGTATTATATTCGTCTTTATATTTTTCGGGCTCAAACTTTTTGCTCATGTTTTTTATTAACGTTGTTGCCAAATCTATTTCAGATTTAGATATATTAACTTTTTCTAATTTGGGTGAATCTAATATTTCCTCTTTAAAAAACATTGTGTTAAGCAACATTTGACTATTTTTTACCCTTATTAAGACCAATGTGTCTTTTGTTCCAAAAACTGTTTTTGCAATGCCCGCCATTTTTGTTTTTTCCATTGCTTTAAGTAGCAATGCAAATGCCTTATCACTTCCATTTGGTTTTACATAATACGCCTTGTCAAAAAACACGGGGTCTATTTCGTCTAAGTTGACAAAATTATCAATTGTTATGCTTTTATCTTTTTTAGATTTAATTTTTTCAAACTCGTCATCGGTGAAAATAACATATTTCCCTTTTTGATATTGATAACCTTTTACAATGTTTTCTTGTTTAACTTCTTTGTTGTCACAATCCACACAAGTTTTTTTATATTTTATTCTGCTCATTGTTGTTTTATCTATCATGTTAAAACCCAAGTCGTTTTGTTTTATTATTGGAGATAAAACAATTGGAATATATACCAAACCAAAAGAAATTGCACTTTTTGTTGCCATAAAAAAATCTCCTTAATGCTAATATTTGCAAAAAAGAGATTTTTATGATTTATTCTTTTATATCATCCTTTTTTATTTTTCGAGCAGATTGAAGTTTTTCTTTTTGAATTGCATTTATTCTTTCTGCTTCGTTGTAAGAATTATAAAAACCTGTGAACATTTCTGGCAACATTTTATATGTTGAAATTGCCATGTTTCTAGATTTTTTACCACACTCAAACAATTCAACGTATACTCGAATTGGTGTAAGGTTTTTGTTTAACTTTTCTAACATGTTTTTTGCCATTGTTAGCTTTTCTAAATTCATGCAAAGTTCTGTGTAATAGAATATTGATGGATTATATTTGTCAGAAAACAACAAGGCAGCCATTTCCAAACTTGAACTTTTTGGATCTTCCACAAAATAGTAACCCAAGTTAAGGCTTTTAAAAGCATTTATTTTTTCGCTAGGTGTGATTAAACCAAATTTGTCCAATTCTCTTTTAACTTCCAAAAATTTTTGTTTGTTTGCATTTATTAAGTCTTCTTTTTGTTCTTTTTGAATGCCTGTATATTCTAACGAGTCACCTTTTGGTTCTGTGTTGGCAATTAATGCTTTATCAAATTTTTTTATGATTGGAGTTGTGCTTAAAACTGGTGATTGTGCTTTTAAACAAAAAACATCCTTGTTGCAAATTTTTAAGTTTTGAAATTCTAGCCCCACACTTTGACCAGCTTCGTAACATGCACGAACCATGTCTTCAACAGTTGCTCTTAAACCAAGAGAATCTACCGCATTCATTGCTTTTCTAACAGCAATTGAGTTTGCTCTAAGTTCTAGTGGACTCATAAAGTCTTGATATCTAGAATTTGAATTTAAGCCAATGTCCGATTTGTTTGGCTGATGCAAACTTGCAGTTAAGCGCCCCATGTTGTCCTCTAACCCATTTCTGATTTGCGAAATTGCAATGCCGTATAAATTGCTGTTTAAATATCCAAATTTGTTTATAACACTTGACATCAATTTTATTTCTTTAGAATATATTTTTCTTTGCAATGCCCTTTGAGCATCATAATATGAATTTAAAACATAACCTTTTGGCATAAGCCCCCCTTGTTTATTTTAAAATGTTAAAGATTGATTAAGTTTTTTTGTGAAAACTGCTTAATTAATTTCATAACAAAGTTTATCACATGCAAAACATATTTTCAAGAGTGTTTGCAAAAAAAATTAAAAAAACTTGTTTGTGAGTTTTAGAATTGTTTTTTGACTAACAAATTTGCTTAAAAAATATATTAGTTTATATTTCCCACTAACAATATACATTGGTTTTGAATGCTTTTTATTACAGATTTTGTAAATTTTTTTAACTGCTTTTTCTTTGTTCATTCTTAAATGTTCACGGTTTTCTATTTGTTTAAACGAATTGCTGACCTTTTTGTTATATTTTTCGTTTGTTAAAAGTGTTACATCTCTATTTTTGCTAAAGTTGGTTTTTATGTCTCCTGGGCAAATACAAACAACATCAATTCCAAAACTTTCAAGTTCCATTCTTAACCCATAAGAAATCATGTTAACGGCAGACTTGCTTGCTGAATACATTGACCTAAAAGGCAATGCAAATAATGCGCAGGCAGATGAAATGTTAACAATTTTTGAACCTTTTTTCATATATTTTATGCATGCTTGACAACACCACAAAGTGCCAAAATAGTTTACATCAAAAATTTGACGGCATTTTTCTTCTGAAATTAACTCGTTTGCTCCAAAAACACCATATCCAGCACAATTTATTAAAACATCCACATGCCCATATGTTTTATATATTTGCTCAAATGCAGAAAAAACTTGTTCTTTTTGAGAAACATCAACCTTGATATTAAATTTGTTGTTTTCTACAGTCCTAGAAAGATTCACAACAGTGTTGCCATCATTTGTATACATTTTTTTTAGTTGCTCACCAATTCCGCTTGATGCCCCTGTTATAACCACCACTTTTTTTGTGCTATTTTTTTTCATGATTATTATTATATATTTTTATTAAAAAAAAAGAAAACATTTAATTAAAAAAATTTGTTTAATTAATAAAATTTGATATAATAACAATATATCAATCTTTTGTTGTAAAAATTCCAACAAAATTTATATATAAAAAATTGTTTTATGGAAGGTTTATATGAAAAAAATCACTGTTGATGGCAACACAGCAACCGCTCTTGTTGCATATTCTTTGTCTGAAGTTGCATCTATTTATCCAATAACGCCATCGTCTACAATGGCAGAACTTTGTAGTCAATGGGCAGATGAAGGCAAGCCAAACATTTTTGACAAACCAATGATAATAAAAGAAATGCAATCAGAAGCAGGTGCTGCTGGTGCTTTGCATGGCAGTTTAACTTGTGGTGCATTAAGCACAACTTTTACTGCCAGTCAAGGTCTTTTGCTTATGATTCCAAACATGTATAAAATTTCCGGCGAGTTGCTTCCTTGTGTTTTTCACATTTCTGCAAGAGCACTTGCAACTCATGCATTATCCATTTTTGGTGACCATAGTGACGTTATGGCAACAAGAGGCACAGGGTTTGCAATGCTATGCTCAAGCAATGTTCAAGAATGCCACGATATGGCCATTGCTTCACACATTGCAACGCTAGAAAGTTCAATACCCTTTATTCATTTTTTTGACGGATTTAGAACAAGTCACGAGATTCAAAAAATTGAAGTGTTGGAAAACGATGAACTTAAATCTATTTATCCATATGAAAAGGCTAAGCAATTTAAAAGTCGTGCGCTTGACCCTCTTCATCCACGTCAACAAGGCACAGCACAAAATCCAGACATTTTTTTTCAAAATCGAGAAGCATGCAACACAAAATATTTAGAAGTTTATGAAAATGTTTGCAATGTTTTTAAAACAATTGAAAAAGTCACTTCTAGACACTATGAACCATTTGAATATTACGGAGACAAAAATGCAGAAAGTGTTTTGGTCATTATGGGAAGCGGCAGCGAAACGGTTATTCAAACTGTTAACGATTTGAACCAAAAAGGAGAAAAGTTTGGGGTTTTAAGGGTTAGACTTTTTAGACCTTTTAACCACAATGCTTTTGTAGCAAAACTTCCAAAAACTGTTAAAAGAATATCTGTTCTAGATAGATGTAAAGATAGCACTGCTCCTTGTGAACCTTTGTGTGAAGATGTTGTTTTTGCTATAAACAAGGCAGGGCTTAATGTTCGTGTTGTTGGTGGAAGATATGGTTTGGGCGGAAAAGAATTTAAACCAAAAGATGTTTTTTCTGTTTTTCAAAACTTGAAATCTGACAAGCCACTTGATGGTTTTTCTGTTGGAATAAACGATGATGTTACTCACCTTTCTTTGCCAGATAACAACTATGTTATTAGCAATCAAGAACGAGAATTTAAGTTTTTTGGGCTTGGCTCAGATGGTACAGTTAGCGCTAATAAAAACACAATTAAAATTATTGGCGAATGTACAAACAAATATGTTCAAGGATATTTTGAATATGATAGCAAAAAGTCTGGCAGCTTAACAACCAGTCATTTAAGAATTAGCGATAATAATATTTTAAGTCCATATTGTGTTGAAAAAGCGGAAATTATTGCAATTCACAACTTTAGTTTTGTCGGCAGATATAACCTAACTTCTTCTTTAAAAAATAACGGAATGGTTCTTTTAAACACAGTTTTAGACAAAGATGAACTGAAAAACTTTTTGCCAAATTATTTTATTGAAGATTTAAAAAACAAGCATGCCAAATTATATATTATAAATGCACAAAAAATTGCAGATGAAGTTGGGCTTGGAAACAAAATAAACGTTGTTATGCAAACAGCATTCTTTAAACTTTCCAACATTATTGAATATTTGGTTGCGAAACAAAAAATGCAAGAAGCTGTTAAAAAAACATATGGCAAAAAAGGCGACGAAGTTGTTAATAAAAATTTAAAAGCAATTGAATTGGCAGAACAATCAATTGTTGAATGTGATGTTTCCACTTTTGACCTAAAAACAACAAACGAAAGCAAAAAATGTTTGGATAATTATTATGAATCTTTTATTAAACCAATTGAAAGTTTAAAAGGCAACGAGTTGCCAGTTTCTGCTTTTAACGAAAGCGGTTACGTTCCAACAGACACATCCAAACTTTTAAAACGAGGAATTGCAAGCCACTTGCCATGTTGGAAAAAAGAAAACTGCATTCAATGCGGTATGTGTGTTATTTCTTGCCCACATAGTGCTTTAAGCAGTAAAACAATAAACAGAGAAGATTTGTTTAATGCACCAGCAAACTTTGATTTTGCAAACACATTTGGCATGGAAGATAAAAAATTTAAAGTTCAACTTAGCCCACTCGACTGCACTGGTTGTGGTGTTTGCTCTAAAGTTTGCCCTGCAAAAAACAAAGCACTTGAAATGGTTAACGCGCAAGACATTCTTGAAAACGAAAAGAAAAACTATGAATATTTTAAAGCATTGCCAATAAACACAACTCCTTTTTCTACAGATGTTCCAAAAGGTTTGCAATTTAAAAAATCGTATTTTGAATTTAGTGGGGCTTGCGCCGGTTGCGGAGAAACTCCATATATTAAACTAGCAACAACTCTTTTTGGAAAAGATATGATTATTGCCAACGCAACAGGTTGTTCATCAATTTATGGTGGAAATGCTCCCGTTTGCCCTTATTCTAAAGACTCTAAAGGTTTTGGACCGGCTTGGGGAAACTCACTTTTTGAAGATAATGCAGAATTTGGAATTGGCATGAGTTTGGCTGTTGAATATAACAAAAACATGCTAAAAAAACATGTTGACGAACTTATTAACGTTTGCATAAATATGCAAATTTGTGAATATTTAAACAAGTGGAAAACAAATGATTGCTTGTGCGAGCAAGATGCCGAAACTTTAAACAATCTTTTGGTGCAAGAATTAAAAAAACAAGCCGAACCAAGCATTATCAATTTGCTTGAAAAAATTTTGGAATATAAAGATTATTTCACCAAAAAGAGCATTTGGGTTATTGGTGGAGATGGTTGGGCGTATGACATTGGATATGGCGGACTTGATCATTTGCTTGCATCAAAAAACAATGTAAACATTTTGGTGTTGGATAGCGAAGTTTATTCAAACACTGGTGGGCAAGCATCAAAAAGCACTCAAAAAGGTGCTTCTGTAAAATTTGCATCACATGGAAAGGATACAAAAAAGAAAAATTTATCTCAAATGGCAATCACATACAAAACCGCATATGTTGCGCAAGTTAGTTTGGGTGCCGATATGGTTCAAACAATAAAAGCATTTAAAGAGGCAGAGAGTTATAATGGTGTGAGCATTATTATTGCCTATGCCCCATGTGTTAATCACGGCTTTGACATGTCGAATTCTAGTTTGGAAATGAAACGTGCTGTTGAAAGTGGCTATTGGAGTTTGTTCCGATTTGACCCTAGAAAGCAAAAACCTTTAACAATTGACTCTAAACCTCCAACACTTAACTTTAAAGACTTTTTACTTGGAGAGTCAAGATTTAAATCTTTATACAAAACAAACCCAGAAATGGCAAACACTTTGTTTGAAGAATGTGAACAAGATGCAAAAGAAAGATTAAAAACCTTACAAAACATGTTAAAAGCGCAAGAAGAGAATTAGAATATGTTTGCTGTTCAAGTTCTTTAAGTCTTTGTTTTGTCGTTTCTGTAAATATTCCTTTTTCAATAGCAATCATTATG
>CAZRJB010000016.1:0-15479 GCA_964600435.1 uncultured Lachnospiraceae bacterium
GCCATAACAATAGATAAAGACACAATTATTTGAGTTATTTGAGATGTTGTGCTTAATTTATCAACAAACCAAGTCATTGTTTTGCTCCTTTTATCAAAAAATTTTTTATCATATACAATAAAATATATGTGAAATATTATAGCAATTATAATAAAAAAGTCAACATTAAGAAAACACAAAAAAGACAAACTTTTATAATATTTCATACACATTTTAAAATTGAAAAAGTTTGTCTTTTAGAATAAATTTATTTAGCGATTTCTGAGAAACGAGATTCTCGTATTACGTTAACTTTAATTTGACCAGGATATTCCATTTGGTCTTCAATTTTTTTGGCAATATCTTTTGCCATAAACATTGCACCTTCATCAGAAATTTGTTCTGGTTTTACAATGATTCTAACTTCACGTCCTGCTTGAACAGCATAAGATTTGTCAACACCTTTAAATTCGTTTGCAATTGTTTCTAGTTGTTCTAAGCGCTTAACATAAGTTTCCATTGTTTCGCGTCTTGCACCAGGTCTTGCACTTGAAATGGCATCGGCAACTTGAACCAAAACCGCTTCAATGCTGCGGAATTCAACATTAAAATGGTGGGCTTCAATACAATGAATAACAGCAGGATTTTCTTTGTATTTTTTTGCTAAGTCAACCCCTATTTGAACGTGAGTTCCTTCAACTTCTTGGTCTAAAGCTTTGCCAATGTCGTGAAGCAAACCACCACGTTTTGCAATTTTGATGTCTGCACCAACTTCAGCAGCAAGCAAACCAGCAATATAACAAGTTTCTAAACTATGTTTTAAAACATTTTGACCATAACTTGTTCTATATTTAAGCCTGCCAAGTGTTTTTATAAGTTCAGGATGCAAACCATAAACTCCAGCTTCGTTAACCGCTTGTTCGCCAGCATCTTTAATTTGAATATCAATATCACGTTTAACTTTGTCAACAATTTCTTCTATTCTTGTTGGGTGAATTCTGCCATCCAAAATTAATTTTTCAAGAGAGAGTCTTGCAATTTCTCTTCTAATTGGGTCAAAGCAAGAAATTGTTATTGTTTCAGGAGTGTCATCAACAATTAAGTCTACACCAGTTGCACTTTCAATTGCTCTAATGTTTCTACCCTCACGACCAATAATTCTTCCTTTCATTTCTTCATTTGGAATAGAAACGCTAGATATTGTTGCTTCAGCAACCATGTCAGTTGCACATTTTTGAATTGCCAAACTAACGATGTTTTGTGCTTCTTTTCTAGCATTTTCTTTTGCTTCTTCTTCAATTTGTTTAACAATTTTTGCTGCATCTTTGCGAGCATCTTCTGTCATTGAATTAACTAAAACTTGCTTTGCTTCTTCTTTGCTCATTAAAGAAACTTTTTCAAGTTCTGCAAGCATGTTTTCTTTAATTTTTGCTTGTTTTTCTAACTCATTTGAAAGTTCAGCATTTTTGTCATCAATCTTTTTTGATCTTTCGTCCAATTCTTGTTGTTTTTTATCAAGGTACAAATCTTTTTTATCAATAAAATCTTCTTTTTGAGAAATTCTATCTTCCGACTTTTTTAATTCACTTCTTTTAAAGTTGATTTCTTCATTTGCTTCATCTTTAAGTTTTTGAACTTCTTCTTTTGCTTCAAGTGTTGCTTCTTTTTTTATTGTTTTTGCTTCTGCATAGGCATCTTCAATTATTTTTAACGCAGTTGCTTTGTTTTTGTTGACTTTTTTTGAAACTAAAAAGTTAAAAATCCAATAGCCAGCAACAATGCCAACAATAAGAGCGCCAACAGAAAATAGCACCACTGTTACAACACTAGCACACATTAAACTAATGTTCATTTTTTATTCCCCTTTTATAATTTTAATGGTTAGGAGAATTGTTCTTTCATTTTCATTACATCTGATTGCAAGCAATCAAATATATTTATATATTAATATATTAAAACTTATCAAGTCAAATAAAAGAATAAAATTTTGATGCGAATAATGTTAAATTATTACAATTTCTAAATTGTTTATTGCTTTATCTATTAATTCATCAATGTTTAGTTTGCTTTCTTCTCTTTTTACCCTATCTAAATGTGGCTTAATAACCGGATTTTTAGGCAAAAAAACAGTGCAACAGTCTTCGTATGGTAAAATTGATGTTTCGTAAGTTCCAATTTTTTGTGATATATCAATAATTTCTGTTTTATCCATGCCAATGCAAGGTCTAAAAACAGGATATGTGTTTTGTGCATCGTTTGTAACATTAATGCTTTCAAGTGTTTGACTTGCAACTTGTGCCAAACTCTCTCCTGTTATAATTGCCTTAGCACCAAATTTATCACAAACAATTTTGGCAATTCTCATCATTATTCTTCTCATGATTGTAATCATGAGTTCTGGAGAACAGTTTTTATGAATTTCTTCTTGAATTTCGGTAAATGGGCAACATATAAGTTTTATATGTCCAGTGTATTCGGTTAAAATTTTGGCAAGTTTGCATACTTTTTCTTTTGCTTGCACACTTGTATATGGAAAACTATGAAAATGTAAACCCATAATTTCCAATCCACGTTTTGCCATCATGTATGCAGAAACTGGACTATCAATTCCTCCAGATAACAAAACCAAACCTTTGCCCGCAGTGCCAATTGGCATTCCGCCAACACAAGAAATGCTGTCTGTTAAAACATATGTTTTTTTATTCTCGCGAATTTCAACAACCAATTCGAGTTCAGGATGTTTTAGTTTGACTTTTAAATTTGGATTGTTATTTAAAACCAATTCTCCAAGCATTTTTTCATATTCGTTTGATGCAATGGGAAAAGTTTTGTCTGCTCTTTTAACTGTAACTCTAAATGTTGTTGCAGAAGTTTGATAATTAGACATAAAATTTTCAATCGCTTGTCTAGAAGTGTCAAACTCTTTTGCAAGAGAAAGTGATGTTAGCCCAAAAACTTTTTTTAAACAAGAGATAATTGCAACACTATCCATTTGGTCAAAATCTGTTATAAGATACCTTCCCGATATTTTTTGAACTTTGCAGTCGTAATCTTTTATGGCTCTTTTTATGTTTTTGAGTAAAGTAGTTTCAAAAAATCCTTTGTTTTTTCCTTTTAAATATATTTCTCCAAATCTAAGTAAAATAACGTCTTTCATATACAATTCTTCCTTAATTTAATTTTTTTAATAATTCTTTATAACAATTGTTTAAGCATTTTCCAGCAAAAACACATTCTTCAACAGAAGAGTTTTTGCTAAAACTAACTCTAACACTTCCAAGCACAAGTTCACGGCTAATTTTCATGTTTTCAAGAATTCTATTGCCCGATTTTTTTGAAGAACATGCACTCCCTCGTGAAATTAAAATGTTTTGTTGTTCCATCATATGAACAAGGGTTTCTCCGTTAACCCCAGAAAATGATAAAGACAGCACATATGGATTTGTTTGTGGATTGGAATTGATTTTAACATTTTCAAGTTGTTCTGTAAAAGCATTGTTGCACTTTAAAACGTGACAAAAGTTGTTTTTTAAATCACCAAAATCATCAATTGCAGATTTTAATGCCATAATGCTAGCTGTGTTTTCTGTGCCCGACCTAAGATTATACTCTTGTCCACCGCCAAAAACAATTGGCGACAAAATGTTTTTGTTTCTAACATACAATGCACCAATTCCCTTGGGTGCAAATGCTTTATGACCACTTATTGTGTATAGATCAACACCGAAATAGTCAACATTAATTTTTATTTTCCCAAATGCTTGAACACCATCACTATGAAAAATTGCATTTGGACAAATTGAATTTTTTAAATCGGATATTCTTTTTAAATCATTAATTGCTCCAGTTTCGTTGCTGCAATGCATAATTGAAATAAAAGAAACAGAACTATCAAGTTTTTGTTGTAAATCGTTATAATCAATTTCTCCATTGGTTTGAAGGTTAACAAATTCAACATTAACACCTTGTTTTTTTAGCTCTAAGGCAGTGTTATAAACAGAAGGATGCTCGCCAATTGAAAAAATCATTTTTCCAAAATTTTTTCTATAAGAACCACGAATTGCCAAATTGTTTGCCTCTGTTGCAGAACCAGTAAAAATTATATTGTTTGCAAAAACAGTTCCAAGAACTTTTGCTAATGAGTGTTTTGCAGAATCTATGTCTGAATATATTTCTTGCCCTAAACCGTATATGGCAGATGCATTAAAAAATTTTTCACTAGAATATAGTGAAAGTGTTTCACATGCTTTTTTGCAAACAGGGGTTGTTGCTGAATTGTCTAAATAAATCATGGTTAATATGCTAACACTTAAAAATAAAAAAGTCAATAAAGTGAGATATGTTATAAAGATTTGATTTTTGTTTGACAAAAAGAAATTAAAATGGTAAGTTGATATATGTTTGATTGTTATTTAAACAATTTAACATGTTATTTGTTTGGTTAAATAAACAAATTAAACAATTGCGCTTGTGTTGTAAACATTGCATTTGTTTGTATAACCGTCAATTGTTGGCAATTTTGTTTTTTTTAGAATTGTCATAAAATTTTAATAATATAAATACTATGAAGATGTGTACAGTAGTTTTTTAGTTTCATAAAAGGAAGAGTGTTGCCACTGACTGAAAGCCACTTATGTTCAACTAAAACAACGAATTTCAGCATTGGAGTTGCTTTTCGGTAAAAAGAAAAGACGGAATAAACCGTAAAAATTTAACAAGGCTTTTTATAATAAAGCAAAGATAGGTGGTACAGTGTTTTTATGCCCTATTAGACATTTCTAATAGGGCTTTTTTGACCAAAACAACACAAAAACATGAATTAAGCATTTATGTATAAATGCTTCATAAAAGGAGTAAAAAATGGATGAACTTAATCAAATAGAAAAAGAGTTTGATGTTGAACTAGAAAAAATTTGTGATGAAAAAATGTTGGATGATGTTAGAATTACTTTTTTAGGCAAAAAAGGCAAAGTAACAAATTCAATGTCTAAAATTAGAGAAATAGCTGTTGAAAAGCGAAAAGATTTTGGCCAAAGAATTAATGTTTTAAAGCAAAAAATTGAAAACTCTATTACAAAACTAAAAGAAAAATTAGAAAACGAAAAAATAAAAAAATTGATATCAAACGAAAAAGAAATAGACATAACACTTCCAATCAATTCACGCAATGGTTCTTTACATCCAAGAACAATATTGCAAAAAGAAATTGAAGATGTGTTTGTTTCAATGGGCTTTACTGTTGAAGATGGTTTTGAAGTTGAAACAGAATACAACAACTTTGATGCTGTAAACGTTCCAAAAAGCCACCCTGCACGTGACATGCAAGATACTTTTTGGTTAGACAATGGTCAATTGCTTAAAACTCAAACTTCTGCTGCACAAAATAGAATTTTAAGAAAATACAATGGAAAACTTAAAGCAATATTTCCAGGCAGATGTTTTAGAAATGAAGCACTTGACCACAGCCATGAAAACACATTCTTTCAAATTGAAGGCATGCTTGTTGACAAAAACGTTTCTGTTGCCAACCTTATTTTCTTTATGAAAAAAATGCTTTCTGAAGTGTTTAAAAAAGATATAAACATTAGGCTTAGACCTGGCTTTTTCCCTTTTGTTGAACCCGGCTTTGAAATGGATGCAACTTGCACTTTCTGTGGTGGCAAAGGCTGCTCAACATGCAAAAATTCAGGCTGGCTTGAACTTTGCCCTTGCGGAATGATACATCCAAATGTTTTCCGTTTGGCGGGCATGGACCCTAATGAATATAGTGGCTTTGCCTTTGGATTAGGTTTTGACAGGCTTGTTATGCTAAAAACAGGGCTTGATGATATCAGATATTTAAACAGCGGAAATTTAAAAGTGTTAAACCAATTTGGTGTTAACGCATAGGGGGTTTTAAAATGTATATTTCTATGAATTGGATTAAAGATTTTGTTAATTTAGACGGAATCGAACCAGAAGAATTAATTCACAAGTTTAATCTTACAACTGCAGAAATTGAAGGTTATTCATATAAAGGTAAAGATATTCAAGGTGTTATTTTTGCCAAAATTGAAAAAGTTGAAAATCATCCTAATAGTGATCACTTGCACATTCTTTCTGTTAACACAGGTTCAGAAAATTTGCAAGTTGTTTGCGGTGCACCAAACGTAAAAGAAAACATGGTTGTTTGTTTGGCAACAGTTGGAGGCATGGTTGGTGGGCACAAAATGACCAAGGCTCGCCTTGCAGGAGTTGATAGTTTTGGAATGTGTTGTAGCGAAGCAGAATTGGGTATTGGTTCTGATAATGATGGAATTATGGAAATAAACTTTCCTGTTACTCTTGGAGCAGATATAAAAACCGTTTTCCCAATTGACGATATTATTTTTGAAGTTGACAACAAATCTTTAACAAATCGTCCAGATTTGTGGGGACATTATGGAATGGCTAGAGAGTTTTCAGCAATGTTTAATAGAGAGTTAAAACAATTAAACATGGTTGATTTAAATGCCTATTATTCCCTTCCTCAGTTAGACATCAATGTTGACTCTGATAACTGCTACAGATATTCTTCAATATGTGTTAACAATGTTACACAGCAAGTTAGTTCACAAACAATGAAAATAAGGTTAACATATTGCGGAATGAGAGATATTAATTTACTCACCGACCTTGCAAACTATATTATGTTAGAGCTTGGTCAACCAATGCACACATTTGATAATGATGTTGTTAAAGGAATTAATGTTTTAGATGCAAAAAATGACACAAAACTTTTAACTTTAGAGGGTGAAGAACATAACATTCCAAATGGAGCAACAATTATTGCTGATCAAAATAAAAATACAGTTGCAATTGCTGGAATTAAAGGCGGAATGCTATCCGGAATCTCAAACAAAACAACTTCCCTATTGCTTGAAAGCGCCTGCTTTGATAGTAAATCTATAAGGGTTACTTCAACAAAAGTTGGGTTAAAAACCGATGCTAGTCAAAGATATGAAAAATCATTAGACCCTGAAATGACAACAATTGCAATTGCAAGATTTTTAAAATTGTTGTTAGAAAACGACCCTAATGTTGTTGTTTCTTCTTGTTTAACAGATGTGTATAGAAAAAAATATCCCAAAATAACCATTGACATTACACCAGATTTTGTATCAAAGCGTATTGGTTTAAAAATTGATAAAAAAGATATTATTGATATTCTATCCAAATTAGGTTTTTCGATTACAGAAAACAAAGAAAGTTTAAATGTTATTGTTCCATCTTTTAGAGCAACAAAAGATATTTCTTTAAAAGAAGACCTTGTTGAAGAAATTGCAAGGTCTTATGGCTACGATAACATTTGTCCTGAGCCAATATGCATGGAAGTTGAAGCAATTGAACAAAATGTTGAGCATAATAATGAATATAAAACAAAGTATTTATTGGCTGAAAAATATGGCATGAATGAAGTTCATTCATATTTATGGAACTATATTGACTTTAACAAAAAAGTTGGAATTGAACAAAAGTCGTTTGTTAGTTTGTTAGACGATTCAAACTCTGGGCAATCTGGAATAAGGTCGCTTTTAGCCCCTACCCTAATCAAATTTTTAGACGAAAACAAACACGGTTTTACTGATGTTCAAATTTTTGAAATTGGTAAATGCATAACTGGGTTGAATGATAACAATTTGGCAATTGAAGAGCCACATCTCTCAATTTGCATGGCAAGTCAAACATTAACAGACAAGGAGATTTATTTTAAATTAAAGGAAGTCTTGTTTGACATTTCGAAAAATGTTTATTCTAAAAAAATAACAATGCAAAAATCAAACAGCATTCCAAATTTTATGCACCCTACCAATAGTATAAATGTGTTTGCAAATGATAAAAACATCGGATATTTTGGCATTTTGCATCCAAGTGTTAAGTTGAATATTGATAAACGTTTTAATATTGCTGTTTTAGAAATTAACATAAACGACCTGTTTAATGCAGATAATTTAGAGAACAAAATTAAAAAAGTTAGCAAATTCCAAGACGTTAACATAGATTATAGTTTTATTGTTAAAAATGGTACAAAATACGAAGAAATTGAAAAGCATTTAAGTAATTTTAGAAGCAAATTAATTTGGTCTTATAAATTGATTGACATCTATGATAGCAAAGATTTGCAAGGCTGTGCAAGTTGGACATTTAAATTTAACATATGCGCATTAGATAAAACGTTGACCGCTAAAGACATTGACATATTTAATATGAGATTATTGCAACATATGGAACAAATTGGTTTAAAATTAAAAAGTTAAATTATGTATAATGAATTAATTGTAAAAAATTCTAAAAATCGTGAAACCATCTATTTATATCTTAAAAGAAACGGTTTTAGCGAAAACTATGTTAAAAATTTACGTAAAAAAGAAGGATATATAAAATTAAACAATAATGTTGCCTTTACAAATGCATTTGTAAAAGATGGCGATGTGTTAAGTTTGTTTAAAAATCCTTCTTCTTCACGCTACACAGCAACAAACAATCAAAAACTTGATATTGTTTATGAAGATAACGATATATTGGTTGTTAACAAACCTAGTGGGGTTGCAACAGTTCCTTCTAGATTGCATTCAGAAAACAATCTTGTTGGTGCAATAAACAACTATATGTTTAAAAAAGATAAAGATTTTGTAGTTAGAATTATTAACAGACTAGATAAAGAAACTGCTGGTTTAATTTGTGTTGCAAAACATAGTTTAATTGCAAATCTATTAAATAATAACTGCATTAAAAAAACATACATTGCCGTATGTTCAGGATTGGTTAAAAACACTATTATTGATAAGCCAATTGAAACAACCAAAAACATGTTTGGATACAACAATCAAAAGCGAGAAATTTCAGAAAACGGAAAAAATGCAAAAACCCATGTGTTTTGTTTGGAATTTAATGGAGAAAATAGTTTGTGTGAATTTGTTTTAGAACATGGAAGAACGCATCAAATAAGATTGCATATGGCATCAATTGGGCATCCACTAATTGGTGACAAATTGTATGGTTGTGCAAGCGATTTAATAAACCACACTGCCCTGGCATGTTTAAAAATGGAAATTTATAACCCTTTATCAAAAACAAACATCAATTTAAAAGTTGACATGCCAAAAGATATGCAAAATGCTTTTAAAACAAATTAACCCAAGTTTTTGTTTAAATGCAACAAAAGTGATTATTCTAACCGGCATGTTCACATTATATTTTAGGTTGTGATTATCTACTTAATATTTGCATAAATTGTATAATTTATTAAAATAGTTGTAAAACAAAATTGAATTCGCTAAACATTTTTTTTACATCTATTTTTTTATATCCTAATTTTTCTAACAACATCCAAAAAATTTTTCCATGATTAAACTCTAAAATGTGACAAAGTTCATGGCAAATAACATAATCTATTAAGTGTTTTGGCAACATCGACAACTTAAAGTTAAACTTTAGATGACTTTTTTTGTTGCAACTTCCCCAAACATGCTTGGCAGACATGAGTGAAATTTTAAAATAACTAACACCCAACATATTTGCAATCTCCTGAGTTTTTGGAAATATGTAATCTTTAGCTTTACATTGCAAATATTTTTTTAAAACGTCTTGCAAAGATTTGTTAGATTTTTTTATGCTTTCACCATTAATAATATAATAATCAATATTTTCATACACTTGAATTTCTTCCCCAAACAACAGAAGTTTATTGTTTTGAAAATGTTGAATTTTTGATAAGTTATCACGAACTGTTTTAAGTTTTGACTGAATCCATTTCGATTTTTTTTGCAAGCAATTTTCTATTTGATTCAATGTTGTGGTTTTGGGTGCGTGCACAATAATTTGACATAAATTGTCTATTTTAATTGAAATTGTTTTTCTCTTAGAACGTATTAGTTTGTATTCCATATGCAAATAATACCACAAAATATTGTATGATACAACTATTTTGCAAATTTGCATAATACCTGTTTGACATTTTTTTTAATATGTATTACAATTTTCAAAAAAGGATACAAACAAATGATAATTGACGAAGTACCAAGAGGGCAACTCTCAACCATTATTTTAATGACATTGCTTGAAAAAGATAAATATGGTTACGAAATTATTGATGAGGTTTTAAAAGTTTCAAATGGAAAAGTTTCTATTAAACAACCAAGTTTATACTCTAGCCTTAAAAGAATGGAAGACCAATCTTTAATTTCTTCTTATTGGCGTGATAGCGAAATTGGTGGCAGAAGGCACTATTATCACCTTACGGATTTAGGTAAAAAACATTTAGAAAAATGGAAAACCGATTTGCCAGACTTTAGTTCTTCAAAACAAAACACAACAGAAAAAACAGATAGTGTTAAAATTTTACAACAAGAAAATCTTTTTAATCTTAATTCTATCCCCCAAAAAAGCGAAGAAAAAGTTGAAGAACTAAAAAAAGATGACACTTTTGTTCAATTTGACCTTTTTTCAAATTCAACAATTGTTACTCCACCAAGTCAAGACAATTCTTTTTTTCATAATGACGTATGCAAATCAGAGCCAATTGAGTCTTCCGAAAATAGCAATAAAATATTAACTTCATATGAAGTGCAAGATAACACTAAAAAACAAACATTTGAATATGTTAAAAAAACAAACAAGAGTTTTAGTGATACAATAACAAATCACAACTCTTCTTACGAAAATAAATACATTAATCAAACCAAAGAGCAGCAAAAACCAGATTATCTCAAACAAGAAACTGTTGTTTTATCAGAACAAACCGAAAAAACTCCAGACATAAGTTTTAAACAAGATGAGTCTTTACAACATGTGACTCTAGAAGATTCAACCATTCAACCATTAGATGAAAAATTAGAAATTGATTTAAAATTGGAAGAAAATGTTCAATCTGACACAAATCAAAACAAAGACGATGGTGTTTTTATTACAGAAAGGCTTAACATTGAAGATATGCCAAAGCCAACAAAGTGGGATTCTAGAAGGTTTGAGCAATATATTTCTGCAAACAATGTTGCAACCGATTTAAAACCATCTAAAAAAGCAACAAATTATGAAGATAGGGTTAAAGAACTCTATGAGCAAAGCAAATCTAATCCAGAGAATCAAGAGTTGGAATTGATAGATAACAAAGTTAAGTTTTCTAACTATAAATTATTGCAGCAATTTTATAGTGAACAGAACATAAAATTTAAACCATTTGAAAAATCTTTAAAAAAGACCGACAAAGATTATAACATGCTTAGAATAACAAAACTAAACTTGTTCACATCCATTTCGGTTTTCATCTTCACTGCTCTTGTAACTTTGGTTTGTGGTCTTATTTTTTCAAATTCAGATGTCTTTTTAAATCACCCAATTACTTATGTTGTTTTCCCTAGCATTGCACTTTTGTTTTTCATTTGTAATGTTGTTGGTTATATTAAAGCACCGCAAAAAAGAATTGCCTTAGACTTAACAAAATATAAATTTAACTTTATTTTGTTTATTGCAATCATTTTGCTTATTCCAATTATTTTTGCAATTAATTTTATGTTTGGTTTTTCATTTAGCAATTTTGGCTACTATTCTTTAAGTTTGATATATCCAACACTTCTAACCTTAAACTATGTTGTATACTTCTTTACACAAAAACTTATTTTAAAATCAAAAATAGTTTTTTAGAAAAAAATAAAACAAATGTTTGACTTTTAAAAAAATATGTTTTATAATATTAAAAAAATTGGAGGTTTTTATGAAAAAGGGAGATATAAAAGAAAATCAAATATTTGAATTTATAAAAAGTTACACCAATGACAATGGTTTCCCACCTTCTTATAGAGAGATTTCTGCTGGTGTTAACATAAAATCAACAAATTCCGTTAAAAAATATGTAGACCGATTGGTCGAAAAAAAATTAATCGTTAAGCACGATAATAAATCAAGAAGCATAAACTATGTACAAAACAAAGAAGAACGCAAAAACGATACTGTAAGCATACCTCTTATCGGAAAAGTTGCCGCAGGCTCACCTATTTTGGCATTTGAAAATGTAGAGGAAGAATTTATAATGAGTAAATCGGTTTTTGGCACAAATCAAGAATTGTTTATGTTAAGAATTGCTGGAGACAGCATGATAAACATAGGTATTGACGATGGTGACTATGTTGTTGTAAAAAAACAAGATAATGCCGAAAATGGTGACATTGTTGTTGCTTACATAGACGGTTATGCAACTGTAAAAAATTTTTATAAAGATGGACAATTTATAAGATTACAGCCACAAAATGAATTATATAAACCAATAATCACAACTGATTGCAAAGTTTTAGGCAAAGTTGTTGGCTGCATTAAACGTTTTTAGTGTTTCTTAAATGATGTATTAATCACAATAAAAATATAATCATAAAAAAAGACATTGGACTAAACATAAAATTTCTTCCAATGTTCTTTTTTAGTGATAGCTTCGAGGTTAGATTTAAGATTATTTTTTTGTTTTAACTCTAATTCAAAATGTTAATTATGTTATTTCCTTATTTTGCATATATGTCTATAAGCATTTCTGCAACAATTTTTATATGCTCATATGTTAAACCACCTTGAAAATATGCCACATATGGCTCTCTAATTGGGCTATCACAAGACATTTCTATTGAAGCCCCCTGCACAAACGTTCCTGCTGCCATAATAACTTGGTCAGTATAACCTGGCATGCTCCATGGCATTGGGACGGCATTGCTATCTACCGGGCTTGCTTTTTGAATTAATTGAACAAATTTTATTAGTTCATTTGCATCATTAAACTTGATTGACTTAATAATGTCAAAACTTTGTTCAGCCGAAGCTGGCAAAACTTGATAACCAAATTTTTCCATTACTCGACCAATTAAATAAGAACCTTTTATTGCATTTTTAACAACGTTTGGAGCCATAAACAGTCCCTGAAAAAACAACCTATAACCCTGCTCATAACTTCCAACCTCAGAGCCAACAGATGGTGCTGTTAGTCTGTTTTCTATTAATTCAATATATTTTGCTTTTCCTGCAATGTATGCACCAGTTGGAACAATTCCGCCACCTGGATTTTTACATAACGAACCAACAATAATATCTGCTCCAACATTTGTAGGTTCTTGAGTTTCTACAAATTCACCATAACAATTGTCAACAAAAATAATGCATTTATCATCAATGTTTCTAATTTTGCTAATAATGTTTTTAAAATCGGAAATTGATAGAGGTTTTCTCCAATCATACCCTCTAGATCGCTGAAGATATACAATTTTGGGCTTTGTTAATGAAATTTTTTTCAAGACTGTTTCTTCATCAATTTGGTCATTTTTTAAATCCACCTGGTCATATTTTATACCAAAATCTTTTAAACTTCCAATATCTTTTTCAGGTTTACCCAAAATGCAATCAACCAAAGTGTCGTATGGTTTACCCGTTATTGACAACAAAGTGTCGTTTGGTCTTAGCAAAGAAGAAATACCCAAATAAAGAGCATGAGTTCCACATGTAATCAATGGCGACACAATTGATTTTTCTGTTCCAAAAGCTTCTGAATATACTTTGCACAAAACGTCTTTGCCGCAGTCATCGTAACCATAGCCCGTTGAGCCATAGAAATTGTTTAATGCTATTCTGTTATTTTGAAAAGCAGAAAGAATTTTCTTTTGGTTAAAAAAAGCAATATCGTCTAACTCTTCAAATCGAGATTGTAAGTCATTTTCACATTGTTTTAAAAAATTTAATTTGTCCATTTTAATTGTTTTCAATCCTTTTATAAATAATGTTTGCTGTTTCCTTAACACCAACAAAATTAACAATTTCAATATTGTCGAATTGGTTTATATATGTGATTTGCCTTTTTGCATAATTTCTAGTTTTTTGCTTAAGCAAGTTAACACAAGATTCCAAAGAATCTTTTCCTTGCAAATACGGAAAAAGTTCTTTATATCCAATAGCTTTAATTGATTGGCAATTTTCAGATAAATGTTGATTAAACAAATATTCTGCTTCTGCTAATAACCCTTGCTGAACCATGTTGTCAACACGATTATTAATTCTTTCATAAATTTTTTGCCTATCATCCAAAATTGCAAACAATTTAAAATTGTGTGATAAGTTTTGATTCTTGTTTTGAGTATTACCTGAATTTAAAATTTCTAAATATCTAATTAATCTCTTTCTATTATTTTTATCAATGGAGCATTTTTCATCTTTTTCCAAAACTTTAAAATATATATCTTCTGTTGACACATTTTCAAGAGAGTTTCTAAAATTTATATCTTTTGCTGTTTGGGCAAAGTTGTAGCCACAAATTAAACTTTTTAAATATAACCCCGTTCCTCCGACAATAATTGGTGTTTTATTACGAGATAATATTTCATTTATAAGTTTGTTTGCATCATGACAAAAATCACTAACTGTATATTCTTCGCTTGGTTCAACAATGTCAATTAAATGATGAGGTATTCCACACATTTCTTGAATTTGAATTTTTGCAGTTCCAATGTTTAAATTCTTATAAATCTGCATGGAGTCCGCAGAAATAATTTCACCATTAATTTTTTTTGCTAACTCTACTGCAATATTTGATTTCCCAACAGCAGTTGGGCCATATAACACAATAACTTCTTGCATTAAACAATCCTTTTAAACCACTTTTCTATTTGCTTTTTTGAAACTTCAACAACAATAGGCCTTCCGTGTGGGCATAATAAAACGTCAATTTCGTTTTTTAAATTGTTAAGAAGTGCTTTTATTTCTAAATCGCTTAATTTATCTCCACCTTTAACAGCCGATTTGCAAGCCATTTGCATAAACTTTGCCTTAATTGTTTCTTGTGGAGACTTTAACATGCTGTTTAAATTGTTAAAAATCTCGTTAAAAAAATCTGATAAATTTATGTCGGCTAGAATTAAAGGAACACTTGATATTTTGTAAGTGTTATAACCAAATTCACATATATCAATACCAAATTCATTAAATTTTTCTAAGTTGGAATCTAAAAAATTTGCTTCAGTTTGGTTGACTTTTAAAATGTATGGAACTAACAAACTTTGAACCTTTAGTGCGTCGTTGCTTATTTGATTTAATATTTCATCATACTTCTGGCGTTCATGACACGCATGCTGGTCAATGAGATATAAATTATTGTTGTATTCAATAATTAAATATGTGTTAAATGCAACACCAACAAGTTTGTAGTTTAGTGCTAAAACATCTTTAAAATCCTCTTGACAAGACTCTTCTTTTTTTATTAAATCCTCAAATTTTTCTGTAAAAATTGGCTGATTAACTGGAGTGTTTTCTAATTCTATTTCAGGAAGAACACTGTCATTAGACCTTAAAACATATTCTTTTGTGCTTAAAACATCTAAACAACTTTCGGCATAGTTGTTCAAAAGCTCTTCATATTTATTTTTTTGTTCACTAGAAAAACTAACACCTTCGTTTTCACCTAGTTGAGTTAATGAGTTATCCGAAAATTGAAAATTGTCTTCAGGTTGATTATTTAT
>CAZRJB010000017.1:0-11463 GCA_964600435.1 uncultured Lachnospiraceae bacterium
TTTTTTACTTTTTTATACCTTTTCGCAAACACTCGGGCAAGGTGTGGCAACATTTAACTGTTTTATCAAAAACTTATGCCTTATATTTTTTTACAACAATCAAAAAATTGAATGCATGGCTGTGCTGATATATGCTATCAAAAAACGATGGTGCTGTTTTTACATCATCGTTTTAAACTTTAATAAAACCTATAAAGGTCTTTCTTCGTTGCTTATAAAAGCATAAGCCACAGCGTTTGGTCCAACATGTGCGCCAATAATTGGCCCCATTATTCTAATCTCTGGTTTAATTCCATATTGATTTTCAATCATTTCTGACAATCTTGTTGCAACGGGCAAATTGTCTGTGTGAACAATTTCAATATCAAAATATTTGTTTTTTGTGTATTTTGCAAAAGCATCAACAACCGTTTTTAATGCTTTGTTTGTACCATTAATTTTTTCAGTTATTTCCAATTTTCCATCTTTGGTGAATTGAATTATTGGTTTAACCTTTAAAATTGTTCCAATAACTGCTTTTGGCCCAGAAATTCTCCCACCTCTTTTTAAATACATTAAATCATCAACAACAACAAAATGTTGAACATGCATTTTTTCTTTTTCCAAAATGTCATACACTTCTTGATTGCTTAAGCCTTCATCACGCAATTTGCATGCCAAACGAACAAGGATTCCTTCTCCAATTGTTGTTGTTCTGCTTTCAAGAGCAAGATAGTTTATGTTTGGGTATTTTTCTTTTACAATTTCAATTGCTTTTTTTGCATTGTCAATTGTTGGACTCAAACCGCAACTTTGCGAAATATGAAGTGCGTTAACAATTCCTTTTTCTGCCATTTCAGTAAAAAGGTCAATATGTGCTTGCAAATTTAAAATTGTTGTTTTTGCAACACCACCACTTCTAAGAGTGTTGTAATAGTTAACATAATCTTCATAACTTTTAAAATCGTCTAAATATTCGTTTAAATCTCCATTTTTTTCAATTGTAAAACTCAATTTGCCAACAAAAACATTCAATTGCTTATATTCGTCTGCATATAAGTCGCAAGTTGAGTCGGTTGAAATATCAAATTTTTTCATTATTTTTCTCCTATAATTTACACAACAATAATATAACATTTAAATAATTTTTTGCAACTATTTTTATTTTTTTGTCGAATATTTATTAAAAATGTAAACAAATAAATTTTAAGTTATTGCCAAAATTTTAATAAAAATAATTTAATCATACAAGAACCGTTTAAAAACCACACTTTTTAACGTATACAAAAATATAATTGATTATTGTTTTTGTTCATAATGCTTAAAAAAACCATGTTCAACTCTACACTTTTTTATAAATCTGATAAGCTTATTAAAACAAATAAAAGCCAAGAAAAAACCCTACTTAGTTTGCCTAAATAGGGTTAAAATAATTCCACTAATTTTTTATTATATTTTTGTTAATCTATTGTAACTTCTCCTCTAAGAAGTTTTCCACGTTCTCTCATTCTTAAATTGTGGTCCAAAATTTTCTTTCTGATTCTAATCGATTTTGGGGTTATTTCCATATATTCATCTGGTGCTAAAAATTCTATACAATCTTCCATGCTCATAACTCTAACTGGGGATAACCTTAATGCTTCATCTGCACTAGAAGACCTACAGTTTGACAAATGTTTAGTTTTGCAAACATTAACAACAATATCGTCACCTTTAGGGTTTTGCCCAACAACCATTCCGCCATAAACAGGAACACCTGCGCCAATAAACAATTCACCCCTATCTTGAGCATTAAACAAACCATAAACAACAGACTCACCGCTTTCAAAAGCAACAAGTGAACCATAATCTCTGGTTGCAATTTCGCCTTTATATGGCTCGTAGGCATAGAACACTGTGCCCATAATTCCTTCACCTTTTGTATCAGTCAAAAGTTCACTTTTAAAACCAAACAATCCACGTTCTGGAACATAAAACTCCAATTTCATACGGCTACCCTTAGGTGTCATTGAAATAAGTTCACCTTTTCTAACACCCATTTTGTTCATGATTGTTCCAACGCAATCGGCAGGCACATCAATTGTTAAAATATCAATTGGCTCACATTTTTTGCCATCAATTTCTTTAAATCTAACACGTGGATTGCTAACTTGAAATTCGTAGCCATCTCTACGCATGTTTTCAATTAAAATGCTTAAATGCATTTCGCCTCGTCCACAAACAGTAAAGCAATCACTTGTTGTTCCATCTGTAACTTTTAAAGAAAGGTCTTTAACTGCTTCTTTATATAATCTATCTCTCAAGTGTCTGCTTGTTACAAATTTACCTTCTTTGCCAGCAAATGGTGAATCATTAACTAAAAAAGTCATTTCAACACTTGGTTCTGCAATTTTAACAAACTCCAAAGGCTCAACTCGTCCAGATGAACAAATTGTGTCACCAATTTTTGTGTCTTCAATTCCAGCCACACAGGCAATGTCTCCCACAGAGACTTCTTTTGCAGGAACACGTTTTAAACCTTCAAAGGTGAACAACTGCACAATTTTCCCTTTAACATTTTTGGCTGAATCGTGATAGTTGCAAACCACAATGTTGTCGTTAACTCTTAAAACGCCACTTTCAACTTTGCCAATTGCAAGTCTGCCAACATAGTCATTTTGCTCAGCAGAAGAAATAAGCATTCTTGCTGGCAAATTTTCGTTTCCTTCTGGGGCAGGAATATGTTTTAAAATGGTTTCAAAAAGCGGAACAAAATCTGTTCCTTGAACATTTGGGTCCAAAGAAGATATTCCAAGCCTTGCAGAAGCAAAAACAAAAGGACTTTCTAGTTGGTCATCATCCGCATTTAAATCCATTAAAAGTTCCAAAACTTCATCTTGAACCTCAGAGAGCCTTGCATCTGGCTTGTCAATTTTGTTAACAACAACAATAACTTTTAACTTTAATGCAAGAGCTTTTTCAAGAACAAATCTGGTTTGTGGCATTGTTCCTTCATAAGCATCAACAACCAACAAAACTCCATCAACCATTTTTAAAACACGCTCAACCTCTCCACCAAAGTCGGCATGCCCTGGAGTGTCTATAATGTTAATTTTAACATCTTTATATTGACAACTTGTGTTTTTTGACAAAATGGTTATGCCACGTTCTTTTTCCAAATCGTTAGAGTCCATAACCCTATCTTCAACAATTTGATTATCTCTAAATACATTGCCCTGTTTTAACATTTCATTAACCAAACTGGTTTTGCCATGGTCAACGTGGGCAATTATTGCAACATTTCTTAATTTTTCGTTTTTCATACAATTTTCCTTTTTTCCATTACAAAAAAAGAGTATATCACACTCTTGGTATAAATTTCAAGCATGAATATACAAATTTCAAAAAAACAAGACAAACTCGATGTTTTTTGCCTTGTTTTTTTAATTAATTTGCTTTTGCAGTTGCAACCAAAGCTTTAAAGCCTTCAGCATCATTAACAGCCATGTCTGCTAAAACTTTTCTGTTTAAGCCAATGTTTGCTTTTTTTAAACCAAACATAAATTTGCTGTAAGAAATGTCGTTTTGATGGCATGCAGCATTGATTCTTTGAATCCATAAAGAACGGAAATTACGTTTTTTAAGTTTTCTACCAATATATGCATATTGACCACTTTTCATAACTGCTTCTCTAGCAACTCTATAAAGTTTAGATTTAGCACCTCTGTAGCCTTTTGCTTGTTTTAAAATTGCTCTTTTCTTTTTTTGAGCATTTACTGATCTTTTAATTCTCATTGTATAATTCTCCCTTTAAACCTTACGCATTGATCATTCTTTTAACTGTTTTGCTTTGAGTTTTAGATAGAACTCTGCCACGTCTTAGTTTTCTTTTTCTAGATTGGCTTTTTTCTGTCATAAAGTGACCTCTGTCTGTTCCATTGATCATAACTTTGCCAGATTTTGTAACTTTAAATCTTTTTTTAGCACCACTGTGTGATTTTTGTTTTGGCATAAAAATTCTCCTTTAAGTTTGATTTGGCCGAAACCGACCTAACTATGTTGTTTTTTGTAAATAAAAAGTACAACTACTTTGATTTTTTAGGCGACACAATCACAATTATGTTTCTTCCAACAATTTCAGGTTCTTTTTCGCAAATACCCTTTTCTTGAACCAATGAACAATAGTTTTTAACAACTTCAATTGCTTTTGCTGAGTATGCTTGTTGACGACCACTCATTCTTAAAACAACTTTAAGTTTGTTGCCATCGCTCAAAAACTCATAACCGCGTTTTGCCTTGATTTCCAAGTCACGTTTGTCAATTGTCATGGAAAGTTGAATTTCTTTTAATTCGCAAACTTTTTGATTTTTTCTTAATTCTTTTTCTTTTTTAACAGCGTCAAATTTGTATTTTCCATAATCAAGAATTTTGCAAACTGCAATGCCGTTGCCAAAAGACATTTGAACCAAATCTAAATTGTCTTTATATGCAATTTGTTGTGCTTGTTGTTTTGACATTATGCCAAGTTGCTCGCCGTCTGCACTAATCAAACGAACTTGATTTGCTGTTATTTGCTCATTAATTAACAATTCTTTAAAAATAATTGTATCCCCCTTTAAATGTACCTACCATCCACAAGCAAGAAACACATGTTTAACTTGCATTCAAAAAAAGAATAAGTGGAAAACATAAAAACTTCCACCTATTCCTTAAAAAAATGAAAAGAACAAAACTCCGCAGCCAAATCAATTTTTGACTGGTGAGAAGTGGAAACTTCTACTCGATAACAAAAGTGATTATATCAAAGAGTTTTAATCTTGTCAACTAGTTTTTGCAAAAATTTTTAACTAATTGGTTTCATTGTTCAAAGTGCTGTCCAGGTTTAAAAAATTAATTCGATTATCAAAAATTTGTTTAAGCAAACTAATCAAATTAGAATTAAAATTTTCGCCACAATAAATGTTTACATATTTTGGAGCAAACGCAATCAAATTTGAAATAATTGTTGAATCTATATCTTTATCTAAAATGTTGTTTTCTTTAAGAAGGTTAAAGTTTGTATCATAAAACATAACTTTTCCGTCATCTTGAAGCATGTTTATTGTTTCGTTTTTGAGTTCTAAATTGTTAACCAAAAACTTAAGCAATTCAACCAAAGTTTCGTTTGAAGAAAGATACGCTTTGTTGTCGTTGGCAATTTGAACCAACTCTTTCCATTTGTCTTTTAAAACTCCAAGTTTAAAAAAATAGAATGCTTCAACATCTATGCTGTTTTCCAAATTTAACAGTTTTTGAACAATATATTTATCTGCCTCCCTATCAAAACTTAACAATGCCTGCAAAAAAGCATTTTTGCTTATTGCATCCAAATTTGGAAGCGACAAATTTTCTTCCAAAAACTTTAGTTTAAAATCCTCACAAATAACATCACTAATCAAATTACAAATAAAATGTTTATATCGGTTTTCGTCACAGTTATCTGCCGAAACCAAAATTGAAATATTTCCACACCTTTCATATGTAGTAACAAAACCGTTATATTCTTTGCAAAACTCTTTTATTGATAAATATATTTTTTTTGAAACAAGAATGTTTTTGTCTGATAGATTAATGCAAAATTCCCACATAAATTCTCCTTTAACAGCGGAAGTTTGTCAGCCCAGCAACTTTGCCTGCAACTGATGTTTTATTTAAAATCTATTGTATTTTATGCAAGAAAAATAAAAATACACATTTACAAAACAATCTTTTGTTAAATTAATTGACATTTTTTTGAAAAAATTATTTAATCTAATATATATATATTAAATCCAATAAAGGAGTGTTATATGAAAAAAAGGTTTTTACCAGTCACATTGTTGTTATCTTTAATGTTTTGTTGCTTTTGTTTTGCCGGATGCACAGAAATTCCCCAAAGTTATGAAATCACTGTTAAATCTTTGCACTATAATTTAGGCAGTGTAGAAGGCGGAAATGCAAAATATAACCAAGGTCAAACAGTCACAATAAAAGCACGTCCAACTTTAGAAACCACAGAGTTTTATTGTTGGCTTTTAAACAATAAGGTTGTTTCAACTGAAAAAGACCACACTTTTACAGTTTCTAGTGCAGCCGCCGGTGAATATGTTGCCTTGTTTAGTTGCCCTTGTTTGGAATATTTTTCAATTTCCGAAATAACAAACATTGCAACTGGCAATGATGACAACACTGACGTTTCTAAAATTAATATACAAATTGGCAAATTAAACAATCTTTTAACAACAGTCTATTCTTTTGAGCCTTCAGGCGAAACCGAAGATTTTGAAACAATTTACCAAAACAATTCTCTTCCTTTTGCTTTTGACATTCAAGAAGACATCTTTATTAAAATTGACGTAACATACATCACTGGAGAAAACACTTTTGTATCTTCAACAAAATCAGAAATTCCCGCAAATAATGACTTATCCAACAGCACTTTTACGCATGAAATAAAATTGTCATCAAAAGCAACATCACCTCAAAACGACGACTTTAATATAACCCTAAACAACCCAACACTAACTCTAAATTTTACACGTTTAGATAATAAAAATAATAATGAATTCATTTTTAGTTTTTTAACAAAAAACAAAACCGAAACACAAGAATAACACAACAAAAAATGCTTGCTCAAACTTAATGAACAAGCATTTTTATTTAATTTTGTTTTTTCTTTAAATATTCTATCATGCATTTTTGAATGCACTCTTTTGCATCTTGACTGTTGCCAGTGCTTAAAATTTCCACCTTTTTGTTTTCCAGTTGCTTGTAAACAGTTAAAAAGTGTTTTAACTCTTGCAAAATGTGAGCAGGCAATTCAGAAATATCTTTATATCCATTGTATTGTGGGTCTCCAAAAGGAATTGCAATAATTTTTTCATCCATTTCATCCTTGTCGCGCATTGCAACCATTCCAATTGGATAACACTTTACCAAACTCATTTTTTCAATTGGCTGACTACACAAAACAAAAACGTCCAACGGGTCATTGTCTTCTGAAATTGTTAAAGGAATAAAACCGTAATTCATTGGATAGTGTGTGCTTGTAAAAAGAATTCTATCCAAAATTATTAAGCCTGTTTCTTTATCAAGTTCATACTTGTTTTTACTGCCCGCTTCTATTTCAATAAATGCAACAAATTCGTCTGGAGTTACCCTAGATTTGTTAATGTCTGTCCATATGTTCATGTTTAAAATTTCCCCTTTTTTGATTTAAATCATACATTATGTTTCAGGATTTGTCAATCTTTGAATTTAATAAGGGTCAATCGAAATTTTAATTGCGACAATAATTGTCATGAAAAAAGTGATTTTTTCTTTTGTTAGTGTGGTACTTATAACGAAAATTTGTCACAATTAATTTTTGCATAAGACAAATTTAAGATTGCATTAACAAACAATGATTTCTAAACAGACAAACTCAATCAAAACAATTAGATATATGGCATTTTAAACAATACAACATCTGCATTGGTTTTTAATCATAAAATTACTCTTTGCATTACTAATGTATATTTAACTCAAAATTGCTAAAACTATTTTACAAGGAGGAAAAAATGGTAGTAGCAAACTTAATCGCCTATATAATTTTAATTATTGGTGGCTTAAACTGGGGTTTGATTGGAATTTTTAATTTTAACCTTGTAACTGCAATTTTTGGCGCTTACCCTGCTGTTGGTTCAATTATTGTTTACATTTTGGTTGCAATTTCAGCACTCTGGTTAATTATTTCACCAATAATCACTGGCGGAAAATTATATTTAATGTCAAACGGCAACGATATCAACTCACAAGAATAAACCACAAACTTGTAAAGCATTACAAAACGTTTAACCCCTTTAACCATTATTAGTTAAAGGGGTTAAATAATTTATTGCTCAAAAAAATATTTTCAATAAGCCTTTCTTATTCCGAAGGTATGTTGATTGTTTCATCTGTACAAATAACCTGAGAAACATTTGCATACTCAAATGTACCATTAATCTGATCATCATTTATAATTGCATTCCATTCATCTTTTGTTCCTAAATATGTTATTGTTGTGATTGCTGAACCAGAAAAAGGGGCATGACAATACGAACCAAAAGATGTATCTTTAGGCAAAGTTAAACTTGTTATTGATGTGTCTGAAAAACAAGAGCCGCCAGTGCCATCAAATGAAATACTTTTAACATTTGCAAAATTTATTGTTGATAAACTAGAACAAAGATTAAAACAAGCCCCTCCAATACGAAGTTTTTCTACTTCACCTTTAAATGAAACAGATGACAGACTAGAACATCCTGCAAAAGCCGCTTCACCTAAAGTTATATTATTCCCTTCTAAAACAACATTTGTTAAACTAGTGTTTAAAGCAAAATGCATTTCGCCATCAACATAAAAGCTAACTGGCAAATTTAAATATTCTCCACCTTTTAAAGTACAAGTTTGCAATGAACATTTACAAAAAGAACCACCTCCAAGACCTAAAACTCTCTCACTTTGCAAACTTAAGCTTGTCAAGCCTGAATACGCAAAATCCTGCAAAAGAATCATCAAATTAGAACCTTCCCAAGCAAAAGAACTTAAGTTTGTGCTTAAAGTAAATGTAAAACCCTGAGAAATGCAATTTTTGCTTTTAATTGTTAATGATGACAAGTTTAAACAACCCATAAAAGCACCAGTCCCTATATAATTTATGCTATTTGGTATTGTTATTGATTTTAAAGTTTTGTTTAAAGGATTTTCAATGCCTTCTTCTGCAAACATTGCTTCAATTTCTTCCATAGTGTAATCATTTTCAGTATCTGACATTAACTCAATACAACCAAAAGTGAATTCAGCATACTCAGATTCATCATCAATGGCATCAATTCCTGTAACCAAATACGAGGTGTCATCTACAGACACGGCTGTTGGAATTGTTAATGAACTGATTGTTGATGTTTCAATCGGAAAATGCACACTTGCCGTGTTTGTTGTTGTGTTAAGCGTGTATGTTAAATCTTGCAAATCTGTAGAGTTTTTCACATTTGCTTTTTCAAACAATATTTTAATATTGCTTAAATCAATACTTGTAAAACCTTTATCACTTTTGGGAATTATGGACAATGTTGCTGTAATTGTTTGAAGTTTATTTATAAGGCATATATTTTTTGAGTTAGACAAAAAATCTGACTCATTTTCTTTTGTAAAAGTGAGAGATGTTGAAAGATTTGTTTGAGGGGTATATTCAGACATGTCTATAACATCTGGGTCAAAGACTTCAATATAAAAATCTCCAGAAAGATTAAACTCTGCCGTAACCGCATAGTCTGATTCGTTTGTCATTTTAAACGTAAACTTAATTGGTGTGGCAATTTCGTCATTGCTGCAACCTAGGTCGTCAAAATATATGTCTCCTATTTCCCAATTTACAGCACCTTCAATAACTTTGCCTTGTGATGTGTCTATGTCATCCGTCAATGTTGGGTTTGTGGTTAATGGATTGTTGCTTGAATCAACAGCACCTTCCACAGAGCCTAAAACTCTAACCTTACAGTTGTGCGCTTCAAAACTTACACTTCCGGTTGTGGTTAGGCTTGCTTTTTTTGCTGCATACACTCCAAATGCCAAAATTGAAAAACATAGGCACAATGTTGCAATGCTAAACAAAAAAGTTAACTTTTTCTTTTTCATTTTTATCCCCCTTTTAAAAAATTGATACCCTATTTTACCCCCCCCTCGCTTTTGTCAACTAAATTACTCTCATTTTTAAAACAAACTTTTTAGGGCCAAAAGCAAGGGGGTTGGAGTCAATATGGTCATTTTTTAACATTTGGAAAAAAATTAAAGAAAAACAAGTCATTTTGAAAAAAAATAAAATTAAATTTATTCCTTCATTCAAAACACGGTTAAATCAACCAACATACCCCCCCAGCGGACTGCTCTTCAAAAAATAATTAATTATGCCAAAAAATATGTAGCTATATAATCTCAAATCAACCAACATAAAAATCCCCCCAGCGGATTGCTCCGCCAAGGGACGTTTGTGGGGTGTGGGGGAATCGTACCCCCACGTTTTCTTTGTAACTTTCTTTTGCTACAAAAGAAAGTTTGTTTACTTATGCCTTCGCAAACTGCGAATTATACAAATGATAATAAAACCCTTTTTTATCAATAAGTTCGTCATGAGTTCCTTGTTCAATAACATTACCCTTATTCATAACCAAAATTTTATCAGCATTTTTAATTGTTGACAACCTATGAGCAACAATAAAAGTTGTCCTGTTTGTCATTAAAGTATTAAACGCATCTTGAATTTTCAATTCTGTTCTTGTATCAATATTGCTTGTTGCCTCGTCCAAAATTAACATTGGAGGTTTAATAAGCATAACACGAGCAATGCACAAAAGTTGTTTTTGCCCGGCAGAAAGATTTCCGCCGTCTTCGGTAATTTTTGTTGCATAGCCATAAGTCAACTTGTTAATAAAGTCATCGGCACCGGCAAGCCTAGCCGCTTCTTTTATTTCATCATCTGTTGCATTCGGTTTTCCATAAGCAATGTTTTCACGGATTGTTCCAGAAAAAATCCAAGTTTCTTGAAGAACCATTCCATATTTATTTCTTAAAGAGCGTCTTTTAACCTTAGATATGTCACTTTCGTCAATAAAGATTGCCCCTTTGTTAACATCATAAAACCGCATTAAAAGATTAATCAAGGTTGTTTTTCCACACCCTGTTGGTCCAACAATTGCAATTCTTTCACCAGATTTAACATTCAAATTAAAGTTTTGAATTAAGGTTTGTTTTGAATTATATGAAAAGTCTACATTATCAATTGTAACATTTCCATCTGTGCTTGCAAGTTCTGGCAAATTTTCGTCAGATATTTCATCTTTAGCATCGAGAATCATAAAAATACGTTCACAAGAAGCAAGAGCAGCCTGAAGTTCTGTAAATTCTGCTGATAATTCATTAAAAGGTTTTCCAAACGAATTAGCATAAGTTAAAAAACTTGAAATTAAACCAACCGAAATTCCACCCAATGATATTGCTAGCAAACCGCCAACAAATGCAACCATAACATAAACAAAGCCATTAATAAACCTTGTTGCAGGATTGCTTAAACACGAATAGAACTCTGCCTTTTCTGCAACCTTATAATATTTTTGGTTAATGCTTTCAAAATTTATTAAAGCATCATCTTGATAGTTAAAAGCGGTAACCAATTTATCGCCACTAATCAATTCTTCCAAATATCCGTTTAAATCACCTTCATTTTTTGCTTGTTCGGCAAACAACTTAAACGATTTTTTAGCAATAAATGCAGCAATAATTAAACTTAACGGAGTTAGCACCAACACAACCAAAGCAAGAGGCACGTTTAAAATAAACATAAAAATTAAAGTTGAAATAATTGTTACCACTCCATTTGTAACACTAGAAAGCCCTTCCAAAAATCCATCAGTTAACAAATCCACATCGTTAATCATTCTGCTAAGCAAATCTCCTTGAGCATTGCTG
>CAZRJB010000017.1:11473-14646 GCA_964600435.1 uncultured Lachnospiraceae bacterium
TGCTGTCTAAAAACTTTAAAGGAACTTTGTTAAACTTTTCAAAAATAAGTTTTCTCATATACTCGCTAGACTTAAAGCAATATTTGTTTGTAAAAAAGTTGGCAAGCCAAGAAAAAACTACATTAATTAATATGCATCCACCAACAAAAATCAAGTTATATCCCATACCGGCAAAATCAACATTTCCGGCACCAATAATGCAGTCAATTGCCCTACCAGTAAAAATTGGAACAAGTAACTCAAAAAAGGTTTGAATAAAAATTGACACAAGTGCAATATACAAATATCCGTGAAAAGGTTTTCCAAATTTGATAATTCTTTTTGAGTAAACAATTGCTTGTTTAAATGTCAGTTTTTTCTTTTTAACCTTGTTAATTGTTTGAATATCACTAACAATTGGACTTTCTTCTTCAACCGGAGTGTTTCTTAAAGCATTGACGTTTTTAACTTCTTTTTTTTGCATCTTAAACCACCTCCTCTTTATTCTGAGAATTGTATATTTCTTTATACACTTCACAATTTTTTAACAAAAACTCATGTTTTCCAACCCCAACAACATTTCCGTTGTCCAACACAATTATGTTGTCGGAATCCTTAATTGAGTTTGTTCTTTGCGAAACAATAATTTTTGTTGTATCTTTTAAAGTAACAGCCAATGCATGCCTAAGCTTGTAATCTGTTTCAAAATCTAAAGCTGAACTAGAATCGTCCAAAATTATAATTTTTGGAGCACCAACCAAAGCCCTAGCAATTGTTAACCTTTGCCTCTGACCACCAGAAAAATTTGTTCCACCACGCTCAACTTTGCTTTTTATTCCGTCTGGCTTTTCGTTAACAAATTCATAAGATTGACTAATTTTTAGTGCTTTTATCAAATCTTCTTGCGAAGCATTTTTATCTCTAAATTTCAAATTGCTTTCAATTGTACCTCTAAAAAGTGTTGGATTTTGTGGCACAATAGAAACAAAATCTCTCAAACTTTCCAAAGTGTATTTTTTTATGTTTACACCATTAATTAAAATCTCGCCAGAAGACACATCATAAAATCTAGGCAACAAGTTCACAAGAGTGCTTTTTCCACTTCCTGTTCCGCCAATAACACCAATTGTGCTTCCTGCTTCAATTTTAATAGAAAACCCATTCAAAATGTATTTAATTTTGTTATATGAAAAACTAACATTTTTAAATTCAATATTTGCAGGGTTTTGCTTGTTTAAAACAATAGCATTGTTAGAATTTTGAATGGAAGAAGTTAAGGCAAAAACCTCTTTAATACGATTAATACTTGCACCAGTTCTTGTGTAAACAATAATAAGCCTTGCAATTGAAACAAGTGCTGTGGAAATTTGTGTAAAATAGTTTATAAACGAAATAATATTTCCTTGAGAAAGCCCACCAACATTAACTCTTATTCCACCAAAATATATAACTGCAACAACCCCCAAATTAACAAATAGGTATAAAAGCGGTTGCATAACTGCAGAAATTCTTCCAATTTTTAAGTTGGTTGAAGTATATTCCGCATTAACATGGTCAAACCTGGCTTTTTCATGGTCTTGCTTATTAAATGCCCTAACCACTCTGTTTCCTGACAAATTTTCTCTTGTTACATTGCTCACCTTGTCAAGATGTAATTTTGCTTCTAAATAAACTGGAGAGGCTTTTTTCATTATTGAAACAACAATAAAAACAATAATTGGCATAACAACAACAAAAATAAGCGAAAGTTTTGCATCAATAATAAACGAAGCAATGGTAGACCCAATAAGCAAAAATGGTGCCCTTGTGACTTGACGAATTGTTGTTCCAATAGCATTTTCTAATTGCAAAACATCATGAACAATTCTGTTTGTAAACGACATTGTTGTAAATTTATCTTTTTCAACACTGCTTAAATTTGTTATATGCTGATACATGTCGTGCCTAATATCTTTACCCACACCACGGCTAACCAAAGAAGCACACTTAGAGCACCCAATTGCACAAGCAAAACCAATTAAATTCATAATTAAAATTGCAACTGAAATTGATATTATGTAAGTCTTGTCGCCATTAGGAATACCAACATCCAAAATTAATGCAACCAAAATTGGAGTAATAACGTCTATAACAGACTCTAAAAACTTAATTGTTGGTCCAATAATAACTTTTGCTTTATACTTTTTTAAATAATTTGTTAGTTTAAACATAAAAAATCTCCAAAAACACTTAAAAATAGTATATGAATTTTTAAAATATTAAGCAAATATTTAGCAAAATTATTACAAAAAAAAATATATTTTAACAAAAAAAAATAAGTCTCAAACAAATTGAAACTTATTTTTTAAGAAAATTTAACGAACCAAATCTTTATTTTCTATTTGATATTTTGTTTGCATTTTATCAAACAGCTCTTTAATTTCAGATTTATTTAAAGCAATTTTAAAATAATCGTCAACAAATAACTTTTCATCAACAGTTTTTATATTTCTAAAAAGATGTAAAATTCTATTTAGAGTTGCATCTTTGCTATCAATATTTTTACCATACTCACAAATACAATTTGCCAAACTACCAATTTCACCATAATATTTAATTTGATTGTTAGTTGATAAAGAAACAATGTATTGAGCACTTTTATTATAAGTGTCTAAACCATAAACTTTTTTGTTTAATTCATAACTTTTTTTAGATAAAATATCGTTTGCAAAAGTTTTGCCACTTTTGTTTTCTAAAACAATTGGCAAAATATTGCCATCATAATATAAAACATCAATATCTTTAACAGAATATAATTTTTCCATAAAACACCTCAAAAATTAATTTAACATATACATAATAGCATACCCCCAAAAAAAAATCAACCCCCAAGTTATATTAATTTATCTTATAATTATGTTTATATGATTTCAAACAACAAAATGAGCAAAGAGGAATGCGACACCGTCTTGCGGTGGCATATTCCTAAGTGCGACGCTGCCTAAAACAACATGCCAAGATTGCTTGCAAGGCAAGCATGCATTAATATGAATTAATGCATAAAAAAACACCGTAAATTCTTGGCAATGGCTCTATAACGAGGAGGGATAGGGAATGCACGAGCATGGCGAGTATATTCACTTGCCCGACGAAGTTAAATAACATGCCAAGATTGCTTGCAAGGCAAGCATGCATTAATATGAATTAATGCATAA
>CAZRJB010000018.1:0-13641 GCA_964600435.1 uncultured Lachnospiraceae bacterium
CATCAACAATCGTTGGCTTGGTGGTTGCTTAACCAATTTTAGAACAATTCGTAAAAGAATTGACCGCTTAAACAAACTTAACCAAATGGAAAAAGTTGGAGAATTCAATCTTCTTCCTAAAAAAGAAGTTGCAATTTTAAAACACGAAATGGAAAAACTTGAAAACAACCTTGGTGGAATCAAAGAAATGAGAGAACTTCCTGGCGTTATTTTCTTGGTTGACTCTTCTAAAGAACACATTTGTGTTAAAGAAGCCAAAAACCTTAACATTCCAATTGTTGGTTTAATCGACACAAACTGCAATCCAGACGGAATTGACTATGTTATTCCTGGAAACGACGATGCAATTCGTTCTGTTAAACTTATTGCAAGTGCAATTGCAGACGCTGTTATTGAAGCACGTGAAGGTGTTTCTTTAAACAAAGAAACTTCCGAAGAAGAAGAAATTGACTTAAAGGCTGTTTTGGCAGAAGTTAAGCCAATTGTTAAAGAAGCAGAAGACGGCGAAAAGAAAACTAAAAAAACTATTAAAAAAGTTAAAAAAGAAGAAGTTAAAGAAGAATCTGCTGAACAAGAAGAACCTTCTCAAGACGTAGCAGAAGCTGCTCCTGTTAAAAAAACAAGAGCAAAAAAAGTTAAAGAAGACGAAACAAAAGGAGAATAATTTAATGTTTACTGCTCAAGACGTTAATAAATTAAGACAAGCAACTGGGGTTGGCATGATGGATTGTAAAAAAGCATTAACTGAAACAAACGGCGATTTTGATAAAGCTGTTGTATATTTAAGAGAAAAAGGCATGGCTGCTGCTGCTAAAAAAGCAGACAGAATTGCTGCCGAAGGTGCAGTTGCATCTTACATTCACATGGGTGGAAAAATTGGTGTTTTGGTTGAAGTTAACTGTGAAACAGACTTTGTTGCAAGATCAGACAATTTCCAAGCACTTTGCAAAGACATTGCCATGCAAATTGCAGCATCAAATCCAAAATATGTTACAAGAGAAGAAGTTCCAGCTTCTGTTATTGAAAGCGAAAAAGCAATTGCTCTTCAACAAGCAATAAATGAAGGTAAAAAACCTGAATTTGCAGATAGAATTGTTAACGGCAGAATTGAAAAATTCTTTAAAGAAGTTTGCTTAATGGAACAAGAATTTGTTAAAGACCCTTCTAAAGACATAACTCAAGTTTTAAACGAAGCAGTTTTAACAATTGGAGAAAAATTAAGCATTCGTCGTTTCACTCGTTACGAAATGGGTGAGGGTCTTGAAAAACGTCAAGACAACTTGGCAGATGAAGTTGCTAAAATGATGAATAAATAATTTTTTAAAAATATACTTTAAACTTAAAAAATTAGAGCAGAAATGTTCTAATTTTTTTGTGTTTTGTTATGTAGTAGGTTGATTGTAATTTTTTTCTTTTGTTTTGCATATTTGTATGCTAAGGCAGTTCCGCTTTTAGGTTGATAATAACCAATACTTCGCTTTGAATATTTTCGAATTTCAGGAAGATAATTTTTATCATAAAAAAAAATGCAGTAATCACTATTATTTATCATGGCATAATTTCGTTCAACATAACTTGCTTTGCCAGCAGAGTACTTTGTTTTGTGTTCAAACTCTTCTTCAAAACCTTGTAAATGAATTTTTTGATTTACAACATTTGAATAGTCTCTTTCCAATTTTTTTCTTTCACTTTCAATTATACAATATTCACTTTTACATGTGTAAAATACTCTTTTAATAATCGGATATTTTGTTTTTAATTCTGTAACAACTGAATAACATATATAATCAAAATTGCTTCGGCTTCCAAATAGAAAAATTGAGACGTTACAATAAATTATTAAGTTTTCTATTGTGTCTTTCAATGTTTGATTAAGTTTATGTGATGATTTAACATTTCTGTGTCCAAAAAATGAACTTGTTTTATGTTTTTCCATAATAAAAATCTCCTAATATATTAATTTTGAATACTCATACTATGTATTATAGCATAACTTTATGTTTGTGTGTATTCAAAAACAAATATTTTATAATAATTTATGTGTATAGATTTTTATGAGGGCGTGGCGATTATTTTATAATACAATGAACTTATGTTTGGGAGAGGAAATGGAAATAAAAGAAATATTGTCAAGAGTTGGTTATGTAAGAAATGAGGCAAAACTTTCGGCAAGAGAAGTTAGTTTAAGAATGGGTATGAGTCCGCAGTATGTTGCACAATTGGAAAGCGGAAGAATTGTTTTGACTGTTGAAAAATTATTACAAATTTTAGAAATTTGTGATTTCTCTATTGTAAGATTTTTTAGTTCAAACATAGCAGATTATAATTTTGATAAAGAACTAAAATCCATAATTGAATCGTTACCAAGCAATAAAAAGAAAAACATTATTGATTTTTTAAAAAAATAAGTAACTTGTTTATTTGTGTTTTTTTGTTAAAATGTTGATTGTGTTATAAACATGGTCAATTTTTTTATTTCATTTTTTGTGTTTTGTGTGTTACACATTTACAATGTTAAAAAAGTTTTAAATTAAGTATTGAAAATTTAACTTGGTTTTGGTATACTATATATGTATTAAGTAATAAAAATATATTAACCTGTTATTTGCAGGTTTAAAGGGAAAACAATGTTTGGTAAATTTAAGAAAAAAATTCAAGCCTCTAGCATGCTCTTTAAAGGCAAAAACAAAAAGGTAAAAATTGGCATTGCTTTTGGTGGCGGCGGTGCAAGAGGGTTTGCTCATCTTGGGGCAATTAAAGCTTTTGAAGAATATGGCATAAAATTTGACTATGTTAGTGGCACAAGTGCAGGTAGCATTGTGGGTGCTTTTTATGCTGCCGGCTATACTTATGAACAAATGTTCAAAATTGCTGAAAAAATGAATGTTAAAGACATTAGAACTTCCAAACTTGTTTTTGTTCCTTCAAAAACCGAAGGGCTTGAAAAGGTCATAAAAAATGAACTTGGTGACATTAACATTCAAGACTTGCCAATTCCTTTTTCTGCCATTGCTGTTGACATTATAACAATGGAAGAATGTGTTATAACAAAAGGCAATTTGGCAAAAGCGTGTGCAGGCTCTAGTGCTGTTCCAGGTGTTTTTCAACCTGTTGTTTTTGAAGATAGGCACTTGTGTGACGGTGGGCTTCAAAACACAATTCCTGCCGATGTTCCAAAACTTATGGGTTGTGACTATGTTGTTGCAGTTGACGTAAACAAATCTAGAAATTACGGAACAGAAAGCACAAAACTTTTGGATGTTTTAAGTTGCACGGTCAGAATTTTAATGAAAGGCAATGTGGTTAAGGGTTATTTATATAGCGATGTTATGATTAAGCCAGAAACAAAACGTTTTAAAAGCACAAAAAAAGAAGGCTTTTTAGACATGATTGACGAAGGCTATAAGGCAACAATTGATGCAATGCCAGAAATTTTAAAACTGTTCAAACGTAAACCAATCAAATTAAAAGCAAAAGCAAAATATATTAACGATGACAGAGTTGTTATGTAACATTTTTTTGCAGTTAAAGGAATTATTGTGCTTGGTTAGAAAAAATATTAAAATTCGGTATTGACTTGTTATAAGATTAATGATAAAATGATAACAACTAAAAAAAGTGAGGTAAAAAATTTATGATTAAAAGTGGATATGACAATTTTTGTTATTTGATGGATAGGCTTCAAGTTCTTGTTATGGTTTATAAAGATGTTAAACCTTCAACATTGTCAAAAATTTATAAAAATTGTTTTGATGAGCAAGGCAATGAAAAGCATAACTTAGATGTAGAAGTTCAAAGAGAAACTTGCGAATTCACTAAAAAAATTATGGATGTAACAAAATTTCCCACCATTGACGACATTGCATTTGACATTATAAAGGACAAGAAAAAATATATTTACGATAAATATTTTAAACCATATGAACCAAAAGTTGAAACAATAAACGATTCTGTTGGTGTGTTTGATTTTGATATTAAAATATAATTTTAAAAAGATTGCACAAATTGTTGTGTAATCTTTTTTTGTGTTTACAAAACATGTTTGTTTTGTGTATAATGTGATTAATGTTTGCAGAAATTATTGTTGATATTTCCGCTAGTGCAGTGGATAAAATTTATGATTATGATATTTCAGGCTTTAATGTTACCGAAGGGTATCGTGTTTTGGTCCCTTTTGGCAAGTTTAACATTGAAGGTTTTATTATACGCATTAAAGAAACAACAACATATGATGTTTCAAAAGTTAAAAAAATTATAAAGCCGGTGGACGACTTTGCAGTTATAACCAAAGAAATGATTGACCTTATGCACAACATGTGCAAGTTTTACCATTTAAGATATATTGATGTTTTAAGGTTGTTTATTCCAAGCGAAATGCGAACAGGCAAAGTTAAAAGTTTAAGCAAAAAAATTTTAGAGTTTGTTGCGGACAAAAGTGTTGCCGAACAATCAATAAGAAAAAATGCAAAAAACCAATTAGAACTTCTAAACTTTTTAGAAAAGCACAAAAAGTATTATAAAAGTGACTTAAACAATCAATTTTCGGTGGTTGCTGTAAACAAATTTATTGAAAATGGGTTTTTAATTGAAAGCAATCAAGAATTTTTGCGAAAACCAGATTATTTAGAAATTACCAACAAAGTGGTAACTCATTCCGATTTGCAAAAAAAGGCAATAAATCAAATTTTGGAAAAGCCGGACAAAACACACTTGCTTTTTGGTGTTACTGGTTCGGGCAAAACAGAAGTGTATATGAGCGTTATTGAACAGGTTGTAAAAAATGGCAAAACGGCAATTATGCTTGTTCCAGAAATTTCTTTAACCCCACAAGTTTTGTCAAACTTTAAGGCTCGATTTGGTGAAGAAGTTGCAATTTTGCACAGCGGTTTGTCCAGTGGCGAGCGTTTTGATGAATGGAAACGAATCCGTTTAAACAATGCAAAAATTGTGGTTGGGGCAAGGTCTGCCATTTTTGCACCAGTGCAAAATTTGGGTGTGATTATTATTGACGAAGAACATGAACAAAGTTACAATTCGGAGTCCAATCCGAGATATTTCACAAAAGATGTTGCAGAGTTTAGAAAGTCATATAATGGTTGCCCGCTTGTTTTGGGCAGCGCAACTCCAAGTTTGGAAAGTTTTTTAAATGCAGAAAAGGGCATATATAACTTGATTGAAATGCCTGTTAGAATAAACGGAAAAGAAATGCCTAAAATTCAAATTGTGGACATGCTTTCTGAAATAAGGGCGGGGAATGGTGGTGTGTTTTCCAGGACTTTACTATATGAATTAGAAAATTGCTTTAAAAACAAACAGCAGGCAATGTTGTTTATAAACAGGCGTGGTTTTTCGTCTTTTATGCGATGTGTGGATTGTGGCTATGTTGCCAAATGCACTGAATGTGATGTTAGTTTGGTGTATCACAAAGACGATAACCAATTAAAATGTCACTATTGTGGCAAAAGATATAAAGTTTTAACCAAATGCCCACAATGTCAATCGTCAAGAATTAGGCAAGGGGCAGTTGGAACACAAAAAATTGTTGAAGAACTTAATCATTTTTTTCCTGATGTTAAAGTTTTGCGCATGGATAACGACACAACCCAAGTTAAAAATTCATATCAAAAAATTTTAAAAGAGTTTGGCGAAACAAAACCAGCCGTTTTGGTTGGCACACAAATGATTGCAAAAGGCCACGACTTTAAAGATGTTACAGTTGTTGGAATTGTGGACGCTGATCAAAGTTTGTATCAGAGTGATTTTAAATCTACCGAAAGAACTTTTGAACTAATAACTCAAATGGCGGGCAGGGCAGGCAGAAGCAACAATCAAGGCAAGGTTGTTTTGCAAACCTATGCACCAAGACATTATGCATATAAATTTATTGCAAACTATAACTATAAAGGCTTTTTTAATAAAGAGATAAACCTAAGAGAAACAGCACAGTTCCCGCCGTTTACAACAATCATAAGGCTTCTTTTTACAAGCCAAAACAATGAACTTGTTTTGGATGTTGTTAAAAAATGCCACAATAAAATTTTTGACCTTTCAAATTTATATAAGGACGATTTTGTATATTTTGATGCCATGAAATCACCTGTGTCAAAAATTAAAAACAAATTTAGGTATCAAATTTTAATTAGATTAAAAAAAGATAACCAAGCAGAAATAACAAACAAAATCTACGCAATTTGTGACGAGTGCTATAATCCCAAAGTGAGTTTCTTTGTGGAAATAAATCCATCGAGTTTGATTTAGGTGTTGGTTCTTGCAAAAAAAAATATATTTTTGTTAATTAAAATTAGCAACAATCACAAAAAAACAAAAACTGGACAAATATTCTGCCCAGTTTTTTAATAAGTGAAAACAAAAAAAATAGAAAAACAAGAAAAGCCAGCAATTTGGTTTTTTATGAATTTTTTGACAAACCCAGCAAAAAGTCGGCACTAACATTAAAAAACTCAACAAAAACAAGCAAGGTTTTAATTGTTGGAATTTGTTCTCCACGCTCCCATCTTCCAATTGCAATGTCGCTAAAATTAACCTGTTTTGCAAGTTGCCTTATGGATAAATTTCGGGATGTGCGTAAGATCTTTAAATTTTCGCTAAAAGCATTCATTGTTTTAGTCCTCCAAGCCTAACAAATAGTCTGCAGAAACTTTAAAATATAAGGCGAGAGTAACAAGAGTTTCAATTGTTGGAATTTGTGTTCCACGTTCCCATCGGCTTATTGCAACATGACTGCATCCAATGTCGTTTGCAAGTTTTCTTGTGGATAAACCTTTTTCTAATCTAAGTTCTTTTAATCTTTCCGGAAAAGAATAAGTCATAAAAATTATCTCCCTAAAATGTGTTGTTATAAACAAAAATACAACCATTTGGTTATAAAATCACTGCTGGAACAAAACGGTTCCATAAAAACCGACATGCTTGGTTTAAAAAAATATAAATGCATGTTGTTAGTTTACGTAAAAAAATGTCAAAATATGTAACCAAACGGTTGCAAATGTTTGACATGGTTGTTTTTAATAATATATAATGTGTGTAACCAAATGGTTGCATGTGTGTAACATTTTTGGTTTTGCAAAAAGGCTTGTCAAACCTGTTTTGCAGGTGGCAAAAAACAATTTCACGGCAATTTAATTGTTTTTTTGGTTGCCAATGTTGCAAAATTTGAACAAACATTGTTTTAGGGCTTCAGTGTTTTTTAGATTTGAGTGACAAAAATTTGACAAAATGTATTTTAAAAAAAAGGGGATATATAATGAAAAAGAAAGTTAAATTATTTTCTACAATTGCTTCGCTTTGTTTGGCACTTGCATTAATGGTTTTTGGTGCTTATGCGGCTAGTACTGCAACCTTATCATTAACCTCTTCAGTTTCTTACACAATTAGTGGAGATGTTAATGTTAAATTTGAAGTTGAGGTTAAATATAACACTGATTATGTCACATACACAGATACAGATGCAGATGATAGCCTAACACCAACCGGAGAAACTTCCGAAAAAACAATTTCTTGGGAGGCAACTCAAGCAACAACTGCAAATGATATAAACAAATCTCTTAACTTGGGTGCATTTGCATTTAAAAATGTTGAAAACGTTCAAAACAAAACAATTGTTTACACTGTAAAAATCACAAACTTGGCAAAATATGAGGCAGAAGTTACAGTAACCAGTGCTCCAACTGCTTCGAGTGAAGGTGTAGTAACAATCGCCGTTAACCCATCAACTGCTTTATCAAAAGGTAAAGCAACAATTGGTACTGCGTCAGGTTCAAACGTATTTACTTACGAAGTTACCTACACTTTAGCAGATGCAACAAAAGATTTTGCAACTAGCACTTTCAATCCATCTTTTGCAGTAGCGCCAAAAGCTGATTAGTTTTTAATTTTAAAGTCCTAAAAAAATAAATCCTTTTTTAAAAAAGTTAAAGTAATCTTTTTTGCTCTGAGAATCATCTCAGAGTTTTTTATTGTTTTTAAATTGGCAAATTTTTTTAGATATATACAAAAAAAGAGTTTTTTATTAGCAAAAGGTCAGAACAATTAAGAAGTTTGTTTTTTATTTGAAGAAACATACACACAAAATTGCATAAAAAGGTACATTATTTTACAAAAGCAATTGTTGTTTTTATGTGTGTTTAACATCAATTATTTTTGTTTTTGCATTATAGTTGATTATTTTTTTAAAAAATAGTACAATTTAATGTAATTTAAAAGGAAATTTTTATGGCGATTAGAAAAATTGTTAAAATGGATGATGAACTGTTGAGTAAAAAATGCAAAACCGTGACTGTTTTTGACGAGCGCTTGGCAGAACTTTTGGATGATATGAAAGAAACAATGTACAAATATGACGGCATGGGTTTGGCTGCTCCACAAGTTGGAGTGTTAAAACGAGTTGTTATTATGGATGTTAACAACATGTTTTATGAGTTTGTTAATCCTGAAATTGTTTTTGAAGAGGGAGAAGATGTTGAGCAGGAAGGCTGTTTATCTTGCGGAAAAATCAGAAAAGAAGTAAAGCGCCCTTACAAGGTTACAGTTAATGCACAAGATAGGTTTGGTTTTAACATTTCGGTTACTGGAGAAAAGTGGCTTGCAAGGTGCATATGTCACGAAGTTGACCATTTAAACGGCATTTTGTTTTTGGATAGAGCAGAAAAAGGAAACAATAAGAATTAATGAGAATAATTTTTTTAGGAACTCCTAATTTTGGAGCAAGTGTTTTGAATGAAATTTGCAAAAGCGCACATCAAGTTGTGGGTGTGGTTTGTCAACCAGACAAAATTGCAGGACGAGGAAACAAATTGGCAGAACCACCTGTTAAGGTTTTGGCAAAGCAGTTAAACTTGCCCGTTTTTCAGTTTAACAAAATCAAAAGTGAAGGTGTTGATGTTTTAAAAAGTTTAAATGCAGACATTATGGTAACTGCCGCATATGGTCAAATTTTAAGCCAAGAAATTATTGATGTTTGTCCAAAGGGCATTATTAATGTTCATGGTTCGCTTTTGCCAAAATATAGGGGAGCATCACCAATTCAGCAGGCAATTATTAATGGAGAAAAATTTACCGGAGTTTGCATAATGCAAACACAAATTGGAATTGACACTGGTGACGTTTTACTTTTTAAAGAGTGTGAAATTGTCGAGCAGGACACATATGGTTCACTTTCGGACAAGTTGGCTTTTATTGGTGGTGAGTTGTGTGTTAAAGCCTTAAACCTTATAGAAAGTGGAGAAGCAAAATTTTATCCACAAAATGAGAGTTTGGCAACATACACAAAAATGTTTAAAAAAGATGATTGTTTTATTGATTTTAACAAAACCCCGCAAGAAATTGTAAATTTTGTTAGAGGGCTTAATCCAAATCCAATTGCTTTGTTTAAATTAAATTCAGAAACATATAAAGTTTTTTCTGCAAAAGTTGTGGAATGTTCTAGCAATGTAAAAAACGGAACAATTGTGGAGGCAAGTTCTAAAGGCGGGCTGGTTATAAAGTGTGAAGGCGGTGCTGTTGAAATTTTGGAATTTACTGCACCAAACTCTAAAAAAATGCTTGCAAAAAGTTATTTAAATGGCAAACATTTGGATGTTGGGAGTGTGTGCAATGCTTGATTGTTTGTTAAACTATAGTCTTGCTGAAATTGAAAAAATTTGTGAAAACTTGGGCGAAAAAAAGTTTAGAGCAAAACAAATTTTTGAAGGAATAAACAATGGCAAAAGCATTTCTGAACTTTCTAACATTAGCAAAGAGTTAAAATCTAAACTTTTGGAACAATTTGAAGATTATCCAATTTCTTTGCACACTAAACTTGTTGGAAAAGACGGAACAATAAAATATGTTTATAAACTTGCAGACAACAACATTATTGAAGGTGTTTTTATGAGTTATAAGTATGGAAACACTTTGTGCGTTTCAACTCAGGTTGGGTGCAGAATGGGTTGCAAGTTTTGTGCAAGCACTTTGGGTGGGCTGGTCAGAAATTTATCTGCAGGAGAAATTTTAGCGCAAGTTCTTTTTGTTAACAAAGATAATGGTGGTAATTTAAAAAACAGAAAAGTTACAAATGTTGTGTTAATGGGAAGTGGAGAACCGTTAGATAATTATGATAATGTTATAAAGTTTTTTGAACTTGTTTCAAGCGAAAATGGAATTAACATTAGCCAGCGAAACATTTCGCTTTCAACTTGTGGCTTGGTGGATAAAATTAAACAAATGGCAGATTTAAATTTGCAAATCACTTTAACCATTTCTCTTCATGCTCCAAATGATGAAATGCGTAAAAAAATTATGCCCATTGCAAATAAATATTCAATTAAAGAATTAATTTCTGCTGTTAAATATTATTTTAACAAAACAAAGCGAAGAATTGTGTTTGAATATTCTTTAATTAGCGGCGAGAATGATTCGTTTGATTGTGCAGATCAACTTTCGACAATTTTAAAAGGATTGGTGTGTCACGTAAATTTAATTCCTTTAAACGAGGTTAAAGAACGTGGCATGCTTGGAACAAACAGAAAAAAAGCATATGCGTTTGCGGACAGGTTGGCAAAAAATGGAATTTCTGCAACTGTTAGGCGAACAATGGGAGCAGACATTGAAGGTGCTTGCGGGCAACTTAGGGCAAAAATATTAAACAAAAAAGGGTAAAAATGCAAGGATTGGTTTTTAAAAAAATTGCAGACAAGTTTTGGGTTAAGGTACAGCAATGCACCTATGTTTGCGTTGCAAGAAAAAATTTAAAATCGGATGGCATTTTTGTTGGTGATAGGGTTGTTGTTAATGTTTCAAACAATCCGGTTACAATTGAAAAAATTGAAAAACGAAAAAACATTTTTATAAGGCCACCTTTGTGCAATTTGGATGCTTTGATTATCACTCTTGCACAAAAACCTTTGCCTGATTTTAAAATTGTTGACAAGTTGATTTTGTTTTCGCTGTGTTATGGTGTTGAACCAATTATTGTTGTTAACAAAATTGACATAGACAACGGTTTGTGTGATTATGTTAAAAGGGTTTATTCTGATGTTGTTGAAAATATTATTTTTACAAATGCAATTTCTGGTGTTGGAATAAACAACTTAAAAAATGCAATAAAAAACAAGTTGGTTGCCTTTGCGGGGCAGTCGGCTGTTGGCAAATCGGCTTTGGTTAATGCAATTTTAAAACAGCATGCTAGTTTGGTTGGCGAGTTGTCTATAAAAAGTCAAAAAGGCAAAAACACAACTCGACACTGTGAAATTTTTTTTGAAGATGATTGCTATATAACCGACACGGCTGGCTTTACTAGTTTGGATGAAAAACTTTTGCCAATTGCTTACTATGAATTGCCATATTACTATCCGGAATATGTTAAAAGAATGGATGGCTGCAAGTTTAAGTCTTGCGTGCATGTGGATGAACCAATTGGTTTTTGTGAAATTAAAAGGTGTGTTGAGTGTGGCACTCTTGACAAAGATAGATATTTGAGATATAAAGATATATATATAACATTAAAAAATAAGTGGGTAAAAACGCATGGTTAATTCTTTAAAAATTGCTCCTTCAACAGACCCTGTGTCTGATGAAGACGAATTGTTGTCTTATGTTAGAAAGTTAAATGGTTGTGCAGATTATGTTCATTGTGATGTAATGAACAAAAATTTTGTTTGCAAAGACTCTTTATCTTGTGATATGGTTAAAAAAATTTACTTAAAAACTCTTTTGCCATTAGATGTTCATCTTATGGTAAACAAACCTTCTAAAATTGTTAAAAAGTTTATTCGGGCAGGGGCTCAAATTGTAACAGTGCATTTTGAAGCGTTTAAAAACAAGTCAGATTTGGAAAAGTGTTTAAAGAACATTTCTAAGTGTGGTGCAATTGCTGGCGTTGCAATAAACCCAGACACAGAGGTTAGTGAGGTTTTGCCATATATTGCTTTTGCAGATTTGGTTTTGGTTATGGGTGTTTTTCCGGGTTGCAGCGGTCAACGTTTTAAAGAAAGCACATATTCAAAAATTAAAAAACTTAAACAAATTAGAGATGACTATGGTGCAAGGTTTTTAATTGAAGTGGACGGCGGTGTTGTTCCTGACGTGTCTAAAAATCTTAAGGCGCTTGGTGCAGACATTGTTGTTTCTGGCAGTTTTGTTTATTGTGCAGAAGATAGGGCAAATGCTGTTGAGTGCTTGAGATAAGTTTCAAAAGGAGTGTTTTGTGACAAATAAATATATTGTAAAAAATTTAACAAAGTATAATAACATTAAAATTGCTTTGGGCTTAGATTTAAAAACATTTTCGCATAAACCAAGGTCAATAAGAGGGCAAAAAGTTGGCATTTCCACCATGACTTTTGGCGACAATTGGTTTATAACCCCAAAGGGCAAGGCAATTTTTAAATCTTTTGATAGTGAATTTGGAAAAGAAATAAAAAATGTTAGAATTGTCAACGAACTGTTGTGCAATGCTCTTTGCAACCAAATTGGTGTGGATTGCGCCGAATATGAATTGGCAAACTATGGCAATGCTGTTGGTGTTGTGTCTTATGATATTTCTGACGGGCATAAAATGATTAATCTTGAGCAGTTTTTGTCAGTGGATAAAGAAGCAAAACCAAACTTAATTGATTGCGCTGATGTTATTGATAAATATGTAAATGCCGGCGTTAAAATTAACAAAAAAGATACAATTGTTTCTTTATATAAAATTATTCTTTTTGACACTTTAACATTGCAAACAGATAGAAATGTTAGAAATATTAATTTTGTTTTTAACAAAAAAGATAAATCTTTGCAAATTGCAAAGTTAATTGATAATGAATTTAGTTTTTGTGGCGAAAGAATTGTTGACTGGATTGAAAACAACTATGGTCCATTGCTAACCATGCATGACATAACAAATGAATATTCCAACTTGGGAAAAATCTTCACTTTTGATAGCGAATATGTAAATAGTTCAAGGCATTTTAAAAATAATGTTCATAACTTGGTTGCATATGCAAAAAAATATCCAGAACTTCAAAAAGTTTTGGATAACACATTATCAAAAATAAACATCAAGTCTGCATTTAAAAAAGTGGAAAAAATGGGTGTTGTAATAAATAAAGATTATAAACAATATGTTGAAGACTTGGTTGAAAATGTTAAAAATATTATAATTCAAGAAAAAGATAAAACTTCTAATGAAGAAATTGAATTTTTAGAAAATATTATGTAAATTTATTAATTTAATTAAAAACCGAGCAAACGTAAAAGTTTGCTTGGTTTTTTTATTCAAACACATTTTGATGTTTTTTGTTTATATCACAACAAAAAATTAATTATGTTGAAATTCAGTTAAAATTATCATTTTTTTAAATAATACATTTTTAAACCAATTTTGTTTGTTTTTTTAATTGTTTTTTATTTTTGTTTAAATAATGTTTGCAGTTTAAAAATTTGGCTTTTAATTTTTTTATAAAATTAATTTGTTCCACTCCAACACCAAATTTAAAACATAAGCACGTTTAACAAAAAAACATTTGTTAACTATTTATAATAAAAACATACGCGGGTTGCTCTTGTTTTGCTTTTGCTTTCGCAAACTTAAAATTTTTTATTTCAAACCAAGTTATTTTTCACCCACAAAACATCAAAAATTCCACCAAAAGTTATCCA
>CAZRJB010000019.1:0-9751 GCA_964600435.1 uncultured Lachnospiraceae bacterium
TCCAAATAAATGAAAAAATTTTCAGCAAAAATTATAACAATATAACTGATATGTTGGCTTTATTAGGGCTGATTTGAAATTTTGATTTCTTTTGATTATTTTGATAATACAACGAGCCGAACTGTGATTTTGCTTGCAAAATATCACAAGTGAGCGAGGACACATTATATCATTTGATATTTTTGCTTTGATTGTTTAATTTTTTATTTTGATTTTGCAATTGGTTTTGATAAACAAGTGAGTGAATATTGCTTATGCTCGCATAATCGCATTTATGAGCGAACGCAGTTTATATGATTTTCATATTTTTTCTAAATTTCCATAAAAATATCTTCAATATAAACTTCGCTCACTCACCAATTCATTTGTGCAAGCACAATTTATTGTTCATTTGCTCGTTTATCAAAAATTTTGGACTCCTGTTAGCCTCACAAATATCCAAGATATAAACCGCATTCGCTCACTAATAAATTAAAATAAACTTTAATTATTGTTCTCTCATTTGTTTATAAGACTTGAAAAGCCCAAAACCACATTTTTCTCAAAAATCTCACAAAACAAAAAATCGCAGAAACCCTTTATTTATGGGCATTTCTGCGACTTCTTAATTGTTGCAAGAAAATATCTACGATATTAACTGCATTCGCTCACTAATACTTAAACACATTTAGTATCGTTCGCTCATTTGTTAATAAGACTTTTCCTTTCGTCAACTTGGCGCGGAGTTAGGGATTCGAACCCCAGATAGCTCTCACTATAACGGTTTTCAAGACCGCCGCATTCGACCGCTCTGCCAACTCCGCATTTGTCTAATACTTGGCTAGTATAACAGATTATTATTATATTTGCAAGTATTTTTAACAATTTTTTTTAAAAACTTTAAAAATGCGTTTTAACAAAACTTCATCAGTTTGAAATTTGATGTTAAAAATATACAAAAGTTATTATTCTTGTATGTCTTTACTGCGATTCACATATTGTGTGTGCAAAAGTTTTTTTGCAAATTCAGAATTTGGTTCACCCAAAAATGTTTTATAAACATCTTTAATGTTTGGGTTGTCACTAGCACAACAAATTTTTAGTTGTTTATCTCGCATGTAAAGAGAGTTTGTTCTTGCTTTTTGAGTTTTGCATTCTTCACCTAAGTGTTTTGGTTGCCCACCGCCACCAACACAACCACCTTGGCAAGCCATAACTTCAACAAAGTCATATTTTTCACCTGACTTTATTTTATTTATTATTTTTCTTGCATTGTTTAAGCCACTAACACATGCAAATTTTATTTGTCTATCAAAAAACTCAACATTAAACTCTTTTACATATTTACTTTCTCGCAACTTTTTAAAATTAATGTTTTGCACACTATTATTTGTTAATGCACACAAATTTCTTATTGCAGACTCAGTAACTCCACCCGAGCTCCCAAAAATCACCCCGCCACCGCTAGAAGTGCCCATTGGTGAATCGAACTCACTTATTTCCAAATTTTTTAAGTTTATGTTTTTTGTTTTTGCCCAGCAAGACAATTCTGTTGTGGTTATGCAAAAATCAGAATCAGATGAAGATATTTTTAGTTCTGGTCTTTCAATTTCAAATTTTTTTGCCACACAAGGAGTAACTGTAACCGTTATCAACTTATTAGAATCAATGTTTTTTGAGTTTGAAAAATATGTTTTGATTAATGCATTTTGCATGGAAATCGGGCTTTTGCAAGACGACAAATGGTTTACCATTTCGGGATAGAATGTTTCTACAAATTTTATCCAAGATGGGCAACAACTTGTAAACATTGGTAAGTTTGTGTTTGTTTTAAGTCTAGTTAAGAACTCTGTGGTTTCTTCACATATTGTTAAATCGGCAGAAAAGTTTACATCAAGAACATATTTAAAACCCAATTTTTTTAAAAGTGTAACCAATTGCCCTTCAACAAAAGCACCTTTTTTTAAACCAAATTCATCACCCAAAGAAACTCTAACTGCAGGAGCAACAGACACAACGGCAATTTTGCCATTTTCTATTTCGTTTTCGATTTGTTTTAAATTACTTTTAACACACATGCTGTTTGTTGGGCAAGATTTTATGCATTGCCCACAATTAACACAAACGGCTTTTTTTATTTTATTATAACTATAGTTATTATTAACGCTAGCAATTTGTGAACAAACTCTAGAGCACTCTCCACAATTAATGCATTTGCTTTCATCTCTGAATATTGATGAATTGTTTTCATCCACAACAACTCTTATTGCTTGATCTTGGTTCATGTTTTCTCCTACGTTATATGTATATATTATCATATGAGCACCTGTTTTGTATATCAATTTAAGTGATTTATTTTTTATTAACAATTTGACATTCTTTGCAAAAAAGCATGTGTTTTAAGTTTTTTTATTTTGTTGTTAATTGACAAAAACAGATTATTGATATATAATATTAATGCAACAATTATGGGGGCGACTTGGTTTTGACGGGGTTGTGTTGAAAAAATAAAAGCATGTGGTGGTTTGACAAGTGCCACCTAAAAAAATGTCAAGCGAATAAACGCAAACAATTCTAGAAGCCTCGCTTTGGCTGCTTAAGTTTTAAGTTATAAGCGAGTTTAAAACAAGTGCCAGTGTTTTAAACTTTGGTTTATGGCACAAATTTTAATTGGTACTCATGCTGATTAATCTTATTTTTAATGAGCAGGCATTGGCAATTTTGTTTGTGAAAGTGCAAATGTTTAAATTAAATCACAAAATAAACATGTAGAAAGATTTTGAAATAAACTTCGGACTCGAGTTCAATTCTCGACGCCTCCACCAGAAGTGAACAATACGCACTTCCGAAAATTGTAGGGTTGCGTATTTTTCTTTTTATACGATTGTTTTGGAATTTCTTTTGCATTGTGATATAATGAAAACATTGAAGGAGTAGATATGTTAGCAATGGGGATTACGAACAAAAACTAAAAGAGTATGCTTTAAAGTATTGTGATAAAGTTCCACAAAATATTCCATATTTTGCTACTATGTTTTCACCAAATTTTATAAAATGGGCAAAAGGGACTTCCCAAGGTGTAAGTTGTGGCAATGGCGCAATGATGAGAATTTCCTCTGTGGGATATTTATTTAATACCGAAGAGGACGTCATTAAAAATTCATTTCTTGCAACTATCCCTTCACATAACTCAGAAGAAGCAATCAATTGTGCTAAAACTATTTCACTAATAATTTTTTATGCAAGAAAAGGATATTCAAAGCAAGAGATTATTAAAAAGTTAAATTTGAATATTATTAAACCCGAAATCAAGGAATTTAACTATACTTGTTCAAGCACTATCGACCTGTGCTTATATTCATTATTTAATTCAACAGATTTTGAAAATAGTATAAAACTTGCAATATCTTTCGGTGGCGATACCGATACAAATGCTTGTATTGTTGGAAGTATGGCTGAAGCCTTGTATGGCATTGATGACAATTAAAAACAAAAAGCGTTATCGCTATTACCAAATGAGTTTAAAACTATATTAAATAAATGTTATACTCAAATAAATGAATGAGTATAAGAACTCTAACTCTACACCACAAAAAATTCTCGCTCAATAAATGCGAGAATTTTTTTATTTATACATTTTATAGTTTTTTGTGGCTTGTTCAATATCTCGTTTTTGACTCTTTTCTTTTAAGGAGTCTTTTTTATCATACAATTTTTTACCTTTTGCAAGCCCAATTTCAATTTTAACTTTATTATTTTTTAAATATATTTTTAGCGGAACAATTGTATAATTCTTTTCTTGTTTTGCTCTTATGATTTTAGAAATTTCTTGCTTGTTTAACAACAACTTGCGGTCTTTTCGTTCGTCTGGCACATATGCTGTTGTTTTTTCAAAAGTCTTTATGTAGGCATTTTTTAAAAAAACTTCACCATTTTTTACAACAACAAAACTATCTAAAATGCTAACTCCTCCCGCCCTAACTGACTTAACTTCTGAGCCAACAAGAACAATTCCTGCTTGGTAAGTATCTTCAATAAAATAATCAAAAAATGCTTTTTTATTTTTAGCTATAACACTATCTGACATATAACCACCTTTTTTAACTTAAACAAGTACAAACTCAATTTTTCTTTCTGCTAAATTTGCCATTACTGCTTTAACTTTTACAATGTCACCCAAACCATAACAATGATTTTGACCTTTTAACTTAAATGTTTTTTCGTAATACAAATACGCATCTTCAGGCAAGTTTTCAACTTTGACCAAACCTTCTACAGTATTGCTAAGTTCAACATAAAAACCATAAGGCTGAACACCTGAAATTATTCCTTCAAACTCTTCGTTTAAATGGTCCTGCATATAATATGTTTTATACAAATCATCAACATCACGCTCTGCTTCGGTGGCATTTTTTTCACGCTCGCTAGACCTTAAGGATGCATCTGTAACAAAATCTAACAACTCTTCTTTTCTGGATTCAGTAAGGCCGTTCTTTTTTAAATCTTCTTTTATTATTCTATGAATGCACAAATCCGGATAACGCCTTATTGGGCTTGTAAAGTGACAATAATATTCAAGAGCTAAACCAAAATGCCCCAAACAATCTTCTGAATATCTGGCTTTTTGCAATGAACGTAACAAAACTTTATTGCAAGTTTTTTCAAAATCTTTACCATTTAAACTTTTTAAAACTTCTTGAATATAAGTTGGTTCAACATCACCAATTTGCTCAGGAGTGGAAACACCTAGGCTGTTTACAAAGTTTAAAAATGAACTAATTTTATCTCTTGTTGGTTTTTCGTGAACACGATATATGAACGGATATTTTTTTGTTGCATAATGCTTGGCAATGGTTTCGTTGGCAACCACCATAAAATTTTCAATTAAAATATGTGCTTCGTTTCTTTCTCTTGGCATAACAACTTTAACTTTTTCATTTTCGTCCAATTCAAAGTGTGGTTCTGGAATGTCTAAATCTAACATTCCGTTTGCCTTTTTAACATCACCTAAAATATGAGAAAGCTCATTCATTTGCAAAATTGCATCTTTAAAATCTGAGAACTTTGCCAAAGCATTGTTTTCCCCTTTAATAACAGCAAAAACCTCATCATAAGTAAAACGCTTTTTGCTGTTTATAACACTTTCACAAATTTTGTGTTTTACAACCTTGCCACTTGGGTCAATTTCCATAATGCAAGAAAGAGTTAACCTGTCTTCTCCCTCATTCAGGGAGCAAATGCCGTTTGATAAAGCAACCGGAAGCATTGGCAACACCAAATTAGGAAAATATGAACTTGTTCCCCTTAAATAGGCTTCGCCATCTAATTCTGAGTTATATTTAACATAGTTTCCAACATCGGCAATATGAACACCCAAAACAAAATTTTTACCATTTTTTGAAATTGACACAGCATCATCAAAGTCACGAGCGTCGGCCCCGTCAATTGTGAAAGTAAGTTCGTCTCGCAAATCTAACCGACTTGCAATTTCTTTTGGAAGGACTTTTTGTGGAATTCTTTCTGCTTCATCAATAACTTCTTTTGGAAACTCTTCATAAAGTTTGTGTGCTCTGATTAGTGCCAACTGCAAAGTTTTAAAATCTGACTCGTTGCCCAAAATTTCAATAATTTCACCATTAAGCCTTTCATGTTTTTGCCCAAACTCGACCTTTACAACAACTTTTTGCCCAGCAACCGCATCCATCGATTTTTTTCTTGAAACAAAAATTTGTTTGCTAAACTTGTTATTATCTGCAACAACAAAACCATCTCCATGCTTTAATTTTGAAAAAGTGCCAACCAATGTTAAATTATTTCTTTTTAAAACTTTAACAACTTCTGCTTCTTGACTTAAATCTGTTTTGCTTAAAGGATTAATTAAAACAATATCCCCATTATATGCACCATTTAGTTTTGAAGCGGGAACAAAAAAATCTGGAATGTTAGGGTTGTCAACATCAACAAAGGCATAACCTTTGTTGTTTCCAATAAGCCTACCTTTAACAAAATTTGTGTTTTCAATCAATTTAAATTTGCCTGGATAAACTTCAACAATTTTTCCGTCCTCTAAAAGAGTTTCTAAAACATGTTTTGTTTCATTAAAATTTGACTTATATGCCGTTGACAAAGCAAGCACAAATTCGTTTTTGTTTTTGTACCTTTTTTTGTTGTTTTTTAAGTAGTTTATTATTTGACTTTTTACCATAATGCTCCGTTATTTATTAATATGTTACTATTTATTGTTAGATTTTGCAAATAAAATAAAACAAATATAGCACAAAAACAAAAAAGCCACAAACAAATTGTTTGAAGCCTTATTTGTAAAATTAATTTTTTACCCACAAAACAAATTTTGTTTTTTTGTTAAGATGGCATTATTACCCATGTTACAAAATATAACAAAACAAAAAACACCAAAACGCTCGCAAGAATAATTGTCCATTTTTTTAAACGACCGTCACGACTTTCGCCTTTGTTTTGAGAATAATAACTTTCTTGCCCAGTTACAGCAGTTGCACCATTTTCGTCTGCACTTGATTGCAAAAGAGTTGTTATTATAAGACCAATTGCACAAATTGCAATAATTGCAATGGCAACCCACATAACAACCGGAAAAACTGTTGTTACAAAATCACTTGATAATATTAATTCTGACATTTTTAACCCCTTTTTTTATAAATGTGAAAAGATGAAAATTGATAATGCTAAAAACAAAGCAAGCAAAACAAAAGAAAGAAGGTTTAACACAACTTTTTCTTTTTTTATGCATGATTTGATAACATTTATAACACACATAACATCTATCATTATAAGCAAGCCAACAAGAAGAACTTTTAAAAATGGACTTAGCCCATTTAAAAATGTTATTAAATTATTTATAAAAACTTCCATACGCCTTCCTTGTTTTTATTTTAACTTCTTTAAACAACATTGTCAAGATTTTATTAAAATTGTTACAAAGAAAAAGGTTTTTTATTGTTATATAGCAATTCTAACTTATGCATTGCTCTGGTTGTTGCAACATAAAACGCCTGCCTATCAATTTTTGTGTTATAGTTTTGACTGTCTGCATCTACAACAATAACCGAGTCAAACTCCAAACCTTTAACCAAAAATACCGGTGCTAAAATCACGCCATCTTTATAATCTAATGTGTCTATGTTTAAATAGTGATATTTTAAGCAACTCTTTAATTCTTTGTTAAGGTTTTCTGCTTGTTGCATAGATTTGCACAAAATTCCAATTGTTTTGTTGTTACTTTTTTTGGATTCTTCCACAAAATTAATTATTTTTTCTAGTTTTTCTTGATTAGTGTTATATTTTGTCCAACAAACCTGTTCGCCATGCCTGTCCACTATTTCAACATTTGTTCTGTTTATTATTGAATTTGCAAAAGATGTTATTTCGAATGTTGATCGATAAGACTTGTTTAGCATAACCATTTTGCTTTTTATTGTGTCTAGTTGATTAAAATTATCCAATATTGTTGTTTCGTATCCCGCAACATTTTGCCCAACATCGCCTAAAATTGTTTTAACGCAAGGGAACATTTGATTGATAATGTAATAGTTTAAAGGACTATAGTCTTGGAACTCATCGATTACCAGATGTTTTATTTGGTTATATTTTTTAACACCTAAAAGATATTGTTTTATATATAGCAATGCAACCGCATCTTCAAAGTTTATTTTTTTAGTTAATTTAAAACTCAATTTATAATATTCGTTTAAAAAATCATTATATATGGCATATATGTTTGGAATGTTAAGCATTTTAGACAAAATTGTTTTTGCTTTAGCATTTGTTAGTTTTTGTTCGGGTTCCGCAGAATCTAAAATAAAGTCTTTTATCCACTCCATTTTTATTGCAACTGGCTTGTCTTTATACAAATCAAAATACAATTGCTCTATTTTTTCTTTTTTTACAATTAAGAAGTCGTTATAAACAAAATCGGTTGCTTTAAAATTTTTGTTAAAATAATCTCTGCAAAACTTTATTAAATCTTGGCAAAACTGCATTGAACCTTTTAGTTCTGTGTTTTGAATTTCTAGCGGATTGTTTAGCAAACGTTCAACCTGTTCGGTTTTTGTTTCAATTTTTGCTCGTTCGTTTAAGTTTATGGTTATGAGTTCATCCATCACTGTTTCTGCAATGTTTTCCTCTCCAAGTTCTGGTAACACATTTGATATATAATCTGAGAAAAATTTGTTTGGAGAAATAATAAGAATAGAGTTCGAATTTAGAGTCCCGCGATGTTTATATAACAAATATGCAATTCTATGCAAAGCAATTGATGTTTTTCCTGACCCTGCAACACCTTGAACAATTAAGTTGTTTGGCGAATCGTTCCTTATAATTTGATTTTGTTCTTTTTGAATGGTAGAAACAATGTTTTTCATTTTTTCGCTTGATGTTTTTGCAAGAACTTCTTGTAAAATTGAGTCATCAATTTTTACATTGCTTTCCAAACAAAACACCATTTTGCCATCTTCTATTTTAAATTGTTTCTTGCTTAAAATGTCACCTTCAACCTTTTCGTCTCCAACATAATAAAAGCCTTTTCCAACATCAAAATTGTAATAAAGTTCACTAAATGGAGCACGCCAATCTACCACATAAACTTTTCCGCCATCTTTTATGCCTTTTAAACCAATTCTAAACGACAGCAATTCGTTTGGAATTTTAAAATCTATTTTTCCAAAATAAGGCGATTTTCTTGATGCTCTAAGCGAAACAATTTGATTGATTTTTTCTTTACATTCGTCGTCTAGCATTTCCATTTGGCTTTTAGCGAATGCTTTTTCTGCATTGTCCATTTCATAAATGCTCTCCCACATATAGTGTTGGGTTTCTTTCATTTTTTCAATTAAGACTTTATTACTGTTTTCCGCCTCTTCGATTCTTTTATCAATTTTTGATAGTACATTTTCTAAAAAAATTTGTTCTTCTTTGCTTATTTCTGACATTTTTTCTCCTTTAAATTTGTTTTTTGTTTTTTTGTTTCGTGAAACTCCCTCCTTTTTTAGACAAAAACTGTTGCACAAGTTTGATTATGCAACAGTTTTTAAATATGCGATTGCACAATTGTTAAAATTTTAGAGATTTGATTATCTGCAAGTGAATAATAAATTTTGTTTCCACTTCGACTGGTTTCTACAATGTTAACATTGCGCATTATTCTAAGTTGATGTGACACAGCACTTTGCGTTGCGCCCACAACATCTACAATTTCGTTTACTGATTTTGGTTTATCTTTTATGGCAAACAGAATTTTAACTCTTGTGGAATCTGCCATAACCTTCAAGAACAAACTCATTTTCATTATGTCGAGTTCGCTTGGAATTAAATTTTTCCCCATTTCAAATAAAGCCTTTTAAAATGTTAAATTTTGATTTAACATGCCAAAATATAATAAAGTATTATTTTTTTGTTGTCAAGGTTTTTTTAATATTTTTTATATAATATGTTTCTTTTGATTGACTTTGATTTGAAATGATTTTATAATAACAATTAGGTAAGATATGCAGTATAAAAGAATTATGTGCCTAGATTATGGCGATGTTAGAATTGGAATTGCTTTTTCGGATTTGCTTCAAACCATTGCCAGTCCGCATTCCACCTACACTAGAAAAACATTAGAAGAAGACTTAAACTTTTTTAACAATCTTGCAAAACAACAAGATGTTGAACTTATTGTTATTGGTCTTGCATACAACATGGATGGTTCTTGTGGAGATAGAATTGAAAAAACAAAAGAATTTGCAGAAAAACT
>CAZRJB010000020.1:0-9356 GCA_964600435.1 uncultured Lachnospiraceae bacterium
AACACTAGGCGCAGGTGTAGAAAAAACGTCGCCCTTTTGCTCAGATTGCTACCGCGAGTCACAACACGTGCTTTTTGCTTGTTTTTTGCCAAAAGCAAAAAAGCTGCGCTCTTAATCACGGTTGTTCCTTTTCCCCAAAAAGAACAACTCTTTTTGGGGACCCCATAACTCCAAAGAAACCACTTCGCACGAGAGTCCGTGCTTCGAACAGAGTGAGAACGTTTGGCACGGAACAAGAAAAAACGCGCCCATAAGCCGAATGATTGCACAAGCAATCTGAGCAAAAGGGCGACGTTTTTTCTAATTTAGAATATCGTTATTATCACTAGATGAATTTGTTTTTGTTTGAATATCTTCATAATATACTCTTTTACGTCTATCAACAACCCTAACCTTACCTTTATATTTAAAAATCATAAAAACAAAATAAAACGTAGCCAAACCAATACATATATATATAAGTCTAGAAAAAATGCTTGCCTGAGTGCCAAAGAATCCAGCAATAAAATCATATTGCAAAAATCCAATACTTGCCCAATTAAGTCCGCCAATAATTAAAATAATGATAGCTAATAAATTTAACATGACACCTCCTTAAATAGATAAACAGATTAACCCAATTTGATTACACAAAAATCACTTTTTGTTAGTTTACCCAAAAAAAAGTTTTTTATAAAAACCGCATCTCTTGTTAAAATGCTTGACAAAAAAAAATAATAGTGCTAACATCAACGCTGTTTAATTTTTTTAAACGTGCATATTTTTTAAAAAATTATCATATATTAACATACGTTAAAACAAAACTTGCGATTTATCGCAAACTTTTTTTAATTAATATGGCAGAATAAACTAACAATAAGGAGAATACTTATGCAACCAGTATATTTAACAGAAGAAGGAAAAAAACAATTAGAAGAAAAATTGAATTATTATAGAACTGTAAAACGTCCAGAAATAACAAAAAAAATTGGAATCGCTCGTGAATTTGGTGACTTGTCTGAAAATGCTGAATATGATAGTGCAAAAGAAGAGCAAGGCAAACTAGAAGCAGAAATTGCAGAAATGGAAACAAAGCTTAAAACCTGCATCATTATTGACAAGAGCAATATTGACACATCTAAAGTAAACATTGGATGCACTGTAAAAGCATATGACGAAGATTTTGATGAAGAAGTTGAATACACCATTATTGGCAGCACCGAAAGTGACCCTAGCAAAGGATTAATATCTAACGAATCTCCAGTTGGATGTGCGCTTCTTGGCAAAAAAGTTGGCGATTTGGTTACTGTTAAAACACCTGTTGGTGAATGTTCACTTAAAATTTTAGAAATCAGAGCATAGTCAACCACATTTTAAAAAGCATTAGCATTTTTGTGCTAGTGCTTTTTTTTGAGATAATAACTATAACCTGTGTTTTTTCACCAAGCAAAAAGACTGCAAAGAAATTCTTTGCAGCCCCTTATATAAATCAGATAAAAATTTTAAAACACCTTAGTGTTACTCACCCATTTCAAGTTCCTTTTGCGAAACGCTATGATCGTGTTCAATTGGGTCCCATTTAACTTTTTTAAATAATGCAACAATACCCGCAGGAACAGCAAGGAACATTGAAAATAATGGATATACAAAAATTGTAGAAATTTTTTGCCATTTTGTTGCTTTAATTTTTTTCCAGTTAACAATTGTTGCAAGCAGCCCATCAACCAAAAGACCTAAATATGTTGTTAAAAGAGCAACAATCAATGGGGTCAAGAAATAGAATACGCTTGCAATAACATGATTATTAACCACATTTAATATGTTGGAAATTAAACCAACAATTTGTGCAGCAATAAATGACAAACCGCAATATGCTCCTCTTGGGAAAAACCTAGAGAAATAATAGTCATAAAAATTAAAATTATGAGTTTTTAAAAATTGAGAAAAATATGCACCATGAAACAACGAAAAGCCTATAACACCACCCCTTGACCAACGCAAACGTTGTTTCCAAGATTGTTTGAATGTTGTTGGTTGTTCATCAAAAAACTCTGCATCTTCACAATAACCAATTTTTACACCTTTTAAAGTGTTAAAAGCAGAAAATTCAAGGTCTTCCGAAATTGTAAAGTGCTCCCATCCTTCTTTAAAAGTTAAAACTTCTTTACTAAAATAAAACCCTGTGCCAGAAACAACTGTTCCAAGTTTTAGAGCCATTTTAGGTTTATGGCAAAAACTACATTCTCTCATAAAAATTAATGAAGAACATTTGCTTATCCAACTTGAGCCATAGTTTTTAGAATTTCTATAGCTTGTACAAATTTGCACACCGCTATCCAAAGCCTTGTTCATTTCTTTTATGTAATTTTTTGTTAAAATATTGTCTGCATCAAAAACCAAAGTTGCATCTGGAACGTAGTCCGGAAAATCTTTTGCAATGTTTTTAAACAAAAAATTTAAAGCATAACCTTTTCCAATTTTTTCTTGATTAAACCTTTCATAAACAGTGCAATTATCAAATGCTCTGCAAATTTCTGCAGTTTTGTCAGTACAATTGTCAGCACAAACAAAAATTTTGATTTTGTCTTGTGGATAGTCATTGTTTTTTATGCTTTCAATTAAATTGCCAATAACTTTTTCTTCATTCCTTCCGCAAATCACCACTGCAAAAGTATGGTTCTCGCTTGCTTCTTTATATTTATGTTTTTTTGAAAAAAGCCCAATAATAGTAAAAATAAGTTGATAAGAATAAATAATGGTAAAAATCAAACCTAAAACAAAAATTATTGCCTGAATAACTTCCATAAGACCCCTTCTTCAATACGTATATTGTTTTATTGTAGTTGATTAAACCTTGTTTGTCAATAACTTAATCAAGTGTTTGTGAAAATCATCCTTTTTAAAATGCAAGCAACAACAAAAAATGCAAGCAAAAGCCTGCAATTTTGTTAAATTTTATTAAAAATATTGATTATTTTTTGTTTTTTGGTGCAATTGTAAGATATCTATATGGTTCTTCACCACTTGAAAAAGTTTCCACAAATTTATCTTCAGCAAGAGCCGAATGAATTATTCTTCTTTCGTTTGCTGTCATTGGTTCCAATTTTACTGCATGATTTGTTTTTGCAACTTTGCGTGCCATTCTGTTTGCAAGAGCAATTAAAGTGTCTTCTCGTTTTGCACGATAGTTGTCGCAATCAACTCTAACCTTTTTTGAGTGACGATTGTTTTTGCCAACATAAACATTGGTTAAATATTGAATTGCATTCAAGCCTTCACCCCTAAAACCAATAATGTCTGATGCGCCAACCAAATTCAAAAAAACCTCTTCTTTATTTTCTTGACTGATTATGTCACAAGAATAACCTGCAACATTCAACAACCCAGAAACAAATTTTTTTGCTTTATCAACATCTTCAATTTTGCCTTCTTCGGTTTTTGTTGAAACAATATGGTCAACGGGTTCTTCCACGTCTTCTTCAGCAGAAATTTTTTCATCCACCTGAGACAAAACTTCTTCGATATTTTTTAAAGATTCTCTTTTTTCATATTTTTCAATTGCATCTTCAGAAATAGAAACAATCACCTTTGCTTTTTTAAAAAAGCCACCTTCTTCAAGAATTTTTATATCAACATCTTCTCTGGATGCTTTTAATTCTAAAAGAGCATTGTTGATTGCTTGTTCTATGTTTTTTCCTACACCTTCACAAGATAACATATTTTCATCCCCTTTTTCTTAAATTACTTTTTCTTTTTCCACTGAACTCTTAGCAATTTGTTTAAGAGCGGAGTTGTTGCTGTTGAGAACAACTGTCCGGTTATAATATATATAGAAAAGATAGAGTTGTAACTTAAGGTAAATATTAACATAATAATTGGAAAAATAACCATCATTGCCTTGTTTGAAGATTGCTGTGCTTTTGCAGAATCGCTACCTTTTGCTTGCTGAGTGTAATAGTTATCTTTCTTATTTTTGTTTTTTGTAAGCAAATATTGAGATAAAAATGTTGTTACGGCAGCAAGAATTGCCAAAATAAAATAACCATTAACACCTTGAGTGCTTTCCAAATTGCCCATAACAGCATCGTATGCAGTTTTGGCTTTTTCTTTTTGTTCAGTGTTTTCTGCATCAAAAGTTAAATTTGCAGTTTTTGCATATGATTCAAAATCAGGAATTGCTCTTGCAAAAGGCGAATCTGCAATCCAAACATTTTTAATCCATAAAAAACTCTCTTTAACTTCTTGATATTTTTCTTCCACATTTTGGTTGGCGATTGAAATTTTTGTTTCGTCACCACTTTGCGAAATTTCAATAATATAATTTTGAATTTGCTCTGATGTTAGCTGATTAATTTCTTCAGACGTAAGTGTGTCTGAAACATGATTGCTTATGTATGCCATTTGCAATTGTTCATATTGGTCGGTGATTTTGTAAGCAGCCATTTTGTTTAACCCAGAGAACAATGTAAAAAACACAACCGTGCTTAAAATTAAAACACCAAGCATTGGCAAGCAAGACCCAAGCGGATTAAACCCTTCTTTTTGATACAACTCGCCCAACTTTTGATTTTGAATTGTTTTGTCAGGATATTTTCTTTGAATTTCTGCCATTTTTGGTTGAAGTTTTTCTTGAACTTCTGTCATTTTTAAACTTGAACGCCTGTTAATGTAGTCAAGTGGAAGCATTATTACTTTAATGCAAATTGTAAGCAGAATAATAACAAGAGCATAGTTTCTGATTTTTCCATTAAATGCAAAAATAATTTTTTCCCAAAGTCCATTTGGTGCTGTTGCTAGCAAGTTTGCTAAATAAGCCATTTAATATCTCCTTTAATATTTGCTGGCAGTGGGTCAAACCCACAAGCCGATTTAGGATTGCACCTTAAAATTCTTTTAATTGCCAAAACCACACCCTTAAACGGACCAAACTCTTTTATTGCTTGCACTGCATATGTGGAACATGTTGGATAAAACCTGCAAGTGTTTGGAATTAAGGGAGATATGCACAATTTATACACATAAATTAGAAATAAAAAAACAATTTTAAACGGAAACTCAACAATCTTTTTTAGCATCTTCATTTAAAAGCCCTGCTTTTTTAATTATTGCAAGCATGTTTTGTTTTATTTCTAAATAGTTCTTGTTTGCAAGGTTTGGTTTTGCAACAAAAATATAGTTATAGCGCCTGTCTGCCAAAGGCAAAATGGAAGAAAACGTTTCTCTCATTCTTCGTTTAACCTTGTTTCTAACAACCGCTTTGCCAACCTTGTTGCTAACCGAAAAGCCAACCTTGAAAGGTTTAACTTTTGCCTTTATAAACACAAGTGACATATCACCCATGCTAACGTTTTGACCTTTTTTATATATATAGTTAAAGTGCTTGTTTTTTTTGAGGCGATTTCCCCTTTTTAACATTTTACACCTCTTTTTTTGTTATGCAGATAATTTTTTTCTGCCTCTGTTTCTACGTCTTTTAATAACATTTCTGCCAGATTTTGTGCTCATTCTTTGACGGAAACCGTGAACTTTACTTCTTTGTTTTTTCTTTGGTTGATAAGTTCTTTTCATGATAAATTCCTCCTACTAAATTTTCGCTTATTTTGGCGATTACGACTAAAAAACGACTATTAAAGCCATCATAAACCATTCAAGTATACAAATTAAAAACAACTTTGTCAAGAAAAAGACATAAACCAAAACAAAAACAACAAATCCGTTTTTAAAAATATTGTATTTTTTTATAACTCAAAACTTTTAACCACCAATCAAATTTAAATTGTTTAATCTGCCATTTATGTTTGCAATTTTTTTAGAAAATATAATACAATGAATATGAAAGGAAAAAAATTTATGGATAAATCACAGTCAAACGCCAGAAGATTTGTTAACGCTTTTAACAAAATAGATTATGCTTTAAGAGTTCAGCATAACTTTAAAAGAAGCATGGGTTTTTCAGACATGATTAGAAGAGCAGTGTCAGTTAATCACATTGTTAGAAAATATGAAGATGATTTAATTGACTATGGCAGGCTTAGAAATGCCATTGTTCATAGTTCCAAGCCAGACGAAATAATGGCTGAACCACATTCGGAAATTGTAGAAAAAATTGAAAACCTTGCCCTGCTTATAACAACTCCACCAAAGGTTTTGGACGTTTTAGCAGAAAAAGATGTTTTTACTGTCAACTTTGATGTTTGCATAAAAGATGTCGTTAAAATGATGACTTCAACCAAATTCAGCAACATTCCCGTATATAAAAATGGCGAACTTATTGGAGTTGCAAACGGACAAAAAATTTTAAACATTCTTGGGCAAAAACTAATTGACGGCGAAAATGCCGACCAATATTTATCCACTCACACAATTGAAGAGGTTGCAAAAGTACCCAACGAAAGCACATATTACACAGTTTTGCCAAGCAGCACAACAATTGACCATGTTTTGGCAGAATTTTTAGCAAACCGTAAACTTTTGGTTATTATTTTAACCAAAAGTGGCACAATGCACGAACCTCCACTTGCCATAATAACATCCGGCGACTATATGGAATTAAACAAAATTTTAGAAAACTATTAAATGTGTAAAAACTTGCACATTTTTTGGGCATGCAAAAATTAAGCGATTTTTTATATATCAAATAATTAAATTTAAAATTGCACAAGTTGACAAAACAACAAAAATGCTTTACACTTTTATGGAGTTTGACAAAAAACAAATAAAATGTTAACATCATTTTTGTTTGTGTTTTCTTAAACACAAAATTTAAGGAGAATAATAATGAAAATAGCAATATCGGCAGACAGCATTTGCGATTTATCGCCGGAACTTTTAGATAGATGTAAGGTTTCTTTAATGCCAATGATAATAACTTTGGACGATCAAGAATTTGAAGATGGAGTAAACATAAATCAAGACCAACTTTTTGAATACACCGAAAAAACAGGCAAACTCCCAAAAACGTCTGCAAGAAGTTCATATGAATATGTTGAACATTTTAAAAAAATGTTAGAACAATGTGACCATGTTATCCACTTTTCAATTTCACACAAAATTTCTAGCACCGGCAACAACGCAATTGTTGCAAGCAAAGAAATTGGCGAAGATAAAGTCACAATTATAGACACAAAATCTCTTTCAACAGGAGCAGGGCTTTTGATTGTTTCTTGTGCAGAAAAAATTGACGAAGGCAAAAACCTAGAAACCATCAAAACAGAAATTCGTGAAGAAGTAGACAAAATTCAAGCCTCATTTTTGGTTGACACTCTTAAAAACTTGCACAAAGGTGGCAGATGTTCTTCCCTTGCCTTGCTTGGAGCAAATCTTTTAAAAATTAAACCAAGAATCTGTTTGATTGACGGCGAAATGAAAGTCACAAAAAAATATATGGGCAACATAGAAAGTTCTTTAATTAAGTATGTTAACGACATGCTTAAAGAATGCCCACCAAACAAAAAACGTGTGTTTGTTACATATTCTTCTTTTATGCCAGTAGCCAACGAAATTGAAAAAATTTTAAAGGACTTTGGCTTTGAAGAAGTTATTCAAACTTTTGCCGGTTCAACAGTGTGTGTTCATTGTGGCAAAAAAACTCTTGGAATTTTATACGTTAAAGAATAGTTTATTTAACCATTAAAAGGCTGCAATTTTTGTGGCTTTTTTTAATGCTTTCTGCCTTTCAAACAAACCAAACAAACCGCTTTTTAACTTTAAAACATCAATTTTCTAACAATTCTAAATTGCCCAAACCCCTGCAAACCTGCCACACAGCCGCCATTTTACAACATTTTTTGCCATATTTTTTATTTTTTTTAAAAATCATTTTGAAAATGTTCAAAAATCTTGTATAATAAGGGTACTTAATGGAAATAACCATTAAAGATTTTAATAAAGGGGAAATTTATGAATAAAACAGAATTTATCAGAGCAATCTCTGACAAAGCTGGCATCACAATGAAAGATATTGATGCAGTTTACAATGCAATGTTAGACGTTGTTACAGAAACTTTAAAAGCGGGAGACAAAATCCAACTTGTTGGCGTTGGCACATTCGAACTTAAAAAAGTTGAAGAAAAAACTGGTATCAACCCAAAAACAAAAGAAACAGTTAAAATTCCAGCATGCAACAAACCTGTGTTTAAATTTGGTTCTGCATACAAAGCAAAATTCAACTAAATTTCTTAAAAACAGAGCATTTTTTTCCTTTTTAAAGGGCAAACTTGCTCTGTTTTATTTTTTTATATTATGTGACCATGTAATTTTGTTAACCTTTCCAACAATTCTATATCACAATTTTTTAGTTTTAACATTTATTTGAATACATTAAAAAAACTCTATCAATTGCAAAAAAGATAGAGTTTTTAATATTCTAATTTTTAAAACTTATTCTGCTTGAACCACAGCGCCATCTTTGTCCAAAGTTACACCATCTGAACAATTAATTGTTACAGTGCCTGGATAATTAATTTGACATTCAAACCAATTGTTTGCTTTGGTTATTGCCAACCATTGAGTTGATGTGCCAGCATAGTTAATTGTTATGTTTTCATTTCCATAATTATATCCAAAAGCCCTTGTACCAATGGTTGTTAAACTTTGTGGCAAATTAAACGTTAAAGTTTGCCTACATCCTCTAAAAGCATTTTCACTTAGTTCTTTTACCCCTTCTTGCAAAATTATAGTAATAGAGGAGCCACCTGTGGCATCAAAACCCAAATTTGGAATAGTTGTAACGCTTCCAGGAATAAATAGTCCAGTCAAAGCAGTAAGTCTTGTAAAAACCCCAGCCCCAATGGTTGTTATGCTGCTTGGTATATATATTGATGTTATAGAAGATGCATACTGAAATGCTGATGCGCAAATTTCTGTTGCGCTACTTGGTATTGTAACTTGATTAGCACAAAGAGCTGATCCTCCCGAAGAAAATCCACCTATTTGACTAACCAAATAAACTTGACTTCCATCAATGTAAGATGATGGAATTACAGTTGGAACTGTTTTATCTATTGTGCTTGTTCCACTCACCTTAACTGTTTGCGTATCTTCTATTGCTGTAAATGAAAAACCTTTTGCAACCAAATCTGATTTTTTTGGTGTTTTTTCAAAGTTTACTGTTAAACCTGTTAAATTAATTTCTTCAAAATTGCCAGTTGAAGATGCTGGTGTTATTGACATTTTTGCAGTAACTGTTTGATTTGCCCCCAAAGAACATGCAAAACCAGAATAAATAAGAGTGTCAGACTCATTGGCTTTTTCAAATACTACGGTTGGCAAAACATTTTTTTGTAAATCACCATTAACATTCAACATTGCTGTAACCGGATAACCTGACTCGTTTGTCATTTTAAACGTAAACACAATTGGTGTGGCAATTTCGTCAT
>CAZRJB010000021.1:0-8615 GCA_964600435.1 uncultured Lachnospiraceae bacterium
AATATGGTTAAAATCTGAAAGTGATTTAAACACAGCATTGTTAAAAACTCTATATACTTTTTGAGAATTTTCAAATTTTACTTCTAACTTATTTGGATGAACATTAACATCCAATTCTTCCTGTGGAAGATTTAAAAATAAAACAAAAATTGGAAACTTTCCCTTCATGCTAAAAGATTCATATGCATTTGAAACTGCAGTGCTAACCAATGGATTATTACAAAATCTGTTGTTAACAAAAAGGTTTTGATAAGTTCTGTTTGACTTTGAATATTCTGGTTTTGAAATGAATCCAGAAACAGAATAGTTATTTAAAGAATAGTCCACCTTTAACATATTATCTGCAATTTCTTTACCATATATTGTGTATATATTATCAATTAAACTACTAGAAAATGTGTTAAATATTTGTTTGCTGTCAACAATATATTTAAAAGATATATTGGAATTTCCAAGCATTAGTTTTTCTACATAGTTTGTTATGTCGTTTTCTTCTGTTTTAGGTTTGCGTAAAAATTTTAGTCTTGCAGGAGTGTTATAAAAAATATTATCAACCTGAATTTTTGTTCCTTTAACACTTGCAACATCACAAACAGAAATTTCTTCTCCACCTTCTAGTTTTACCTGTGTGCCAACTTCACTATTTTCGGTTTTTGTTGTTATTGTTACTTTGCTTATGGCGGAGATTGTTGCTAATGCTTCACCTCTAAAACCCATGGTGGAAAGTTGGTTTAAGTCATCAATTGTTTCTAGTTTGCTTGTTGCATGAGGAGTAAACGCCAATTTAATTTCATCTGATTTAATTCCACAACCATTGTCTTGAACAGAAATGTAATCAATTCCGCCTTTTTTTATTTCTATAACAATTTCTGTTGCCCCTGCATCTAAACTGTTTTCAACCAGTTCTTTTACAACAGAAGCAGGTTTTTCAACAACTTCGCCTGCTGATATTTGATTAATTACTGTTTTGTTTAGTATTTTAATACTCATAAAATTATTCCTTTACTTTTTGTATCAAATCACAAATTGTTTCAAATGCGCCAAGAGGAGTTACTTTGTTTATATCAATGTCTTTCAAAATTGCAATCACATTTGAATATGACTTATCCTTTTTCAGAGTTTCTTCTGGCATGTTTGAAACTTTTTTTACAATGTGATTAGATAAATCATTCTTTTCCAACTCGTTTGAAATTTTTTTAGCTCTATCAATAACATCTTTATTTACACCGGCAAGCTCTGCAACTTCAATCCCGTAACTTTTGTTTGCGCCACCTCTGTTTATTTTTCTAAGGAACACCAATTGGCCATTTATTTCTTTTATTGCAATTTGATAATTTTTAACTCCCGGCAAAAAACCTTCTAGTTCAGTAAGTTCGTGATAGTGTGTTGCAAACATTGTTTTACAATTCATTTTTGTGGCAATTTCTTCAACAACAGCCCATGCAATTGATAAACCATCATAGGTTGATGTTCCTCTGCCTATTTCGTCTAAAACAACAAGACTTTTGTTTGTTGCGTTTTTTAAAATGTTAGCAACTTCCATCATTTCAACCATAAATGTTGACTGTCCAACAGCCAAATCGTCACTTGCGCCAACACGTGTAAAAATTCTATCAGTTAATGAAATTTCAGCTCTTTTTGCAGGAACAAAGCATCCTATGTGTGCCATAAGGGTTATAATTGCAACTTGACGCATATATGTGCTTTTTCCTGCCATGTTTGGTCCAGTTATTATCATAATTTTATTTTCATTACAATCTAAAATTGTGTTGTTTGGAATAAAAGAACTATTTTTGTTTAAATCTTCAACAACGGGATGCCTTCCCTCTTCTATAAAAATATGATCAATTTTTGAACTGACTTTTGGTTTAACATAGTTGTTGTTTATGGCAATTTCTGCAAACGAAAGCAAACAATCTAGTTCTGCAATAATTTTTGATGCTGTTTGAATTTTGGAACAATTTGCAAGCAACGCTTCTCTAATTTGCTTAAATAAAGATTGTTCCAACTTTATTGCATTTTCATCAGCATTTTCAATTTTTTCCTGAAGTTCACGTAATTCTTCGGTTAAATATCTGTCACAATTAGCAACGGTTTGTTTTCTTATATATCTAATTGGAACATTAGAAGTGTTGGCTTTGTTTATTTCAATATAATAACCATATACTCTATTAAAAGCGATTTTTAGTGATTTAATTCCGGTTAGACCTCTCTCCTTTATTTCAAGATCGCTTATCCATTTTTGAACATTAGATTTAGCATTGCGGTAATCATCTAATTCCGAATTAAAACCATTAGCAATAAAGCCACCACCGCTTAAAATTGCAGGCGGTTGCTCAACAAATGCTCTATTTAACATATCTGTTATATCTGAAAAATCTGGCATGGTGGAATAGTAGTTTTTAATTTTTGAACTTTCATATTTAGAAAGATATTCTTTTAATTTAGGAATTAACGCAAGCGAAGTTCTTAAAGAAACTGCATCCTTTGGTGTAAAGTTACCATAAGCCACTCTTCCAGAAATACGCTCAATGTCTGTTATTTTGTTTAAAACAGACTTTAAATCGTCCCTTAAAACTATTTTTTTAATTAATTCTTCAACTGCATTTAAACGATTATTAATTTTTCTTTCATTAAATAACGGTTCTTGAATCCAAGATTTCATCAATCTTGAACCCATTGAAGTTTTTGTTTTATCAATAACAGAAATTAATGCACCTTTTTTTCGCCTATCTCTAAGTGTTTCAAAAATTTCTAAGTTTTTACGAGTGTTAACATCAATTTGCATATAATCCGAATTGATTTGCTTTAAAATGGTGTTTATATGAGTTAAAGAGCGTTTTTGCGTGTCTTCAAGATATGAAAGAAGTGCACCACCAGCAATTTGACCATATTGATATTTTTTTATGTCATAAGCGTTTTCAAAATCTTGCCCAAAATATTTAACAAGTAAACATTTAGAAGATTCAACTGTGAAACAATCATCGTTGAACTTTGTAAATTCTGGTAGTATGCTAAGTTTGATTGCAGATAGTTTTGTCTTTAAATCTGAATCCGATTTACAAATAATTTCAGAAGGCATTGAACGAATTAAAAAATCGTTTAAGCTATCAAAACAATCATCGCCGTCAAAATCAGAAATAACAAACTCGCCCGTTGTAAGTTCACAAAGAGCAACACCAATATGCTTTTCTTTTTGAAAAATAGAAGCAATATAGTTATATTGTTTCTCATCAATAACACCAGCATCAACAACTGTTCCTGCAGTTATAACCCTAACAACATCTCTTTCAACAATTTTTTTACCTTTTTGTGGTACTGTTGAAAGTTGCTCGCAAATGGCAATTTTATATCCCAAAGAAATAAGTTTGTTAATGTAAGAATCTACTGCATGATACGGAATGCCACACATTGGCGCTCTTTCCTTTAAGCCACAGTCTTTGCCTGTAAGAGTTAGATCTAAAACCTTAGACATGTTAACTGCATCTTCAAAAAAAAGTTCGTAGAAATCACCTAACCTATAAAATAACACACAATCTTTATATTGTTCTTTTGTGTTTATGTAATGTTGCATCATATCTGATATTTTGTTGTTTTCTTTTTTTGTTGTAGACATTATTTGTTTCCTTTTTCTTTTTGTATTTGTTTTTCTAAATCTAAAATTTTATTAACTCTTAAATTTTTAACTTCTTCATCAACTTGATTTTCCATTTTTTCAGCAACTGTTCCGCTACGTTTTGAATACATAAATGCAAAAATTCCATCATATTTAACATAATTAACAAGGTCACATGTCAAATTAAAATCCTCTTCCGTTTCACCTGGAAAACCAACAATTATGTCAGTGGTTAACCTAATGTTAGGAATTTTAGATTTTAACGTGTCAACAATAGAAACATATTGCTCACGAGTGTATTTTCTGTTCATTAATTTAAGAATTTTATTGCTTCCACTTTGTGCTGGAAGATGTAATTCTTTTAAAATTTTATCTTGTGTTGCAATGATATCAATCACTTCATTTGAAATATCTTTTGGATGGCTTGTCATGAAAGTTAGTTTAAAGTCGCCTTCTAAATCGCATATATCATTTAACAAACTAGCAAAATTAGAATTGTCTTCAGGGTTTATGTATGAGTTTACGTTTTGACCAAGAAGCGTTATTTGCTTATACTTATTCTCGCTTATAATTTTTTTACATTCGTTTAATATATCGCTTTTGTTTCTGCTAATTTCTCTGCCTCTAACATATGGAACAATGCAATATGAGCAAAAATTGTTGCAGCCATACATTATGTTAACCCAAGCGTTTTCTCCACTTGTTCTTGCAACTGGAATTTTTTCGTTTATACATTCAACCGTTTTGTTGTCTAAAATTCTTTTGTTGTTTTTGATTTTGTTTTTTATTAGTTGTGGCAAATCATATAAATTGTGTGTGCCAATAATTATGTCAATAAATGGAAAGGTTTTATACATTTTTTCTGCTACTTGCTTTTGTTGTGTCATGCAACCTGCAACCACAATAATTTTGTTAGGATTATTCCTTTTCATTTTTTTTAAATTACCAATGTTGCCAAGCGCTCTGTCTTCTGCCCCTTCTCTTATTGCGCACGTGTTAAAAACAATAATGTCTGCCTTTTCTTTGCTTTGTGTTGGCTCATACCCTAAATTTTCAAGCATTCCTGCAATTTTTTCTGATTCATGGACATTCATTTGACATCCAAATGTAACAATATTATAAAACATAAAATTTCTCCGAGTATGATTATACATCATTTTCAAAAAAATTGCTATAATTATTATAAAATTTTATTATAGAATATTTTATATAACATAACAAATAATATTATTAATGAAAAAAATCACCAAAGGACTAATAAAAATCACTTTATTTGTTACAAGCATAGCAATAATTTTTTCTGTTGGGTATTTAGCATTTTTATATCTATTTTCACCTGTTGAGTTTAGTCCAGAAAAAATAACAGACTCCACACTTTCAATCAATCTATATGATTCCGAACAAAGGCCATTAGAACACACTTTTGTTAATGGTGATTATGTAAAACTTAGTCAAATTCCAAAGCAAACAATAGAATGCTTTATAAGCATTGAAGACAAAAAATTTTACAAACATAAAGGAATAAATTATAAAAGAATTATGGCTGCAGTTGTTAAAAATATATCATCTTTTAGTTTTAAAGAGGGTGCTTCCACAATTTCACAGCAACTAATTAAAAACACTCACCTAACAAGCGAAAAATCAATTAAACGAAAAATTAACGAAATAAAACTAACAAAAAAACTAGAAACAGCGTTTTCTAAAGACCAAATTTTAGAATATTATCTCAATGTTATATATTTTGGAGATAATTGTTATGGAATTCAAAATGCAAGCAAACATTATTTCTCAAAACCTGTTAGCAAGTTGTCTTTAGATGAAAGTGCCATTTTGGCAGGAATTATTAAATCACCAAACAAATATCATCCTATAAAACAATATAACAATTGCATATCAAGAAGGAATGTTGTTTTAACTGAACTTTTTCAAGATGGAAAAATTGACAGCAGTATTTATGAAAAATATAAAAATGTGAAAACTGAGATTGATTTGAACACTGAAAAAATTGAACTTAACTCTTATGCAAAAACAGCAATAAAAGAGGCAGAAAGCATTTTAAAAATGCCTGAAAAACAGATTGCGATTGGTGGATATCGAATTTTTACTTATATGAACAAAGAAAAACAAAAAGCAATTGAGAATTCAATAGACAACTCAATTAATGAAGATTGTTCAATGATATCAATGAATTCATCAACCGGAAATGTTGAAGCATATGTTGAAAAGAGCAATTTGCCACTTTATAACGTTGCAAGGCAACCAGCATCAACAATCAAACCAATTTTGGTTTATGCCCCTGCAATAAATGAAAATATTGTGTCACCAAGCACTGTGATTTTAGATGAAAACATTACTATCAATGGTTATCAACCAAAAAACATTGGAAACAAAGAACATGGCTATGTTAGTGTTAAAACAGCACTTTGCAAATCTTTGAACATTCCTGCAGTAAAAATTCTTGGATATGTTGGAATTGAAAAAGCAAAAACTTATTTGACAAGGCAAAATATTGTATTTGATGAAAAAGATTCAAATTTGGCATTGGCTTTAGGTGGCATGACTTATGGAATGACGTTAAAAGATTTAACAAATTGTTATCAAACTCTTGCAAACAATGGCAACTATATAAACTCAAAATTTATTGATTACATTGTTGACAAAAATGGAAAAGTTATATATAAAAATGCTCATTATCAAAAAACAATTTATAGGCAAGACACAGCATATTTGGTTACGGACATTTTGCATTCAAGCACAAAAAATGGAACGGCGAAAAGATTGAATGAATTAAACTATTATGTTGCATCAAAAACGGGTACATCTTCAGTTTCCAAAAACAATCTTGATGCATATAACATAAGTTACACAACAGAAGATGTTGTTGGTTGCTGGATTGGCAATTTAGATAATAGTTCTACACAAATTGTTGGTGGTGGATTACCATCATTGTTTGTTAAAAATTATTTTGAAAAAATCTATGCAAAGTCTCAGCCGGAAGCATTTCAAAAACCATCTTCAGTTGTTGTTATAGACATTGACACAATATCTAGAGATGTTGAGCATATTATTTACAAAGCGAACGATTTGTTACCAGAAAGGTATCGAGAAAAAGCGCTATTTTCAAGGTTTAACCCACCTAAAGAAAAAGAATTGAACAAACTAACAATTGAGCCTGCAAAAATTAACGGAAAAATTGACAACAATAAAGCAATAATAAATTTTGACGCGCTTGGTTTTTATTCATATGATGTTTACATTGTAACAAATGGAAAAGAAAAACTATTAACCACAATAACAAACAAAAATGGACTCGTGACTTACAAAGTAAATCAGAGCCCAAATATTCTGTGTAGATATTATGTAAAAACCAAAGCAAAAAATTATAGAACAAACAGCGAGATTGAAAGTGATTCAAGCAATGTTTTAGAGTTATATTACAAAGGTTAAATTATTCAACCGATGTTGTTGAAATTGTTTTTTCGCCACCAGAAATTTGTTCACGAACCTTGGTTTCAATTTCTTGATAAATTTCAGGATGGTCTTTTAAATATTGCTTACAATTTTCTTTTCCTTGAGCAATTTTCTCCTCATTATATGAGAACCAAGAACCTGTTTTTTGAATTATGTTTAGTTCAATTGCCATATCTAATGTTGAACCAACTTTTGATATACCTTCACCATACATAATGTCAAATTCTACAGTTTTAAATGGAGGAGCCAACTTGTTTTTTACTATTTTTGCTCTTGTTTTGTTTCCAATAATGTTTGCCCCATCTTTTATTGCATCTACCCTTCTAATGTCAATTCTTATGCTGGCATAAAACTTTAATGCTTTGCCACCAGCAGTTGTTTCAGGATTACCAAACATAACGCCAATTTTTTCTCTTAGTTGGTTAATAAAAATTATGCAAGTTTTGCTTTTGTTTGCAATGCCTGCAATTTTTCTCATTGCTTGGCTCATTAACCTTGCTTGAAGCCCCATGTGTTGGTCACCCATGTCACCATCAATTTCTGCCTTTGGTGTTAATGCAGCAACAGAGTCAACCACAACAACATCAACCGCGCCAGTTCTAACTAAAGAATCACAAATGTCAAGTGCTTGTTCTCCATTATCTGGTTGAGAAACATAAAGGTCGTTTATGTTAACACCTAGTTTGCCTGCATAAATTGGGTCTAAGGCATGTTCTGCGTCAATAAAGGCAGCAGTTCCACCTAGTTTTTGTGCTTCTGCAACAACATGAAGAGCCAAAGTTGTTTTACCAGACGATTCTGGCCCATAAATTTCAACAATTCTACCTCTTGGCATTCCACCACACCCAAGTGCCAAATCAAGTGGCAAACAACCTGTTGGAATAACATCAATTTTTTGTTCTGGTGCATCGCCCAAACGCATTATTGAACCTTTACCAAATTGTTTTTCTATGTTTAAAATTGCTTGTTCTAAAATTTTTTTCTTATCGTCCATTTATTTTCTCCTACTCTATGATTATTTATTATAATATAAACCAACATCAAAATCAAATTGATTTGTTTTATATTTTTTTATTATAGCACAATATTTAATCAAAGGCAAACATTTGTGCTATTTTTATATTTTTTTTAAAAAATTAACTTGTATAACTTTATTAAAACTAAGTTGTTTGATAGTCTTTTGCTTTTAAAGATTTTATTAAATAAAATTTAGCAGTTTGAGAAATATTTTCGGATATTTCATTTGCGTTGCCAAAAAACTGGTTTTTGTATATGTCAACCTTAAGTTTGTTTCCAAGAGCAATAAAAGCAATACATTTATTGTTTTCAGTGCTAGACAAGCATGAAAGAACAATGTCTGAGTTTGAAATTTCTAGCGTTTTAACTGCAAGTGAATATGCAACCTCTGCACTTTCTTCGCCATATTCTTGAATTTGTTTTTCGTCAATTCCGAATTTAAGTTTAGAGTTTTTGTTTGGAAGTTCATACAAACAACATACATTGTTTTTTATTGTTTGGTTTGTTAAAT
>CAZRJB010000022.1:0-8397 GCA_964600435.1 uncultured Lachnospiraceae bacterium
AGAGCAACCCGCGTATGTTTTTATTATAAATAGTTAACAAAAGTTTTTTGTTAAACGTGCTTAACATTAAAATTGTTTTAATTAAAAAATTTGTAATTATAGGAGCAAGACAAGTTTAATATTATAAAAAAATTAAAAGACAATTTTTTAAACTGCAAACATTATTTAAACAAAAATAAAAAACAATTAAAAAAACAAACAAAATTGGTTAAAAAATTGAAAAGTGCTTAAAGTTTTAAAAATTGTTGTTTGAGTGGAACAAACTTAATTTTTGAAATAAAATTTGTGAAAAAAACAAAAAAAACTGGCTCACATGCAACCCGTGTAACAATTTGTTGAGCATAACAAAAAAATGGCATTCGCAAAAAGCGAGTGCCATTTTTTAAACTATATTTTAACTAAATATTTTTTGTACATAATCACTGGCAACAATTTGAACAACTGTTCTGTTCATTGGGCTTGTTATAACAAATGCCTGACCAACACCTGCTGTAACAATGCTATTTTGCTCTTCTTTGTTTATTTCGCCTGATTTACGATACAAATCTACCAAGTCATTTAAATCGGATGGTGCGAGAGAGAATATTAATGAGTATTGGCTGGCGTTAATAACCGCTGTTGATTGACGTTCAATTTCTGGCGAGCCAACAAAGTCTTTAATGTTCTGCGTGATAACAATTTGCATTCCATCATATTTACGAATTCTTTTTGCCATTTGTGCCATAAAGTCCAAAGCAATTGGATATTCAGGGTTAATAAACATATGCGCTTCGTCAACCGCTACAATAATTTTACGCTTAGTTTTATATTTTGCATTAAAATCTTTGTTTTTAATGATTTCGTTCATTAAATATTTAAAAATTATAAGCATTTGTGCATTTGCAATAATTTGGTTATTGTTTGCGAGCAAGCTTTGAAAGTTGAAAGATATAAAGTTTTCTTTTGTTTCAAGAGAAGTTGGACCATTCCACAACTTGCTGTTACGTCCACCAGTTGCAAATTTTTTAACATAAGTTTCAATAACCATTAGGTTGGTTTTTATATACTCATTTTTTTCAGTTTTTATTCTTTTTAAAATCAAATTATATAAATCATCAAAAATTGGAAATTCTTCAGGTTTCATGTTTGTAAAATCAGAATGGTCATTTATTCCTTTTTCTTTGTAAACATCTACAACGCAAGAGTTAAGAGTTTCAAAAGCGTCACTTGAAATTCCGCCAAGAATTACTCTAAAAAATTGTTCCAAAAACTGCAAATGCTGTGCAAAAGTGTCTGACGTGTCAATAACAAACTCTTCTTCTTCAACGTATTCTCGACCTTCTTGCTCTGCAATGTATTTTTGCATTTCGATTTCTTCTAGCTGTTCTGCAGTTTTGTTAAGTTTTTTTAATTGGTCAACAAGAGAATCGTCTTTTAAACTTGTAAAAACGTGAAAAGGATTTATTATACCCATTGCAGAAGAACCAACATCAATAACCTTTCCGCCTAAATTTAATGCCAAATTTGTGTACTCATTTTCGGGGTCAAGAATGAAGATTCTTGAGTTGTCAGCTGCAAAATTTGTAAGCAAAGTTTTTGTTGCGTAAGATTTTCCCGAACCGGATTTTCCAATAACCATCATGTTGCTGTTAACACGTTCACGGTCACGTTTGAAAAAGTTTAAGAACACCGGAAACTCGTTGTCACCAATGTAAAAACCATCTTTGTCTTGCAAAGCAGAAGAAATAAATGGGAACATTGCTGCAAGAGAATCGGTTGGAATTCCTCTTTTTGCTTCTTTGCATGCATTACGCATTGAAATGTTGCTGCTAACAAAGGCATCAACCTGACGCCCAAACATTTCACTAAACTTAAAGCCTTCTTGTTTTAAAATTGCTCTAACATCTTTTCTGGCAGGCTCTTCACAAGTGATATACACGCTTGTTTCAAAAAGTTGTTGGTTGTTATTTTTTAACTGAACAAGCAATTGTTGCAAAGTTTGCAAGTGTGTTTCATTTTCAATTTGCCTACTAGACGAGCCACCATGCATAAGTTTGCTCTCCATTTCCATTATTGCTTTATCAATCTTTTTTTCTGACTCATATTTTGGAATTGGTTTAAACTTTGTTATAACTTTTGTTCGGTCCAACAAATAAAATGGTGCAGCCCACGCATTGCTAACTTGAATAGGAAAGTCTGTTATTGCAAAGTGTCTATATGGCTTGCCATCAATTAATGTTCGAGATGCTTGAAATTTTATTTCATTTGGAGTTACCCAATCGTAATAACTGTTCATTGAAATTGTTTCTAGTTCTCTTTCGTCAAATTCCTTGCCAAAGTTTGCACGCAAGAAAATTAACAAATCGTGCCCAACAACAAGTTTGCTGTTTATGGTTGTTACAGCATTTTTTAATGTGTTCATTATGCCGTTAATGGTTGTTTCTAGTGCTTCTCTATCTTTGTCGTAAACAATAATATAAAAATAATCTTTATAAATTTTTTCTTGACGGTTCATTCTTTCCATAAGGGCAACACGTTCTTCAAAAACACCGCCCCTAACATCAACCTCTTCTTGCGACATTGTACCTTGAGATTGCAAATCCATTAAATAGTTATATTTTTTGTCTTCATTATAAATGTAGTTGTCAAGAACCATTGCTTTGTTAATTTTCATTATGCTGGCAGTTTGATCATTAGAAATTCTTGTTAATGCTTTAGAAAAAGAGTTTATAACCAACTCTTGTTTTTCTGAATTAAGCAACCCAAAAACAATTGGATTTACTTCAATAACTTGAGCATAGTAATCACCAAAATCTATAAATCTATTTTGATAAAGCCCTTCAAAAGGAATAATTTTTTTGATTGGCATTGCATTGTGTTTTGCAACCTTTGTGTAATGTTTTGCTTGTGCAAAAAACCTAAACAAATAAACCAATGTTTGATATAGCCTTGTTTCGTCTCCAGTTTTACACATGTAAAAAACAAACATAAAACCCAACCAAATGAACCCAATGTAATAATGAAATGGAAAGTTTGCGGTAAACAAGCCCAATGCACCAACTGCAACAATGGCAATAAAAATTAAATCGCTTGCAGTTATGCCCTTGATTATTTCTGACCTAACTTTTGTTGTTCTTGGAATTATATGCATTATCCCTCCTGTTTTTTTTGCCTTGATTTATTTTGTTTATAAAAAAACAAATTAAACAAAAAAACTTCTCATATAAACAATATTACAATAATCTTAAAAAAAAATCAAAATAATGTTAAATGTTTTTTATTAAACTTTTTAATTTTATTTTTAAGTTATTGTCAATTCTAAAACTATCACAACATTTTGAAATAGATTTTTTTAAAACAAACATATTATTATCATTTTTGTAAGTATTTTTGTAATTTATTAAAAAATTTTCAGTATTTTCTGGAAAATATATGCAAATTTCACAAATTAGCCAACAAATTGCCATGTTAACATAATATTCTTTTTCGTTTACACATTTTTCTATTAGTTCAAAAATGGCACCAATGCATTGTTTGTTTTTTGCGTATTTTAACAACTGAACAAATGCAAACCTTCTTAAAAACAATTCTTTTTTTGTTATAAGTTTTTTGCTAAATTTTAAAACACAATCAAAATTGGCGCGTTTATCTATTTTTATTGTGTCTGTACACACCCAAGAATCCACATTTTTTAAAAACTCTAAAACAAGTTTTTTCTGTTGTTCATAATTTTTGCAAAAGTTGATTAACAATGCAAAAATAATATCATCTTCGATATATTTTCTTGTTTGATTTTTTAAAAATTGTTCAACATTTCCATTGTTTATTTGTTTTGCAATTTCTCTTAAAACTGGCACTTTTATTGCCAAACATGGTTTTGCTGTGGCATATATTTTTTGTGTCCAAATTGTTTTGTTGGCATTTTTAAGGGTTTGTAAAAAATTGTTGAATTCTTTTATGTTTTCTTTTGTCCATTGTTTTTTTAATAGTTCCATGGTTAAAACCTTTCATCTAGTTGTATATTTAAGTTGTTTAAATATGTTAAAAAAGAATTGCTAGGAATGTTAAAAACAATTTTGAATGCCTTTAAGTGCTGTGTTTTTGCCTTAAATTTGCTATTGATTTCATTTTTTCCATATTTTCCATCGCCAATAATAAAAATTTTGTTAAAAGCCAAGTGTGCTCTTATTTGATGAGTTTTTCCATCCTTAATTTTAACACTTAACAAACTCACATTGCCATTTGTTTTTATTGTTGTGTATTCTGTAAAAATTTCCACACTGTTTGGAACTTTGTTGTTGTAAATTTTTACTTGACTTTCTTCTTTGTTCTTTTGCAAAAAACCATGCAAAATTTTGTGTTTTTCTGGTTTTCCAACAACTTCTGCAAAGTAATGTTTTTCCACATTCCCTTGTTTAAATTGAGAAATTAATTCTTTTTGTGCGCTTGTTGTTTTTGCAAAAACAACCAACCCCATTGTGTTTCTATCTAGCCTATGAACAGAAAAAACATTTTTGTTTTGTTTTATAAGTTCTGTTTGAACGTTAAATTCTCCATCACAAGTTTCAATTCCTTTGTTTTTGTTTACAAAAAGAACATTATCGTCTTCATAAACAATTGAAAAGAGTTGTTTTTTGTCTGAGTTGTCAGAAACATAAACACAAACATTGTCGCCAATGTTTATAACAACATTATCTTTAACTCTTTGCCCATTAACAATAACATCTTTTTTTCTTAATGCTCCAACAAAGGCAGAATATGTTGTTTGTGGGCACTGTTTTTCCAATATTTTTAAAACTCTATCTGTTTTGTTTGCTACAATTTCAATTTTCTTCATGGAGTAATTATAACATTATTTTACAAATATTGCATTAATTTTGTAGATTTTTTTCGATGATATGTAGTATAATACTTACGTAGGAGGATTTATGGCAAAAAGTAAAAGTGATTATTTTGGTCTTGGATATGTAATAAGCGTTATTCTAGCTATTATTCCAGTTACTTCTTGGCTTTGCGGGGCAATAACTCGTTTTCAAGAAGGCAAATTAGTTGCAGGAATCATTAGATTGGTTTTTGGTTTTACAATTGTTTGGTTGTTAGACCTTATTTTTATGATTGTAAACAAAAAAATTTGCAGATTGCTTAACATATAAAGCCTAAAAAAGTTGTGAACATTCACAACTTTTTTATTAACCAAACGCACTTGCTTTTCGTTTTTTTAACTATTGGCATGTGTCAACAAAAAAGTTAACACACACACTTGTGTTAACTTTTTTGGTTTTTAATAGTTTTCTTTTAAAACTTCAAAGTATGCTTGTGGATGAGCACAAACAGGGCAAGTTTGTGGAGCCTGTTTGCCTACATGAATATGCCCGCAATTGGTGCAAATCCAAACTTTTTCGTCTTCTTTAACAAAAACTTGACCTTCTTTTATGTTTTTTGCAAGTTTTAAATATCTTTCTTCGTGTCTTTTTTCAATTTCTGCAACACCTTCAAATTGTTTTGCAATTTCTTCAAAACCTTCTTCTCTAGCCTCTTTTGCCATTTGTTTATACATGTCTGTCCATTCTCCGTTTTCGCCGGCAGCAGCAGCCAAAAGATTTGAATATGTGTCGTTTATTCCGCCCAAATGTTTAAACCATAGTTTTGCATGTTCCATTTCATTTTTTGCAGTTTCTTCAAAAATTGATGCAATTTGATTATAACCTTCTTTTTTTGCTTTTGATGCAAAATAAGTATATTTATTTCTTGCTTGACTTTCGCCCGCAAATGCTTTTAACAAATTTGCTTCTGTTTTACTACCTTTAAGTTCCATAATTTTCTCCTTTTAACTTAACAAACAAATTTTAACAAATATAAAAGGTTTATGTCAAATTTTATTTACTTTATTGTTTCTTCAATGTTGGTTAATTGTTTGTATTTTGCCAAAAGTTGTTTTTTTGAATAGTTAAACAAACTAATTGTAAAATCTCTATAATCTGGATTTATGTCATAACCTTCTTTTTCTAATGTTTGATAAATGTTTTTTATGTTGCCATTTTTAACAATGTCTAAAAAAATCTGATTAAATTTTTGATTTTTAGTTGCCATTTGTGCGATTTGATTAACCATTTCATCAAATGCTTTTTTGCCTCTAAAACACTTTAATTTTTTATAAGAAACAAGTTTTCTTGCATCAAAATATAAATCTACAAACTCATCAATGGTTTTTTCTTTTTTTGACTCTGTGTATCCCAAATTTATAAAAGCAAATTCATTGTCATATAGTGGAGACAGTTTCATTTCTTTGCCTGTTACAAGTGAAATGTTTTGCAAATGCCTGTCTGTTTGGTAAGTAAGCAAATCAAAAATCATCATTTTGTAAAGATTTTCTTGAATTTGATTTAAATCTAAATTATAAAACCCTTGTTTTGCTTTTAGAGCACTCATGATTTCCACAAAAGACTTAAAATCATCTGTTTCTAAAAATGTTTTAAGTGAAATTAGTTTTTGATTTGGTTTTAAAAAGTCATATGACAAAATACCTTTTGTTTTTTGCGCATTATTAAAATATGCTGGTTCATATTTTGCACAAGGTATGTTTAATGATTCACATAATCTATAGCACAAAACTTCATTCAGCATTCGCATGTCTGAATAAGAAAACAAATCGCATGTTTTAAACAAAGCGTCACCATTTTTGGTTTCAAACCACAAATTGCTGTATGCAATTGAGCACACACCCGATTCACCATGTCTGTTATGTGATTTTTTTAAAATTAGTCTAACACCTTTTGCCATTTTAATTCTTGTGTTAAATTCATCATATTTGATGATTATTTTTGCAAATCTTTTCATTAATTTTAACCTTTATAATTTTTTGTATTGTTTATCATTTCTTTATACTTTTTTAAAACTCTATCTCTAGAAAAACTAAGCACGCTTTCTGTAAACAATTGATAACCATTGTTCACGCTATAACCTTCTTTGATTAGTTCTTTATAAACTGGTTTTAAATCTGCATTTTTTAAAATGTTCTTTAAAATTTTTTCACAATTATCATTTTTTTGTGCCAATTCAACAACCTGTTGTGCAACACGATCAAAGCATTGAATTCTTTCCACGTCTTGAAGCGGTTCAATTGGAATTATTCCCGTGCCAACGTAATAGTTTTCAACATATTCATCAACAGTTTTAAAAGAAATATCAAAATCTCCAAAAATGTAACTTGCAATAAAAAACGTATATTCGTTATCATAAAGAGGGGCAAGCCAAAGATTATTGTTTTTGTCAATAATAAAAGAAAGATTTTTTAAATGTCTATCTGTTTGATAAGTTAATAAATCAAACACTGTATAAGCATATAAACTATAAAAAATTTGCTCATAGTCAATGTTATATTTATCAGATTTTGCATATAAGCCTGTGATTATTGCTTTCATGTCTTTCCCGATATAGCCTAAAAGTTTTTTTGCAGAAACCAATGTTTCGCCTTCTTTTAAAAAATTTACAGATGCCAAACCATTAATCTTGTTGTCTATGTTTGCAGGAATGTATTCTGCACATTCAATGTTCATTTTTTTTGCCAGTCTGCAACACAAAATTTCGTTTAACATTTGAATGTTTCCCACCGGATTATGGTCACCGATATTTTTAAACAGCACAAATCCTTTTGGTGAAATATACCAATATTTCCCAAATTCTTTGGTTGCCCAACCACTGCCGCCTTCTCTGTCAGTTTTGTTGTTGTTGTAAAGCATTAAGCAGTTAGAAAGTTTGATTGTGCTGTTAAATTTGCTATAGTTTTTTATTATTTCTTTAAATTCTTTCATTATTATATATAATAACTTTTAATTAACAAATTGTCAATCCCATATTAATCCAAAAAACATAATTGTATTTATCAAACCAATGCTGACTTTATAAGTTACTCAATTGTCTTGAAATTTTTTTAAGACTGAAAAAAAAGCTCATTTGTTTTGCTTTGTTTTTGCGGACATAAGAACAATATATTCACTTTATTCTTGCGTGCCTAAAAAAAACCGCAACTAAAATTGGGTTAAAATTTAGTGCGGTTTTATTTGGTTTTGAATGGGTTAATTCAAAAACGTAATTCCTACAAACTGGGTTAAAATTTGTAGTTTTTTTAAAATTCAATTTAATTGTAAGACTTAAATTGTTTTAATTTTGTTTTTTTGCTAGGCGGATAAAATTTTCCACCTAAGTTTGATGTTATTATTCAATAATTGAAGAAACAACACCTGAACCAACAGTGTGGCCACCTTCACGAATAGCGAATCTTAAACCTTGTTCAATTGCGATTGGTTTAATAAGTTCGATTGTCATTGTGATGTTATCACCAGGCATAACCATTTCTGTGCCTTGTGGAAGGTCGATTGTTCCAGTAACGTCTGTTGTTCTGAAGTAGAATTGTGGTCT
>CAZRJB010000023.1:0-7283 GCA_964600435.1 uncultured Lachnospiraceae bacterium
AAAAACTATCAAATTTTGTTAATCTGCCAATTGAGTTTGTTGACGAACGTCTTTCTTCAGTGGAGGCGGAAGACATTCTAAAAGAGGCACATGTTCCAAGCATAAAGCGAAAGGGGCTTATTGACAAAATTGCTGCAGGAATCATACTTCAAAATTATCTAAATTCAAGAAAGTAAGGAGAATTTTATGGAAAAAGATACCAAACAAGAACAAAACATTGATATTTTAGACATATTGTTAGATGAAGACAATGAAGACCCAATCACTCTATATGATGAAAACTCAAAAGCAATCAAATTTGACCAAGTTGCAATAATTCCTTTAGACAATAAACTTTATGCAATTTTAAAACCACTTGATGAAATTAAAGGTGTTGCAGATGATGAAGCAATTGTTTTTGCAGTTAATGAAAATGAAGGTGGCGAAACAACATTGGTTGTTGAAACAGATGAACCAATTGCAATAAGAGTTTTTGATGAATATTATCGCCTTCTTGATGAACACGATAAAAAATAATATATTTTAATAAAAAACAGAGCAAAAAACCAAATGGCAACTTGCTCTGTTTTTTATATTTAAAAAAGAAATGATGGTTTATGCTTTAAGCCTTTCTATGCATGTTTTTATTCTTTTTAAAGATTCTTGTTTTCCTAAAAGATATAGCATTTCTGCTCCACCACCTGGGGTTACAACTTGACCTGTAACAGCAATTCTAACTGGCCACATTGTTTTTCCAATTTTAAAACCTTTTAAGGTTGTGTACTCTGATAAAATGTTGTTAAGTTCTTGAACACTCCAATTTGAATTTTCTTCTAAAATGTTAAGCATATCGTTTAAAATTTCTAAACTTGAAGATTTATCCAATTTGTTTTTCTTGTTTTCAAAAAGTGACAAGTCAAAATTTGAATATTCACTTAAAAATGAAAACATTGTTGAAATATCTGAAAATTTGTTAATTCTGGATTGAGCCAAAGTTGAAGCAAACTCCCATTTTTGTTTTAAAAAATCTGGCAAGTCTACAATATATTTTTGAGAATATTCAACAAATTGTTCATGTGACATGTTTGAAATGTAAATTGAGTTAAACCAATCTAGTTTTTTATAGTCAAAAATTGCATTTGTTTTTACAATGCCTGCCAAGTCAAACAACTCAATCAACTCGTCAAGAGAATAAATTTCTCGCTCTTGTTTTGGACTCCAACCAAGCAATGCAATATAGTTTATTATTGCTTCTTGCAAATAGCCGTCTTCGACAAGTTGAGCAAAACTAACTGCGCCATGCCTTTTAGAAAGTTTGCTAACAGTGCCATCTGCATTTTGCCCCATTATAACCGAAAGATGAACGGTTTTTGGTGGTTGCCAACCAAATGCTTCATACAAAAGTTGATATTTTGGTGTGGAAGAAATGTATTCTTTGCCACGCATGACGTGACTTATTTGCATTAAATGATCATCTACAACATTGCAGAAATTATATGTTGGCAAACCATCTCTTTTAAGAAGGACTTGGTCATCTAGCGAATTGTTTTCTACTGTTATGTCTCCATACACCTCATCGTGAAAAGTGGTTGTGCCTGTTAGAGGAATTTTTTGTCTGATAACATAAGGTTTGCCTTCTGATAAGTTTTTTTCTATAATTTCTTTGCTTAAATTTCTGCAATGCCTGTTATAGCCAAATGTTTGCTCACCATCTTCTAAACTATGCTCTTCTTCTTGGTCGCAAAAACAATAATATGCATGCCCTAGTTCTACCAATTTTAGAGCATATTGTTTGTAGATGTCTTTTCTTTCGCTTTGAACATATGGACCAAATTCTCCGCCAATGTCTGGCCCCTCGTCGTGATTAAGCCCTGTTTGTTTTAAAGTTGAATATATAATGTTTGTTGCACCTTCAACAAATCGTTTTTGATCAGTGTCTTCAATTCTTAAAATAAATTTGCCATTGCAATGTTTTGCAAAAAGATAAGCATATAGCGCAGTACGCAAATTGCCAATATGCATGTAACCCGTTGGGCTTGGCGCAAAACGAGTTCTAACTTCTAATTTTTTCATGTTAACCCTACTTTTTTAATTCTTTTGTTAGTTTAAAATAATTATTGTTTTTTTGTCAAGTAAATGCATTTTATTTAAATTTTTTATTCATTTAGCCTTTAAAACCATCAAAAAAAATGCTACTAAGTTGTTAGTTGTGATTCATTTTGATTTTGTAACTTTATTTGCTTTGCTTTTAAATATGAATGCCCTACCCTTTTAAGATTATTGGCAACAACTTGCACATCCTCATTTTTAGACAAAAACAAGCGACCAACTTTTGTGGTATTTGTCAATTCCAACTTTTTAAGACTTTGATTGCCATAACAAAATTCATCGCCAATTGTTTTTGCAGATGCCAGATTAAGATGTTGAACCACATAGTTGTTTGATAAAAAGAAATCACCAATTGTTTCTGCTTTTTGCAAATCAACACTTTCCACCAAAGAATTGTTCATAAAAAAGTCTCCAACTTTTATTGCTTGTGGAAGTGAAATTGATTTCATCATTTTAACATTACTTAAAAATTTTTTTTCAATGATTTTTAGTTTTGGAAAATCGACAAATGCAAGTTCATTACTCGCCTGAAGAAAATAGTTACCAACCTGCTCAAGTTGTGGAGCATTTATTTCGTTAAATATTATGTTTGAAGTTAAAAAATCATCGCCAACATACTTTAATAAAGGCATGTCTAATTTTTTAATTTTGTTATTAACCATTAAAAATCTGCTTTTTATTTGAGTAACATTTGGAATTTCTAAAACTTCTAAAACATCATTAATACGTAAAAAATCTTCGCCAATTGTTTTAACTTTTTTTATTGATATTTGATTAAGCTTTTTATTGGTTTTTAAAAAACCATTGCCAATTGATTCTACGTTTGGCAAATCAATTTTTTTAAGTGCTATGTTTGCATGCAAAAAATTGTTTTTGATTGTGGTTGCATATGGATTGTAATAAGATATTATTTGATTTTTGCTGTTTATTTCAAAAACAATTTTTTGATTGTCTGAATTTGTAACAGTTATTTCTCTGTTGCCGTCTTCTTTTTTTACAATTTTTATGTCAACAATTTTTTTAAAAAGTTTTACAAACTCATCTTTTTCTGGTTTTATAAGTGAAATAACTTTTTTCTTTTTAAAATCTATCAAATAATTATCAATCAGCATTGTGCTAGATTTGTCAAACTGGATTGGTTCTCCATTAACAACAACAATGTTGTTTTCACAAAAAAATGTGTTGCCGTTTCTAATGTTTAATTTGTGAAAAACATCATTGCGGTCCTTAACAAAACCTGGCAAACCAAAATCTTCAAGCGACACTTTTTCTGATGCATTAATTTTATAGTCCCTAACAAAAGAATGCATCAACCCTGGAATTATGTTGTCTAAGTTGTTATTAAATGTTGCATCTGGATTTTTAACAGTGTGATTGTATCTGTTTTTGATTGATAATCGACTAACATTACCCCTTGTGAACTGAATGCTTAAAACACTTGTGCCATATTCATCTTCTCTTTGAGGGTTGGTAAAATCTAATCTGTTTATTTGGTTAACATTCTTTTTAACGGCAAACCAAACACGACAAGTTTTTAATCTTTTTCCTCCAAACGTGCAAAGGGCTTCATAGTCAAAATAATAACTTTTAAATTCGTTTATATCTGAATCTGACTTGCATTCTGGATATAAAATGTAACCCGCCTCATCAAAAAGTTGAACTGCAGTTTTATCGGTTTTTACAACCGGCCTAGTTTTTATTTTGTATAATGAATATATATAATCAATAAACTTATCTGCATTGTTATCTTTTTCTAAAACACTAATTAAAGAATGAGTTGGAGCAAAATTTTTTGTTAAAATTTTTAAAAGTTGACCTTCATCGTTTAAGATTGTTGAAAAACTATTTTTGCAAAAATGCAAAAACTTTTCGCCATATAATTTTTTAATTGCTTTATTTTCTTTAGACAACATTAACCATATATCCTTTTTAAACAATATTTTTTATTTTTTGAACAAAACTCCAAGTCTTCATTATTGTTTTTAACATCCACTTCCCCAGAAAACAATTCAAAAGCATAGGGCTGAGCAAACCCCTCAAATTGAGGATTTAGCAAATTGTGATTTAAAAAAATTGTGTCGCCAACTTCTATGTTTGGAACATTGTAAAACTCCAAAAACAAACTATAAACTTTTTCAGTTTGAACATCTTTTAACAAGAAGTTGTTATATTCATTAACATTTAAAACTTTTAATTCTACCATGTTTAACCCTTTTTGTTTTATTCTAACACATATTATTTTTGATTTCAATGGCATTTATATAATTTTTTGTGAAAAATTGCAATAAAAAACAGACCTAGCAAAAACTAGACCTGTTTTTTGAGAAATATTTATGCAGTTAAATCTATGTCTCCATCAGTGCAATGAACGGTTGTTAATGTTGTTGGTCTCCAATCAAAGGTTAGTGTAATTGCACCCCATTGTGCCTTAGAACCTTGATATTTTATAGAAGTTAAATTCGTACAACCAAAAAAAACTGATGAACCGATTTTTTCAATTGAACTAGGCAATGAAACAATATTAGTTATACCACAATTACCAAAAGCTCCACCGCTTATATTTTTAATTTTTTTGTTAAAAATGATACTCTCAAGATTATTACACCCATAGAAAGCTTGATAATCGATATTTTCCAAATCTCTAGAACAAACAAAAGATGTAAGCGATTCACAATTTTTGAATGCATTGGCTCCAACAACTTTTATAGTATCTTCTAAAGTTACACTTGTTATAGAGTTTATATAACCAATGACTGCAATTTTTACTAAATACGAATTGTCTTTTTCAGCATATAAATATATTAAATTTTCATCTTGACATTCAGTTTCATATTCATTAACATACTTTGTATTTGTAAATGCATTTTCACCAATACTATTAATATTAATAGACATATGAATTGAATTAAGGCTAGTACAACTTCTAAAAGCATTAGTATCAATTTCGGTTACACTATTAGGAATTGTAACATTATTTAACAAACTACAACCATAAAATGAATTCATAGATATTTTTTTAATAGAATTTGAAAGAGTTATAGAAACTAAACTTTTGCAATCTTGAAAAACACCCGTCCCAATAGAATCAACACTATTAGGAATTATAATGTTTGTTACGCCTGACTGATAAAATGCTGAGAAACCTATTTTTTTAACACCATCACTTATTTCAACAGAAGATAAATCTGAACATTTAGCAAAAGCATTACCGCCTATTTCTTCTACACTGCTTGGAATAACAATACTGGTTAATCCAGATTGATAAAAAGCATTAACACCAATAGAAGTTACACTATCAGGAATTGTAATTTGAGTTAGATTACTGCATTTATAAAATGCATCATCTGAAATAGTAGTTACTGAACTTGGTATACTTATTGATGCTAGATTTGAAGATTCTTTAAAAGCATTATTACTTATTGTATTTACAATGTAAAGTTGGTCATTTGAAGATAATATTAATGGCACTTCTACATTTTCAGAGACAGTTCCAGAAGTGTTATCACCACTAACTGAAGCGGTCATAGTATCATTATTAAGAGATACAGAAAAACCAGACAAACTAGACACTTCAAGCGCTTGAGTTTTTTCAAACTTAAGTTTTAAATTGTTCAGATTGATTTTGTCTAATTTTTCTTCTGTTTTTGGAACCATTGTTAAAGTTGCTGTAACAGTTTTGGTTTTGTTTAAAACACAAACAAATCCTGACGAGGTTATAGTTTCGGATCCGGTTGCTGCAAATGCAACTGTGGATGTGATTTTTGTACTTAAATCACCTGACAAACTGATTTCTGCTGTTACGGCATAGTCTGACTCGTTTGTCATTTTAAACGTAAACTCAATTGGTGTGGCAATTTCGTCATTGCTACAATTTAGGTCGTCAAAATATACATCCCCAATTGCCCATTCAACATCACCTGAAATTGGTTTGCCTTGTGATGTGTCTGTGTCAGTTAGTGGTGTTACTGTTTTTTCTGTTCCAGTGCTGTCATATGCTCCGGCAACAGAGCCTAAAACTCTAACCTTGCAGTTGTGCGCTTCAAAACTTACACTTCCGGTTGTGGTTAGGCTTGCTTTTTTTGCTGCATACACTCCAAATGCCAAAATTGAAAAACATAGGCACAATGTTGCAATGCTAAGTATAATACTAAATTTTTTCTTGTTGTTTTTCATATTAATTTCTCCTTAATTTATATTTTAATTATTTTATATTTTTAGTTTTAATTATAAAGACACAGTTTCATCTGTGCAAGATACTGACGTTACACCACTACCTGATTTCCAATTATACCCTAATGTTACAACATTCCACTGAGCCTTGGTACCTGAATAATTAATCCCTGTTAAGTTTGTGCAATTTTGAAATGCATAATTACCAATGTTTATTATACTGGTTGGAATTGCAATAGAAGTTAAACCTGTGCAACCATGGAATGCAGAAGCACCAATGCTTGTAACTCCATTTGGGATTGTGATTGAGGTTAAGCCTGTGCAACCTGAGAATGCAGAATCACCTATGCTTGTAACTCCATTTGGAATGGTTGTGTTCTTACAACCTTGGATTAATGTATTGCTCGCCGTTACTATTAATGCATTGCAATTGTTTCTACTGTCATAAACTGTGTTGTTTGAATCAACAACAATACTTGTTAAACCTGTGCAACCTTTGAATGCTGAATATCCTATGCTTGTAACTCCATTTGGGATTGTGATTGAGGTTAAGCCTGTGCAACCTTGGAATGCTTGACCTGATATTTCTTTTATGCCATTAGATATTACGACCGATGTTAGACTAGAGCAATCCAAAAATGCAAAAAGTTCTATTCTTGAAACATTACTAGGAATAGTGATTGATGTCAAACCTGTGCAACCAGAAAACATCTCACATCCAATTAGAGTAACGCTATTTGATATAAAAACCGATTTTAACTCAGTACAACCATAAAATGTTTTATAAAATGAACGTTCACCCACATTTGTAACAGAAGCAGGAATAGAAATTGAAATTAGTGCAGTGCAATTTTGAAACGCTCCAGTGTAAATACCTCGATACTCTGTTGTAGGAATAGCATTCACCAAATACACATCATTTCCATCTCTATAGGCTGCTGGAATGTTGGCTGTGGTGATTGATGAGTTCGCCGCTTTAACACTTGCTGTTTTTGTTGTTGAGTCTGGGGTAAAGGTTAAGTTGG
>CAZRJB010000024.1:0-6854 GCA_964600435.1 uncultured Lachnospiraceae bacterium
AGCGAAAGGTTTGAACAAATGTTAAACAAATACGCAGGCAATTTAATGAAATCTGCTGTTGAACTTGCATCTCTTTGGAGAATGGATAAAGCATTAAGAAAACTTGAAGCAATGATGATTGTTGCAGACAAAAATCAACTTTTAATGGTGTCTGGAATGGGAGATGTTATTGAACCAGACGATAATATTTGTGCAATTGGAAGTGGCGGAAACTATGCACTTGCAGCAGCAAAGGCTTTAAAAGAAAACACAGACCTTTCTGCAAGAGAAATTGCAGAAAAAGCATTAACTATTGCAGGTGATATTTGTGTGTTTACAAATCATCATCTAACCTTAGAGGAGGTATAAATATGGAATTAACACCTAAACAAATAGTTGCAGAATTAGATAAATATATTATTGGGCAAAATCAAGCAAAAAAAGCGGTTGCCGTTGCATTAAGAAATAGATATAGAAGAAATTCATTAAAAAAAGAAGTTAGAGAAGAAATAACTCCAAAAAACATAATCATGAAAGGTCCAACAGGTGTTGGAAAAACAGAAATTGCTAGAAGGTTGGCAAAATTGGTAAATGCACCTTTTGTAAAAGTTGAAGCAACAAAATATACAGAAGTGGGATATGTTGGGCGAGATGTTGAAAGCATGATTCGTGACCTTGTTTCTGTTTCAATAAACATGGTTAAAGAAGAAAAAACCAAAGAGGTTGAAGCAAAAGCAAGCATTTCTGTTGCAAACAAAATTTGTGATATTCTTTTTAAAAATCAGGTTGTTAAAGATGGTGAAGAATTAAAAAGCAAAGAGTCCATAAAACTTGACTACTTTGACGGCAAATATGACAAAGAGCTTATTGAAGTTGAAATTGTTGAACAACAAAAACAAATGAACATTATTGAAGGTGTTGGAGAAATTAATTTTGGCGGAATTTTAGGCGGAATGTTCCCTAACAAAAGAGTTCACAAAAAAATGAGCGTTTCTAAAGCAAGAGAAGTACTTTTGAGCGAAGAAGCAGATAAGTTAATAGATAAAGATGCAGTTAATGCCGAAGGGCTTAGACGTGCCGAAGAAGAAGGCATCATCTTTATTGATGAAATGGATAAAATTGTTGGAAAATCATCTTCAAATGGTCCAGATGTTTCTAGAGAAGGTGTTCAAAGAGATATTTTGCCAATTGTTGAAGGATGCACTGTTAACACAAAATATGGTAACATAAAAACTGATTTCATTTTGTTTATATGTGCTGGGGCATTCCACGTTTCAAAAATTGAAGATATGATTCCAGAACTTCAAGGGCGATTTCCTGTTGTTGTTCAGTTAAATAGTTTAACAAAAGAAGATTTTAAAAGAATTTTAAAAGAGCCAAAAAATGCAATAATAATGCAGTATCAAAATTTGTTGTCTGTTGATAAAGTAAATCTAAGTTTTACAGATGATGCTTTAGAAGAATTGTCTGTTATTGCCGAAGAAGAAAACCAATCAAAGGAAAACATTGGTGCAAGACGTTTGCACACATTAATGGAAAAACTTCTAGAAGATATTTCATTTGTTGCAGACGGCGAGCAAGAAATAAACTTGGAAATTAATGCAAATTATGTAAATGGCGTGTTTAAAGATAAAATTAAATCTCACGATTTAAGAAAATATATTTTATAGGGTCAATTATGGAAAAAATAATAAAAGTTGACTTAAATGATAACAAAATTGGCGAAATTGAAAAATTAGATGCTCACAAAACACCAGTTTTGCATAGGGCTTTCTCTGTGTTTTTGTATGATGGTGATAAATTATTACTTCAAAAAAGAGCAAAAAATAAATACCATTCTGGTGGATTGTGGGCAAATTCTTGCTGTTCACATCCTAGGGCAGACAAAACTTTTTTACAAAGCGTTTTTTCAAGATTAGATTTTGAGTTGGGAATAAAAACCGAACTAGACTTAAAAGAATTGTTTACGTTTACTTACTTAACTCAATTTTCATCAAATTTGTATGAGTATGAACTAGATCATGTTCTTGTTGCCCAATACAATTCATCTTGCAAAATCGATTTCAACACCAGTGAAATTGCAGAAATGAAATGGGTAACAATTGAAGATTTAAAAAAAGACTTGGAAAATAATCCGTTAAGTTATGCCTCATGGTTTTTAATTTGCGCTCCAAAAGTTATTGAACATTTGAAAACAATAAATAAATTTTAACGTGTATAAAAATTATGCACGTTTTTTATTTTTTGTGCATATATGAGCATAAAGTGGAAACATCATTTTTGGAATTAAGATGTAAAGAAGTTATTAATGTGACCGATGGAAAAAAACTTGGTCGCATTATTGACATTGTTTTCGATTTGCCAACAGGAAAAATTAAAGGATTTGTTGTTCCAGTTAATCAGGGCGGTTTTGGTTTGTTTAAAACAAGTCAGCAACTGTTTGTTCCATACAATCAAATTTGTAAAATTGGGGCAGATATAATTTTGGTTGAAATTTATGCAGAAAACGCCAACACAAATCCGTATATTCTTAATGCACCAAAAAATAAAAATACTAATGTTTAAATAATTTTCTAATGTTAAAAATTAACGTAAGGAAAAAAATAATCATGACAAAGTTTTTTGATTTTTATAAAAATGGTAATGTTATAATAAAAATCCTTTTTTTAGGAGTTGCAATAATAATGTCCGTTTTGTGGATTGTTGGCAGTTTTACAAAACTAGATAGGTTGGTGATGTTTTTGGTTGGAACAGTTGTTGGCGGGGTTTTAATAAACATTTTTTTGTATGATTATGTTGTTAATGCAATCAACTATATTTCAAATTTGTTCTAAAATTGCAAAAAAAAAATTGACAGATGTGTTAAAAATGTTATAACATCATAAACAATGAAAAAGTTAAATTATAATTCTTTTGTTTTTATGCTTTTTGTTGCAAAATCTTGGCGTAATGCCTAAGGTTATGTTTTTTTGTTTTTTATTATATTATTTTAAATAAAGGAATTATTATGGATAGAATTATAACCGGAGTAAAACCAACCGGAGTTTTACATATAGGAAACTATTTTGGAGCAATAAAACCTGCTCTAGACATGTTAAATAAAGAAAACAGCGAATTATTGATTTTTATTGCAGACTATCATGCTTTGAATTATATAAAAACCAAACAAGAACTAAAGGAATATAGTTTTATGCTTGCCTGTTCTTATTTGGCTTGCGGGCTTGACCCAAATAAAATTGTGTTTTTTAGACAAAGCGATGTTCCAGAAGTTTTTGAACTTAACTGGATTTTAAACAATGTAACTCCAAAAGGGTTAATGAACAGGGCACATGCATATAAAGCCCTAACAGAAGAAAATGTTCAAAACAACAATGATAAAGACTTAAACATCAACATGGGTTTATATTGCTACCCAATTTTAATGGCAGCCGACATTTTGTTGTATAACACAAAATTTGTTCCAGTTGGTCTTGACCAAAAACAACATTGTGAAATTGCTAGAGATATTGCCATTTCTTTTAACGCTATATATGGCGAAACATTTGTTCTTCCAGAACCAATAATAAACAACAATGTTGCAACAATTGTTGGGTTAGATGGCAGAAAAATGAGCAAGAGTTATTCAAACACAATTCAGTTGTTTTGCGACGAAAACACTTTAAAAAAATCAATAAACAAAATTGTTACCGATAGCAAACTCCCAGGTGAACCAAAAGACGAAAATTGTGCTTTGGCAAAAATATATTCGTTGTTTGTTGATAATGCTCAATTTGAAGATTTTAAAAAAAGGCTGGCTTTGGGTCTTGGTTGGGGAGATGCAAAAAAAGAAACATTTGAAATTGTAAATAAATTTTTAACTCCAATGCGAGAAAAATATTGTTATTACATGCAAAATCCAAAAATTGTTGAACAAATTTTGCAAGAAGGTGCAAACAAAGCAAGACACATTGCAAAAAAACAACTAAACAAAATTAGAAAAAAAATTGGAGTTGCAGAAATATAATTATGGTGTAAAACACTTGACTTTTGCTTAAATATTATTTAATATAGATAATAGTTAAGCAAGTTAAAGTGTTAGCCATAGGAGAATAGCTCAGTTGGTAGAGTCGCGGTCTCCAAAACCGTTGGTCGTGGGTTCGAGTCCTACTTCTCCTGCCAAAAACAAGCCGTAATGGCTTTTTTTTTAACTTGATTTAACTATGAACATCAAAACATTTAGGACTCGAACGGTTTGCCCAGTGGGCAAACCAGGCATGAGAGCCAGCATGGCGGAGTGAGTCCTACTTCTCCTGCCAAAAACAAGCCGTAATGGCTTTTTTTTAACTTGATTTAACTATGAACATCAAAACATTTAGGACTCGAACGGTTTGCCCAGTGGGCAAACCAGGCATGAGAGCCAGCATGGCGGAGTGAGTCCTACTTCTCCTGCCAAAAACTTTTTTCTTAATTAATTATAAGCATTTGACTAAAATAATCTTCAGTTTTTTTTATTTTGTAACATGATTAGCAAGTGTTCAATGCTTCTGTTTTTATTTTTTTAAAATAACATTGTTTTTTAAATAATTTGTCAGCGTAAAAAGTGTAATCTTTTAAGTTTGTTTGACAATTGTGTTGTATCATATTAAAATATATTTAACATTTATAGGAGAAGCATATGATTGACATAAATTTAATAAGAACCAATCCTGATTTGGTTAAACAAAACATAAAAAAGAAATTTCAAGATGAAAAACTTCCTTTGGTAGATCAAGTTATTGCATTAGACAAACAAAACAGAGAATTAAAACAACAAGGTGACAATTTAAGGGCTGAACGCAAAACCTTGTCAAATTCTGTTGGCATGCTTATGAAAGAAAAAAAGTTTGATGAGGCAGAACAAATAAAACAACAAGTTAAAGCAGATGCCAACAAATTGATAGAAATAGAAAATCAACAAGTGGAAATTGATGAACAAATCAAAAAAATTATGATGTTAATTCCAAACATTTTAGATGACTCAGTTCCTGTTGGAAAAAACGATTCAGAAAATGTTGAAGTTGCTCGCTTTGGAGAACCTAAAGTTCCAAATTTTGAAGTTCCATACAATGCAGACATTTTAGAAAAAATTGGCTGTTTAGACAAAGATAGTGCAGGCAGAACAAGTGGCGCAGGTTTCTATTATTTGCTTGGCGATGCTGCAAGGCTCCATGAGGCAATGATTGCATATGGCAGAGATTACATGATTAGCAAAGGTTTTACATATGCAATTCCACCATTCATGATTCGAAGTGATGTTGTTACCGGTGTTATGAGTTTTGCTGAAATGGATGCTATGATGTACAAAATTGAAGGCGAAGATTTGTTCTTGATTGGAACTAGTGAACATTCAATGATTGGCAAATTTAAAGGTCAACTTTTAAAAGAATCAGAATTGCCTGTTAAAATGACTTCATATTCTCCATGTTTTAGAAAAGAAATTGGCTCTCATGGGTTAGATGAGCGTGGGGTTTATCGTGTTCATCAGTTTGAAAAACAAGAAATGATTGTAATTTGCAAACCTGAAGAAAGCATGGATTTTTACAACAAAATGTGGAAGTGTTCAGTTGAAATTTTTAACAACATGAACATTCCAGTTAGGCAATTAGAATGTTGCTCAGGTGATTTGGCAGACTTAAAAGTTAAATCATGCGATATAGAAGCTTGGAGTCCTCGCCAACAAAAATATTTTGAAGTTTGCTCATGCTCAACTTTGGGTGATGCTCAATCTCGCAGACTAGGAATAAGAATTAAAGGTGAAGGCGGAACATATTACCCACACACATTAAACAACACGGTTGTTGCTAGCCCTAGATGGTTGATTGCTTTATTAGAAAACAACTATAATCAAGATGGTTCAATAACAGTTCCAGAAGTGTTAAGGCCATACATGGGCGGTCTAGAAAAAATTATGCCAAAATGCTAAAAGCAAGTTTTCGCTCAAAAAATTTTGTAATTTAATTTTTTGCCATTGACTTATTTTGAATATAATGATAAACTATTTATGTAGTTAGCCAAATGGTTACTGCGTTGCTGTAGTGGCAACGGAGAGGAAAGTCCGAGCCTTTAAAGGAAGTAATGCCGGAGAAATCCCGGTGGAGGCGACTCTAAGGAAAGTGCAACAGAAAATAACTACCTGCACTCTGCAGGAAAAGGTGAAAAGGTAGGGTAAGAGCCTACCGCAAAATTGGTAACAATTTTGGCAATGCAAACCCCATTTAAGGCAAGATTAAGTCACCACAAATGTGTGTCCTTTCACGTGGTGCAAAAATATCGCTTGATTGCAATAGAGATATTGCAACTAGAAAGATGACCATTTAATACAGAACTCGGCTTATAGACTAACTCAAAAAATGTTGCCCTTTTTAGAGCAACTTTTTTTTGTTTTATTGTCAAAAATATAGCAAAAGGCACATTGTGTTTGCTTGTCAAACATGGTGTGCTTTTTTTAGGCACGCAAAAACAAAACGAATGAAATGTGCTTTTCCTTTTATCCTAATTTTCAAACCGTAAATTGTTTTTTATAAACTCAAAACTTTTCTTTTTAAAGGCTTTTTTATTGAGTTTGCTCCACTCCAACAACCATTTTTTTAATCAAAACAAATTTAAGGTTAAGCATGTTTAACAAAAATCTTTTGCGAACCACATTTATAAAAAAATTTATGTGGGTTGTTTTTTGTTATGCTTTTGTTCTCACAAACTCAAAATCTTTTATTACAATTTTTATCTCAAAAGTTGAATTTGTTTCACCCAAAAACCAGAAAAACACCAGCCAAAAAAAAGTTTTTGCAAAAACGTAAATTTGGTTGACAAAAGCGAGGGGGGGGGTAGAATAGGGTATCAATTTTTTAAAAGGGGGA
>CAZRJB010000025.1:0-6328 GCA_964600435.1 uncultured Lachnospiraceae bacterium
CCATGTTTGCTTCGATATTTTAAATAATTTAAAAAAATGTTGGCAAAAACCCCAAAATTGATTGACTGTGCGGGGGGGGGATAGTGATATACTTTTTCTTAGTAAAAGAATAATATTTTTTAAAAAAATATTAAAAGAATGTTGCTTAAAAGGCAAAGTTATCCACATTTTTTAAAAAAATATTACATTATGCTTAAAACTTGTAAAAATAGAAAAAATAAAAGTGCAGGTTAAAGATGAAAAAATTAAAGTTTTTAAAAATCTTTTTAATAAGTTTTGCAGTTTTTTGCACCATTTCAATTGGCGCAGTAAGTTCATATTTGTTTTTTGCAGACGTTGCTTCCTCACAAACACCATCAACTTGGATAGATGATGGAAATTATCTAAAAGTAGAACATACAAAGAATGTTTACACAATAACAACTCCTGGTGAACTTGCATACATAGCAATATTGGTTAATGGTGGTCAAAACCTAAATGGTTATACAATAAATTTGGCAAAAGACATTGACTTATCTGGCCACAACTGGGTTCCAATTGGCAAAGGCTCTAACAATTTTCAAGGAACATTCAATGGTCAAGGTCACACCATCTCTGGCTTAGAAATTGAGGGTTCTTATGAGTATGCGGGCTTGTTTGGGCAAGTAGATTGTGGAACAATAACAAACGTTGTCTTATCTAAACCAACTTTAACAATTTCGGGCGGAGAGAATGATGACTATTCTCTTCATGTTGGCTCTGTTGCTGGTTACTTGCAGAAGTCAACAATTGAAAAAGTAATTGTTGACACTCCACAAATCACTGCATATCATGCAAAAAAGGGTACAACCATTTGTGCTGGTGGTGCTGTTGGCTACATGCAAAATTCAAGTACCGTTTCCCGTTGTTATGTTATGGGGTCAAGTGGGAATGTTCAGTCTATAGGGATTGTAATGTATGGTGATATTCCGCAAGGTTTGGATTTAACTTTGTATTTTGGTGGAGTTGTTGGAAAAGGTTATGATTCTTCAAAAATATCTCTTTGCTATAGTAATGTTATGGTTGGCGCGAAATTCGCAAAACTGGCGGGATATTCCGGTGTTATAAGCTATAATAACGTCAAAGATGCTCGTGCTGGTGGAATTGCTGGGGTTTTGGAAGTGGATTCAACAATTGACCAATGTTACAACACAGGGAACATAACATCATGCAGCTCTGGTGCAAGTTATTCCGGTGGGATATGTGGCTATCAAGAAGGTGGAACAATTTCCAATTGCTATAACACTGGAGAAGTTGCAGTTTCTGGTGCGGGATGTGACAGTCCAATATGGTATGAACAAGATGAGTTTAAGGATAAATTTTATGAGATAAGTAGCGGTGGTGCGTATTATAAATCAGTCGAGTATACAATATTATCCGAGATTGACACATGTTATGTTTACAAAAGTAAAAAAAGCGATGATAGGTTTACTCGTCTAAAAATAACGAATAAAAATACTACACGTGATATTAATTATTGGAACCCACAATTTATATACACTCCAATAGGTGAAAAAAGTGACTATGGCATTGTGCTTTTAAAAGCGGCAAGTTTATATCAGAATTTAATTAAAAAGACAATTAAATGTCAATATATGACAAAAGGAAAAAGTTCAAAAATTTTTTGTAATAGTGAATATCAGCCTGTAACAATAAAAAAATATAAAGGTTACACAGGTGGCATAGTTGCATATATTGATGGTGGCACAATATATTCTTGTTATAACTCTGGCAAAATTGATTCAACAAATTGCACAGAATCTAGAACATATACTTTGGGTTATTGTTTAAGTGGTTTGTATAAAGCAGAGGATATAACCGATTCATCTGGAAAGGTAATTAATAATTATTCTTTATCAAATTTAATGAATTATATTAAAACAACTTCTCCTGGGATAATTATAGACATAAATTATGATGTGAGTGTAAATTCAGGAAATATTTGTGGTTATTCAATTAATTGCTACAATCGATATGGTGGCGGCAGCACAATTTATAAAAACTATGCAAAATCAGGTATTGATTTAAACTTGAAATATACACAAACATTGAAATATTGTAGCCCATATAGTGCATATTTAGTTGATGGCAGTATGTTTTTTTGGCCACATTATACAACAAACGCTACAACAAATTTAAAAGAATGGAAAACTATGCAACATCAAAATGTGGATTGTGTTGTTAGTGGAAGCGAATGGAGAAATTGTGATGGTATAGCTCCAAACAATAATAATGTATCAATATCGAATTTAAACTGGAATCAGTTTTTAAACACATCTGAAGGAGATGTTGGTGGGAAAAATAACTATTCAGGGATATATTACACAACTTACTTAACTTTAGATTTTTCTAGCATTAGTCAAATCAAGCTAAATGCTCAAGTGGTTAATGGTCATTATAATAAAAACAATAACATTTGCTATGAAACCATAGATACAGGAATTGAAGCAACAAGCAATAAAATAACTATAAATGGTAAAGATTATGATACATTTAAATATTTTGACAGCAGTGATGGCATGACACACAATTATGTGAATGATAATGGAAATTTGAAAAAGGTTGAAGAGGGTTGCACAATTGCTTCTTCAATCAGTGCTTCAGATTTAGGTTCTGACTATTGGGCTGTTGACTCAACTAAAGTTATTAATGGTGGCATGCCATATTTAAAGGAGTTCTATTGGTAGAACAAACTTTCTTTTGAAGCAAAAGAAGGGTGACAAAGAAAACAACAACAAACTTTCTTTTGTAGCAAAAGAAAGTTACAAAGAAAACGTGGGGGTTACGATTCCCCCACACCCCACAAACGTCCCTTGGCGGAGCAGTCCGCTGGGGGATTTTTATGTGGGTTGATTTAACTACTTGTCTTAATTACACAAATTTGGCATATGTATATTTTTTGTTATGTTTTTTATCGTGTTTTTGAATGTATGTAAACAAGTTTACACATTCATTCACACTCAAAAAACAAAAAGTGTGATGAATGCTTTGCTCGACCTTAAAAGGCACTCGCAAATCATGTTTGCCTTGGCAAACTCCGTTGCACAGCAACGGCATCACAAAGGACTTATTTAAACTTTTCCCCTTGGCGGAGCAGTCCGCTGGGGGATTTTTATGTGGGTTGATTTAACTACTTGCGTTGTTTTTTATTTATGTGGCTTTATGAATTTCATAAAAAATCAATATTTAAATTACACAAATTTGGCATAGTTATTTTTTTTGCAAAATACATAAAAACTCAACCTATAAATAAGTGCAAAACCCTTGACAAAAAGGACAAATTTATATATACTTGGCAAGTATGCAATTTTTGATGGTGCGTGGCAAATTGTTTTTGTTTATGCTTTAAATTAACATTGCATGCAGAATTTTAGCGGTTGCGTGCTAAAATTTGATGTAACTGGCACAGGTGGAACAACCACAACCACCGAATAAGACTTTGCAATTTTTGCAAGCATTTTGCAGGACGGCATCCGCTCTTGAGGCACAGGGGCAAAACTGCAAGGTATGTAACTTTTGTCAAGCAAACATTGTTGCTTAAATTTGAGACAAAATGGTGTGTCACTTACTGTAAAAGGCAAAAAAAAGAAATGTGTTATATGGGGTTGAATTTAACACTTTCGAAAATTTTAATTAAAAGGAGAAAAAAATGCCTACAATTAATCAGTTGGTAAACAAAGGACGTAAAACTTTTGATAAAAAAAGTAAATCTCCACTTTTGGAAGAATGTCCACAAAAACGTGGGGTTTGTTTAAGTGTTAAAACAACAACTCCTAAAAAACCTAACTCAGCATTAAGAAAGGTTGCAAGAGTAAAACTTTCAAACGGAACAGAAGGCACATGTTATATTCCTGGAATTGGACACAATTTGCAAGAACACAGCGTTGTTTTGGTTCGTGGCGGAAGAGTTAAAGACTTGCCAGGTGTTAGATATCACATTATTCGTGGAACATTAGACACTGCTGGTGTTGCAAAACGTAACCAATCACGTTCTAAATATGGTGCAAAAAGACCTAAAAAGTAAATCTTTATTTGCTTAAAAAGTCACAATCAATTTATAGAATATAATTGATAAAACAGGCAGTCGATTGCCTTATTGAAATTTATAAAGGAGAAATATAACAATGCCAAGAAGAAAAGGTAATTTTGGACGTAAAGTTTTGCCAGATCCAAAATATAATTCAGTTTTAGTTGCAAAATTCGTTAACCAAGTTATGTACGATGGCAAAAAGAGTCTTGCTCAATCTTTAGTTTATGATGCTTTTGACATCATTGAAAAGAAAACAGGAGCAAACGCTTTAGACGTTTTTACTCAAGCAATTGAAAACGTTAAACCAGTTCTTGAAACAAAAGGTCGTAGAGTTGGTGGTGCAACTTTCCAAGTTCCAATGGAAATCAGACCAGAACGTCGTCAAACTCTTGCTATTCGTTGGATAGTAGATTTTGCTAGAAACCGTAATGGTGAACGCACAATGAACGAAAAACTTGCAGGCGAACTTTTGGACGCTTACAACAACACAGGTGCATCAATCAAAAGAAAAGATGAAATGCACAGAATGGCTGAAGCTAACAAGGCTTTTGCTCACTACAAATGGTAATTTTAACAAGTTTTGGTTGAAAATGCTTTGTTTTTGACATATTTAATTCAACAGTTGATTTTTTGTTGTTTTGCTCTTGTCAAGGCTTGCATCTTTCCAAAATCTGCTAAAAAAATTAAACATTTTAAATTAAAAAAATAAGGAGAAAAAAATGGCAACCGATTTACATTTAACCCGTAACGTTGGTATTATGGCGCATATTGATGCTGGAAAAACAACAACAACAGAACGTATTTTGTTTTACACAGGCATTAACCATAAAATTGGTGAAGTTCATGATGGCGCTGCAACAATGGACTGGATGGCTCAAGAACAAGAAAGGGGCATAACAATCACATCTGCTTGCACAACTTGCCAATGGAAGGGTAAAAAAATAAACATTATCGACACACCAGGACACGTAGACTTTACAATTGAAGTTTTGCGTTCATTAAAAGTTCTTGATGGTGCAGTTTTGGTATTAAGTGCTAGAGATAAAGTTCAACCACAAACAGAAACAGTTTGGCGTCAAGCAACTCAATGCAAAGTTCCTGTTATTATCTATGTTAACAAAATGGACAGAGATGATGCTTACTTTGACAAATGTATTGATTCTGTTAAAGAAAGGCTTCACACAACTCCACTCCCACTTCAAATGCCAATTGGTTTTGCTAGCGACTTTAAAGGAATAATTGACCTTTTAACAATGAAAGCATATATTCCAGAAGACGACATGGGCAAAATTATAGACGAAGTTGAAATTCCTGATGAATACAAAGCAGAAGCTCAAAAACGTCACGATGCATTGATTGAATCAATTGTTGAACTTGACGATGCTTTGTTAGAAAAATATTTTGCAGGGGAAGAAATTTCTCTTGACGAATTAAAAACAGCAATCAGAAAAGCAACAATCGCTAAAAAAATCACACCAATGCTTATGGGTTCATCTTATAAAAACAAAGGTGTTCAAAACTTGCTAGATGCAATGGTAGACTATTTACCATCACCACTTGATATCGATGCTATCAAAGGAATCAATCCGGACAATGGCGAAGAAGAATGTAGAGAAGCAAGCGAAGATGCTCCATTTGCTGGTCTTGCATTTAAAATTGCAACCGACCCATTTGTTGGTGGCTTAACATTCTTCCGTGTTTACAGCGGAAAACTTAAAGCAGGTTCTTATGTTTATAACTCAATAACAGGAAAACAAGAACGTGTTGGTCGTTTAATTAGAATGCATGCCAACAACCGTACAGAAATCCAAGAAGTTGGCGCTGGTGACATTGCCGCAATCGTTGGATTAAAAGACACAATCACTGGTCACACCCTTTGTGACGAAAAACATCCAATTCAATTAGAAAGCATGGTGTTCCCAGAACCCGTTATTCAATTGGCTATTGAACCAAAAACAAAAGACCAACAAGAAAAAATGGCTCTTGCACTTGCAAAACTATCTCGTGAAGACCCTTCTTTCAGAGTTTCAACAAACCAAGAAACAGGTCAAACAATTATTGCCGGAATGGGTGAATTGCACCTTGAAATCATCGTTGACAGACTTTTAAGAGAATTTAAAGTTGAAGCAAACGTTGGTGCTCCACAAGTTTCTTATAGAGAAAGAATGAAAAACACTGTTGAAGCAGAAGGAAAATACATCCGTCAATCTGGTGGTAAAGGTCAATACGGACATTGCTGGGTTAAATTTGAACCATTGGAAGAAGGCAATGATGCTTACG
>CAZRJB010000026.1:0-6074 GCA_964600435.1 uncultured Lachnospiraceae bacterium
TAGAAAAAAATCTGCAAACAACAGAAACCAATTTCTATTAGATATTCATTAAAAAAATTCACACTAAGTTGTGAATTTTTTTTATTGTTAAAATTCTTTATATTTATTGATAAATTATTTTTTTTTATGTATTTTATAAATTTTTCATGTTTTCAATAATAATTTTGACAATTTTTTCATTGGCAGATACTTTTTCTGAACTCATTGCAGATATGATTTTAGTTTTGTTTTTATTTAAATTGTTCAACTTTTTAATAAGTGTTTTTGTAGATGCATTCTCTTCAAAAAGAATTTCTGCCAAATAATGTTTTTTAAAATAATCAGCATTTTCTAATTGGTCACCTCTGCTTTCGGCTTTTGATAGAGGAATAATCAGCATTGGTTTTTTAAGTGCCAAAAGTTCAAAAAGGCTGTTTGCACCACCACGACAAACAACAATGTCACTGCAAGCAAAAAAATCTTCAATTGAATTGGTGAATTCTGTTTGGTAGTAATTTTTTGCTTTTATGTTAAGTTTGTTGTTTTTGCCTGTTATATGTAAAACATTAAATTGTTTTGTTAACTCCAATAATGAATTTTTAACTAGATTATTTATGTTTTTGCTACCTAAACTGCCACCAAAAAACAGCACAAATGGCTTGTTTTTGTCAAAATTTTGTTTGGTTAAAATGTTTTGTTTGTTGCCTTTAAAAATTTGATTTCGGATTGGGGAGCCAGTGCAAACACATTTTTTTGATATTTTTGCAGTGTTTTCAAAAGAAGTGCACATTTTGTTTGCAAATTTTAAAATTATTTTGTTGGCAAGTCCAATGCTAAAGTCTGATTCATGTGCAACAACAGGAATCTTGCAACACTTTCCTGCAATTGCAACAGGAACAGAAACGTATCCACCCTTGCAAAAGATTACATCTGGATTTATTTTTTTTATTTCTTTTTTTGTTTTGTGAATTCCGTTTATTAGTTTAAAAGGTATAAGAAAGTTTTTTAGTGTGAGTTTTCTAACTAACTTTGTTGTTGGAATTGGAATGAATTTGATTTCTTTATAATTCTTTAAAATTTCTTCTTCCATGCTGTTTTTGCTTCCAAAGTAGTAGATTTCGTCAAAATTTTTCTTTATTAGTGGCAAAAGGGCAAGGTTTGGCATTATGTGTCCCGCAGTGCCACCGCCTGTTATAACAATTTTTTTGGTCATAATATATCTATATGTACATTTTTGTTTTTTATTTAATGCATATTGTTAATTGGTGCCAGAAAAAAGTGTTTTAAATAAAAACACTCAATATTTTAGTAAAAAGACTTAATGTCATATTTTTTTTAACACTAGATGCAAAGCGTTTGTGTTAAATATGTTAAGCACAATGTAAAAATTAAAAAAATGCCCTATAAAGGACTTTAAATGTGTGCCACTACCAATTTTGATACAATTTCGGACACCTGCAAAAAGTTTCGGACACTTCTCAATTTTCGGACGCCTATAAATTGTAAGTTATCGCATTATTTTTCAAAAATCAAATCAATAGCTAATGTTTTTCCACTTGCACCAAACTTAACTGGAATAAATCCAATATATTTATAGCCTTTTGATACATATTCTTTTATAACATCTTGATGTCCATTTAACTCTGCATTTGTTGTCTTATTGTTATCATATTCTAATCTTACAAATTCCATATTTTACACCTCCATTCATAACAAAAAATTACTATTTATCTGTTTGTTTAGATTTAGCTTTATTCTAATATTAATAATTGCTGCTGCATAGTCTAGTTTCATATTATTACCTCCATGCAAAATGTTTAAGCTTACATAAAATTATAGCTCTTTTTTAAGAAAAATACAAGTAGTTTGCCGGAATAAGTCGGGACTATTCTAAGAAATTGTTATAAAAAACCTTTCGTCCAACAGTACCCACCTTTCGTCCTGCAGTTCTTAGCAAAAAAATAAAAAAAGCCCTGCAAAAGCACCTAATGGTACTCCTACAAGGCTAACTACTTACATTACAGATAGGGAAATAACTCCTTTATGTAAAGAAAAAAGGTCTAACACTTATCGTATCAAACCTATGCTTTTTAAATGGTGGAGGTGAACGGAATCGAACCGATGACCTCCTGCTTGCAAGGCAGGCGCTCTAGCCAGCTGAGCTACACCCCCATGAACACTTTGCGATGTATATATTATCATTAAAAAAAACATTTGTCAACTACTTTTATGTTTATTTTTAAAAAAACTTTATATATTGTTAAATAAAATCAACAACAAATGCTTTTTGGTTTTAAAAATATGTGTAATAGAATGTATAAAATAACAAAATGTGTCAACAATTTAAGCATTGAATGGGGGAATTATGAAAAAAATTGGTGTTATTGTATCTTGCTTGATTGTTCTTGTGCTTGTTTTGTTTGGCACAACATATAAACAGGTTAATAGAGATTATTTAAGAATTCATATAAGGGCTAACAGCAATGCAGAAGTAGACCAACTTATAAAATATAAAATTAAGGATGCGGTTGTAAATGTTTTAACTCCATACATAGTTGACTGTGAAAATTTTGACGATGTTAAAAAAGTTATGCAAGATAATTTGTATGTTGTTGACTCTGTTGCAAACAGCATTTTAAAAACAAATGGGTTTTCTTATTCTGCAAAAAGTAAGTTGTGTGAGGAAGAGTTTCCAACAAGAAGTTATAACGGATATTGTTTGGAAGAAGGTTTTTATGATGCAATTATTGTTGAATTAGGAAAAGCACAAGGTGATAATTGGTGGTGTGTTGTGTATCCGCCATTGTGTTTTACAAATGCAAATTATGGGACAAATGCTGTTTATAAATCTAGAATTTTAGATTTAATTGAAAAATTTGGCAAGTAAGCCAATTTTTTTTTTTTTTTTTAATAATTTGAATTTTGTTGCACACAATAGTTTTGTAAAATAAAAGGAGTTTTATGGAAGCAAAAAATCAAAATAAATCTTTAAAAAAGTTTAAAAAAATTTTTATATTCAGTCTTGTTGCAATTTTTGCTTTTGTTTTAGGTGGTACGCTTTATGCAGTTAACTATACAACTCAAACACAAGTTACAGCCGTTGCAACAACATCGCAAAACAAACAAGTGCAACAAAAACTTAAGGAGTTTGGATATTATAACGGTGCAATTGATGGGATTTTTGGTTCGCAAACAATTCAAGCGGTTAAGAATTTTCAAAGAGATTATGGTTTGACTGTGGATGGTATTGTTGGAAAAAACACTCTTGCAAAACTTGGAATTTCAAGCGGGAATGGTGTATATTCTTCAAACGATATATATTTGCTTGCGAAATGTGTTCATGCCGAAGCAAGGGGAGAGCCATATGTTGGACAGGTCGCGGTTGCTGCGGTTATTTTAAACAGAGTTAAAGACCCAAATTTTCCAAACACAATTTCGGGAGTGATTTATCAACCTTGGGCTTTTACTGCTGTAAATGATGGGCAAATCAATTTAGAGCCAAATCAAAGTGCCTACGATGCTGCAACCGATGCCATGAATGGATGGGACCCAACTTATGGATGTATTTATTATTACAATCCAACAACAGCAACAAGTCAATGGATATTTTCAAGACAGACGGTTGTTACAATAGGTAAACACGTGTTTGCCATATAATTAAAAGGAGAATGTATGACTAAAACAAAAACAAGAAACAAGGTAAACATTGGTTTGGTTATTGCTTTGTGTGTGGTTAGCGGTTTGTTTATTATTAGTTCAATCTTATGGTTGACAAACATGTCAAAAATTAATGATATGGGCTTAACAATTGAAAATGTATATGAGCGAAATTTTTATGATTTGGTTGACAATGTTAGTAACACAGAAGTGAAAATGTCAAAAGTTTTGGCTTCTAGTTATGATAGTTATTCAAGAAAACTTCTTGGAGAAATTAGCAAAAATACCAATAGTGCAAGTTATAACTTGAGCAATTTGCCAATTTCATTGAATGGAATTGATGAAACAAAAAAGTTTATTAATCAAGTAAGTGGTTACACAAGCACTCTTTGTGACAAATTGGATAGGGGTATAAGTTTAACGTCTGCAGAATTTGACACATTGTCTGAAATATATGACAGTATTGTTGTTTTAAAAAACAATTTGAACGAATTTAATGAAAAATATATAACTCAGGGTTTTAACATTTTTGTGAATGGAAATCTTTTAGACGGCGATTACAACAACTTTACACTTAAAATTCAAGGCATAAAATCGAGTGATGTTGAATATCCAACCATGATATATGATGGCCCTTTTGCAGATAGTCAATATAACAAAGAAATTAAAGGTTTGTCAGGAAATTTGGTGTCGGTGGATTATGCAAAACAAGTGATAAAAGATTTATATCAAGTGCAAGACGCAGCAATTGAATATAAAACTGAAACAAGTGGAAAAATTGATACGTTTGATTTTCAAGTTGAGTTGAGTGATAATTTGAATGTTTATGTTCAAGTTGCAAAAACTGCAGGAAAAATTTTAACCATTAGTGGGTATGGTGACAAGCAAACAAAAAACATTTCAATAAAGGATGCAATTTCAAAAGCAAAACAAATTATAAACAAACAAACTGGTGAAACATTTGACTGTGTTTGGAGTGATGTTGTTGCCAATGATGCCTACTTAAATTTTGCTCCCGTTGTTAACAAGGTGGTTTTGTATCCAGATTTAATTAAGGTTAAAGTTGATTTGGATAGTGGAGAAATGATTGGTTATAGTGCAACCAGTTTTTACACAAACCATACACAAAGAAGTCTAGAAAATGCACTGTTTGAAAAGAGTGAAGCAGATAAAAAAATTCCGCAAGGCTTTTCGGTGGAAATGTCAAGGCTTTGCCTTGCTCCGCTGGACTATGGCGAAGAAAAACTTTGTTATGAATATAAATGCTTAAAAAATGATGAAACATATTATGTTTACATTAATGCAATCAATGGTACAACTGAAAACATTTTGCGCGTTGTTCAAACAAACGACGGCAGCAAACTTATGTAAAATAAATAGCAGGGCAAAATTTTGGTGTTCAAACAGAAAATTTTGCCCTGCTATGTTTAATAATATGCTTTTTGTGTTGCAACCAAGGTTTTTAATAGGTTGTTTTAAAATTTATCTTCTTGCTTTTTTTGTTTTTCTTTTGGAATGATAACAATTGGTTTTGTAACTTTAAATGCCCAATCAAACTGACTTTCGTTAATAGACATAATAGTTTTGCAATTTTTCGAAATAAGAGAATCTAAATTTTCAAATTCTTTTAAATACACTTCAGGATTGCTCTCAAGCTTTATTGTTATGCTCTGAACCTTGTATTTACGTTTTGTTTCAAAATTTTTGGCGGTTTTGTTTTCTAGAGCAATGCGAGTTCTCATTCCTGTTCCGCTAATAAGTTCATATATTTGAGCCTGAATTGCAACTTCTATGGTTGGAACAGAACTGTTGATTATGTTTTCTAGGTCAATGGAAAACTGATTGGAGTAAAGCGATGTGATGCCGTCTTTAATATAAAAAGCATGGTCTGAAATTTTGTCAGTATGGCCAACTTTGTGAACAAAAACCCCTTTTTTTAACTTGTTTAACATTTTAGAAAGCGATGCACTTGTTTCAACTTTAAAAAACACATTTTTGCCTTCTTCAAAGCGCGATAAAATTACACCCGCTTTTGTTAAAAGATGTGCAGGAGTGTCAAAATATGTTTCTTTGCAAAAATCAGCACCAACATAATTCATTTTTTGAAACTTAAGCCCAGAAGCAAAGTCCAAAAAGTTTTTAAATGCCTTTTCGTCTAATGTTTCATATTTTTTTGTTGTTTGATTATTGATTTGTACATAGTAACCCAAAACATTGTCCCCCATAAAAACTTATATATTTAATTTTAACAATATACAAAATTTTAAGCAAGCAATTTTTAAACATTTCAATGCCAAATTATGTTTACTTTTTAACAATATTTCGCCAATTTCCTTTTTTTAAAATATTGTTGTTTGCACTTTATCCACAAACACCTCCATGCCCATGTTTGCTTCGATATTTTAAATAATTTAAAAAAATGTTGGCAAAAACCCCAA
>CAZRJB010000027.1:0-5333 GCA_964600435.1 uncultured Lachnospiraceae bacterium
ACAACCCAGATTTATTTGAGTTGTTTTTTCACTAGTTTCAAAATGGATAACCCTTGGGCATCTTTTTTTAATTGTTATTAAAAAAATCAAAACTTTTCATGATTGTTTCTAAACTATCTTTTGGATTTACTGCTTCTTTTAAGTCAAAACCGCTTTCGTTTGCTTCTGGAAGAGTTGCTATTTTTGCAGTTAGTTTGTTTGCATAAGCAGAGTCTGGCTCTGAGTCTTGCGTTAAAAATTTGTCTAACAATGATTCATATTTTTCACCTTTTTCAATGCGGGCTTCAAAAATTGGCTTTATCATGGTTGATTTCTCTTCTAAACCATTTAACTCTGATTGTTTTTGTCGCATATCTTGTGAAAGTTGTTTTCTTGGTCTTGTTTTTGTTTTTACTTCTTTTTTGTTGGACACTTGTTTGTCTAGATATGTATTCATTTTTCCTAGCAACGCCCTCATTGGATCAGACTCTTGCAAAACTGAATTTGTAGAGTTTGAAAACTTAAAATCTTCTTTTAAATTTAATTTAAGATTTGATTTAAAGTTTGCCATAAGTTGTTTAACATTGTCAATTTCATCCAAATTTGGATATTTTTGAATTAACTCATTTAACACACTCTCCCAGCGAGAATATAAAATTTCTAGTTCTTCAATTTTTAAGTTATAAACATTTTTGCTACTATTTTCAATTTGTTTTGCTTTTTCAACCGCAGCAGTTAAAGCAATTGAAATGTTATCGCCTTTTTCTTGCATATCTTTTTCTTTTGACTTATACAAGTTGAGTTGGTTTTCTAAAAGCAAAATTTTATTGTTGGAACTGGTTAGTTGTTCTTCTAAATCATTTATATATTTTGTGACTTCTTCTTTGTTGTAACCATTCCTAGCGGTTTGAAAATCTTTCATTTAATTCTCCTTAAGATTGCGATTTATTCTAAAAATTGCATTTGCCAAAACAAACAATAAAAACACTCCGTTTGCAATTAACATTTGCAAAAAACTTAGAAATTCTGTTTTGTACATTACAAGTAGTATACATTCAATTGCTAAAATTGCAAATAGTTTAAAATGAATTTTTTGTCTAAAAAAAGCGAATACTGCAAAACTTGCCAACGAAAAACTCAAAATGTAAAACGGGTAAAAAAATCTGAAAGTTAAACCATTGAATTTTTGAAAAAATGAAAACAGCCCAAAAGTTGTTAGAAGTGTAGAATAATATAGCGAGGAATCCAATTTAAACATTATGCAATAAACAAAAGTATAAACACCTAAAAACAAGCATGCAATGCTAAACCAATAGTTATACAATTGAATATTGTTTATGACAACAAACATCAACCCCACAAAAGTTGCTGTTAAAAGCAATGCACAAAACAATAATATTTTAGTTTTTTTCACTTGCACTCCGTTTTTGTTTAGTATACACAAAAACAAAGATTGCTATTCCTGCAACAAATGACACAACACTTGCAATGCTGCTTAGTTTTAAGCCAAAAATCATTAAATTGTAGGTTGGTTCTCTAAGAGGTTCAAGAATGAACCTTATTAAGCCATAAGAAAACAAATATGCACTTGTTACATAACCTTTTGTTGTGGTTTTTTTAAGCAACAAAAGCAACACAGCAAAAATTGCAAGATTAATTAGAAATTCGTAAAAAAACAATGCATAGTGCCACTCACCATTTTCAAGCAAAACAGCAAATGGAAACCATTGCCAAGATGGATTTGAAACAATTTCGCCATACACTTCTTGATTGAAAAAGTTGCCCCATCTGCCCAAAGCCTGCCCCAAAATTAAAGAAACACAAGCAACGTCAGTTACATCTAAAAAACTTTTTTTGTGAACAAGGCAAAACAAATAAACACCTAATGCGCCACCTAAAACGCCGCCATAAATTGACATGCCCCCTTCCCAAGTTTTGAAAATTTCTACAAAACTATATGCATGGTCTGCACCTAAAACATATATAAGCCTTGCACCAACAACAGCCAAAGGCAAAATGTATAGTGCAAGAGTAAAAATGTCTTCCGATTTTAAATTTCTAAGTTTAGAATGATAGCAAGCAAGAATGATGCCAAGAAGCATGCAACTTGCCATTATAACCCCATAAAACTTGACAGTTAAGCCAAAAACTGAAAAACTATTTATTATATTTAACATAGATTGAATTATACTATTGTTTTTTTACAAACGCAACTTTTTATTGCAAATTGAATTGAACAACTCCATAACCTTCTTCAAATTTGCTTTTTAAAATTGATTTTGCATTGTATATTAAAAACGATTTTATTTGTTCTGGTGTTGCTTGTGGATATTTTTCATATATTAAAGCACACAAACCAGCAACCATTGGGGTTGCAACACTTGTTCCACTCATTTGTCGATAACCACCTTTATGCGAGCAAGATGTAATGTTTACGCTTGGCGCTATAACGTCTGGTTTTATTCGGTTTAGTGCTGGCCCTCTCGAAGAGAAATCTGCAACATCAAATAGTTTTTCGCTATATTCTCCAAACTCGTTTCTGTTGTCGTTTAATCCGCCAACTGTTATAATTTTTCTGCTAATGCCAGGGCTTTTGATTGTTTGATATTTTGGTCCTGAGTTCCCTCCTGCACTAACAATTGTTATTCCTTCTTGCCAAAGTTTTTCTGCACCTTTCATAATTGGGTCGTTGTTACCAAGCGGTTCACTTCCAAAACTCATGCAAACCACTTTTATGTTAAAATCAATATGATTTTCATAAACCCATTGCATTGCTTCCAAAATTGTTACCGCCGTTGCTTCTCCTTTTTCATTTAAAGCCTTTAATGAAATTATGTTTGTGGCGGGAGCAATTCCTGCATATTTTTTTGCACTAACAATGCCACTGCCAGAAGCAACTCCAGCAACAAATGTGCCATGTCCGTTGTCGTCATATGCTGTTTTAAAACCGCTAACAAAATCACAAAAACCTATGATTCTGTTTTTGTTTAGCATGAAATCTAAGTGTGGGTTTATTCCTGTATCTATAAAAGCAATTGTTACACCTTTGCCTGTTAAATTGGTTTTATCTGCCAGAATTATTTTTTTTGAAACGTCCATTAATGCACTAACGTTTGCAACCGAAGATATGTACGAAATAAATTTTTGTTCTGCGGCAAATTTAATTTTTTCTGAACTAAAACAAACGGCATATGCATTTAAAATTGAAAAGTCTTTTATTATTTTAACATTGTTATCTTTAAAAAACTTTAATGCCTTTGCTTTGTCGTGATAATAAACAATGCACTCTAGTGTGCATTCTTTTTGCGATAACGCTACAAATTTTAACAATTTATTATCTATTTTGTTTATCATTATTTTAATTGCTCTAATATTTCCTTCATTTTTATTTTTTGAGATTCATTTAAAAACGGCGAAACTTGATTTAGCATGCCACAAAGCGAATCGTAATCAAATGTTCCGTCTTGTTTTTGTTTTGCAACATGACTTAAAAGTTCTTTAATTAACTCGTCTTCTGATTTGTCTTTATATTCATTATATAAACTTTCAACTTTTTTGCTACCTTGTTTTAAATCGTGCCCTGAAATGTTTTTATTGCTAAAATCTTTAAAACCCATAAAAAACTCCTTTTAACAATAATTTATATGTTTGCATATAAATAAATGTTAAAGGAATACACAATGATTGATTCAAATAAAAACAATTACACATCCGACTATCCGCCAGTTTTTTTTACAAATCCAAAATATGAACAACAGGTGCAAAATAATTCTGGATTTTTAAGCAATATTTTAAATTCTGATTTAATAAAGCAATTTTTGCCACTTTTTTTTGGCGGAAAATCAAATAATAACTTGAATTTTTTATCAATTTTACAAAATATAAATCCAAATTTAAATGAAATGATTAAATCGTTAAATGTTCTTAATTCAAACTCAAAAGAAAGCAAAAATGACAAGTCGGAAGAAGCCACAAACATTATTGATTTAAGTGAATACGATAATCTTTAAATTATTTTTTAAAATTATGACAAATTAATTTAATTGTTTTTTTAGTCTCATTTGCATTTTTATAAAAATTTTCAAAAAGTATTGTAATTTCAACCTAAATTTGATATAATGTTCTATAAGGAGAAATTATGGAAATTTTTAATTCGTGGCTTGTTAAAGATTATATTGCTCACAGAGGTCTTCATGATGATGCAAATCCAGAAAATTCACTTGGAGCTTTTGCAAAAGCAATTGAAGAAGGTTATGCAATTGAATTAGATGTTCAACAAATTGCAGACGGAACTGTTGTTGTTTTTCACGATAGCACTCTTTCTAGGGTAACTGGCAAAGATGGTTATGTTAAAAACTTATTAAAGTCTGAACTTTGTGACTATAAACTTTTAAACTCAAACTTTTGCATTCCAACACTTGAAGAAGTTTTAAGCCTTATAGATGGGCAAGTTCCTTTGCTTATTGAAATAAAAAATGAGGGCAAAGTTGGCGAACTTGAAAAGGCAACATTAAACATTTTAAAAAAATATAACGGAGAATATGCAATTCAATCGTTCAACCCCTATTCTCTTGAGTGGTTTAAAATTAATGCCCCAAAGGTTTGGCGTGGGCAATTGTCTTCTTATTTTAAAGGTGAAAATTTGTCTTTTATTAAAAAGTTTGTGTTAAAACGAATGTTGTTAAACAAAAAAGTTTCTTGCCCAAATTTTATATCATACAATGCACAAAATTTGCCAAACAGACATGTTAAAATTTATAAAAAACTTCCTCTTTTGGCTTGGTGTGTTCGTTCACAAACCGAATATATGAAAGTTGTTAAACACTGCGATAATATAATTTTTGAAAACTTTGAACCAAAAATTTAGTCACAAATCTTTTTTTAAAACAGTTTAGTGTAAATTTGCTTGTTTAATGAAAAAAAACTAATTTTATTCGCTTTATTCTTGTGTATATAAAAAACATGTTAGAACGTTTTGTTCAACATGTTTTTTTGTTTTATTTTCTGTTTGCAATACTTTTTAAAATTTCTTGTTTAGAAAGTTCTCTGTTTGCAACCCTAAAACCAGATTGTTTTGCTTCTGAATATGCATTATAGTTTTCAAAATGCATGCAACAAACTTGTTTTCTTTGCTCTTCTGGAAAAATTTCTTCTAATTCTGCAAGACAAACATGGCAACTTTTTGGAAACTCTCTTAATGAACAATCTGTGTAAACAAAATCATTTTCTTTTAGTTTTTTTGCAATTTTTTTAATGTAAGACAAGTCTTTGTGGTCACCAGTGTAATATATTATAAAATCTTGACAATAAATTTCAACAGCATATGATGTTAACCTTTTTGAGTGTTTAATTTC
>CAZRJB010000028.1:0-4830 GCA_964600435.1 uncultured Lachnospiraceae bacterium
AATTTCCTCCAATTAAACTCTTCTAATTTTTGGTGGACGGCAACCATTGTGAGCAATTGGTGAAACATCTTTAATAAGAGTTACAGCAATTCCCATTGTTTGAAGTGAACGTATTGCAGATTCACGGCCATTGCCAGGACCTTTAACATAAACTTCAACAGATTTGATACCGTTTTCCAAAGCGACTTTTGCTGCATCTTCAACTGATTGTTGAGCTGCAAATGGAGTACCCTTTTTAGAGCCTCTTAAACCAAATTTACCAGATGATGCCCAAGAAATTGCATTTCCTTGCATGTCTGTGAATGTTACAAGAGTATTGTTAAAAGAACTTTTTATATGAACTTGTCCTTTATCAATATTTCTAGAAACTCTTTTCTTTTTTGACTTTTTTACGTCAGCCATAATTTATCTCCTTAAACTGCTTTATGCCTTACCTTTTTTAGAACTACCGCTTACGACTTTTTTCTTGCCTTTTCTTGTTCTGCAGTTATTGCGTGTGTTTTGACCACGTACAGGAAGATTTCTTCTGTGACGAAGCCCTCTATACGAGCCTATTTCTTGTAATCTTTTAATGTTCATAGAAACTTCTTTTCTCAAATCACCTTCAACAATAAGGTTGTGTTCAATATAGTTTCTAAGTTTTGCCACGTCGTTTTCATCAAGATCTTTAACGCGTGTATCTGGATTGATGCCAGTTTCTGCTAAAACTTTGCTAGCAGTTTCACGGCCTATTCCATAAACATAGGTCAAGCCGATTTCAATTCTTTTTTCTCTTGGTAAATCGACACCTGCGATTCTTGCCATATTTTATATTTCCTCCAAAAAATTTTTATGTGATGTATGTGTATCGCCTGCAAGATAAGTAAAAAAATTTTTTTACCAGCCGCACTTGCAGAACGTTGTTTTTGATTTCAAAATGATAACAATCTTTTCCAAAACGCAAAGTTTAGCCTTGTGTTTGTTTATGAGATTTATCTTTTGAGCAAATTACCATAACTTTACCATTTCTTTTGATAACTTTACATTTATCGCACATTGGTTTTACTGATGGTCTTACTTTCATAAATTTCTCCTTTTTCTAATCTAACAAGAGTGTTAATTTTTTCCACGCCAGGTTATTCTACCTTTTGTAAGGTCGTATGGACTCATTTCAATTTTAACCTTGTCACCTTCTAGAATTTTGATGTAGTTAATTCTCAATTTTCCAGAAAGATATGCAGTTATTGTGTGCCCATTAGATAGTTTAACTAAAAATGCGGTGTTTGGTAAAACTTCTTCTACCACGCCTTCAAATTCAATTACATCTTCCTTTGACATACGCTCTCCTCTTGTTTAATTTTGCTCTTTGAAAAATTTTATTGCCTTTCTAATTTCGGCATTTTGAACTTTTTGCTTAGACTGCAATTTTATTGCAATTTCTTCTGCAAAAAAGTTGGTGGCCAAAGTGTGTTTGACCTTTTTCTTCTTTGGTTTTTCAATTGGACGATTTTTGCCATCAACAAGAAAAACATATTCGTTTAAAACTTGTTCAACAACAAACCAATCTCCCATGTCGTGACCATAAGTAGAAATTACAACATCGCCTATTTTCATAACTAACCCTCTAATAATGTTGTTATCACAACACCCTGTTTTGTAACGATAACAGTGTTTTCGTAATGAGCAGATGGTTTTCCATCACGGGTTTCAATCCCCCAGCCGTCCTCATTAACACAAACATATCTCTCGCCCATGTTGATCATAGGTTCAATTGCCAGGCACATTCCATCTTTAACTCTTATTCCTTGTGTTGGAAGCCCATAGTTTGGAACTTCTGGTGCTTCGTGCATGTCATGACCAATGCCATGACCAACAAGTTCACGAACAACGGAATAACCATTTTTTTCTGCATGCATTTGAATAGCGTGTGATAGTTTGCCAAGTTTTTCTCCAACAGCCAAATGTTTAATGCCTTCAAAAAAGCACTGTTTTGTAACTTCAACAAGCCTTGCTTTTTCTGCGGAAATGTTTCCAACAGCAAAAGTTCTTGCTGCGTCACCATTGTAGCCATTAACAATGACACCTACGTCGATGCTGACAATGTCCCCTTCCTTTAGGATGGTGTTAACAGAAGGTATGCCATGAACGACAACGCCATTAACCGATGCACAAATGCTGGCAGGGTAGCCATCATAATGCAAAAATGACGGAATAGCACCTTTATCTATTATATACTTTTCAATCAATTTGTCAAGTTCAAACGTAGAAATATTTGGTTTTATTAAAGTTTCTGCGTAATTTAATGCTTCTGCAGTGATTTTTCCTGCAAGAATCATGCCATCAATGTCTTCTTTAGACCTACAAATCATAAAATTTCTCCTATTTTTGAAAAAGTTTATCTGTTACAGACTTTAAATTTTTTAACGTTTTTTCAGAACTTCCTGAATTGTCCACAACCACAACTTTGTCTTTATAAAAATCAATCAATGGCTGTGTTTCGGATTCATAAAGTTCAATTCTACGTTTGGCGGTTTCCAAATTGTCATCTTTTCTAAATTCCAACTCCCCGCCACAACTTGAGCAAATGTTGTTTTTAACATTGTCCATGCTATAAACTTTGTGGCAAGATGTGCAAATTCTTCTTTTAGAGATTCGATCCAAAATGATATTGTTAGGCACATCAATCAAAATTACCGCATCAATTTTTAGCATATTATCCAATTCTTTTGCCTGGCTGACATTTCTTGGAAAGCCGTCAAAAATGAAATCTTTTTTAACGTTTTTGTCAAGTTCTTGTTTCAAAATTTGCATAATAACATTAAAAGGAACCAACTTCCCACTAGAAGTGTATTTTTCAATTTCAATTCCTAGTGTGGTTTTGTTTTTTATGTGTTTTCTGCATAAATCACCTGTTGAAAGATGAAACAAACCATATTCTTTTTGCAAAAACTCCGAAACATAACCTTTTCCCGCACCAGGTTTGCCAAGCAAAACAATATTCATGTAAAACTCCTAAAATTAATTACTATCCTTATTCACAACAAAGGGTGCAAACAAAATTGCTTGCACCATTGTTAAATAACAGAATTTTTTTGGGTTAGAAAAATTCTCATATTAATTTAAAAATCCTTTATAGTTTCTGGTTATCATTTGTGATTCAAGTTGTTTTTGGAATTCAAGAGCAACCGAAACAACAATCATCATTCCGGTGGCGCTGAACGCACTAGTAAGAGTTGTGAGTTCTCCACCAATCAGATTGAAAATAACCGAAGGAACAAGTGCAATAAATGCTAAAAAGATTGCACCAAAAAATGTTATACGTCTAGAAACTTTTGTTAAAAAGTTAACCGTATCTTTTCCAGGCCTAACACCTTCAATAAATCCGCCACCTTGTTGAATGTTCTTGCTTATGTCTTCTGGCTTAAAGGTTATTTGAGCATAGAAATAAGTAAAGAAGAAAATCAACACAGCAGTTAACACAATATACAACCAAGTGCCTGTTCCCAAAACACTGTTATAGCCCTCAATGGCATCTGGCCAAAAAAGACTTATAATCATGTATGGAAAAGAAAGAATTGCACTTGCAAAAATGATTGGAATAACTCCCGAACCATTTACCCTTACTGGGATGCAGTTGCTTTGACCATTATAGGTTTTTCTACCTTTAACTTGTTTTGCATATTGAACTGGAATTTTACGTTCTGCACCATCAATAAATATAATAAGTGCAAAAACAGCAATAACTGCAACAAAGAACACTAACAAATTCCATAAATATTTAGTTTCTCCACCAATAATGCTTGTCAAAGAAGACAAAATTGCAGTTCCAGCAGAAGAAAGAATTCCAACAAAAATCAACAATGACAAACCATTACCAATTCCTGTTTCAGTTATTCTTTCACCAAGCCAAACAGTAAACATTGCGCCGGCAACCAAAACAATTACTGTAAACACAGGAGCAAACCACTCCATAGAGCCAGACCAAAGTCTTGTGTCAAACAATGTTCCGTTTGAAAGAGCAATTGTTATGCCAATTGCTTGAGCCACTGCCAAAACAAGTGCAGCTATTCTTGTATATAAGTTAATTTTTTTTCTACCATCTTCACCACTTTGAGCAATGTCGTCAAGTTTTGGGATTGCAACTTGCAAAAGTTGGATAATGATGGACGCATTGATGTATGGTGACACACCAAGAGCCAAAATTGACGCATTGGATAATGCACCACCACTAAGCGTACTTAAAAGTCCTAAAAATCCGTTTTGGTCTGAGGTTACTGAGTCAGCAAAAACCTGCTTGTCTATTCCTGGAATAGGGAGCCAGCAACCAACACGGAACAAGAATAAAAGAATTAACGTAATAAAAATTTTACGTCTTACTTCTTTTATTTTAAAAGCGTCAATTATTGTTTTAAACATTAAATTACCTCTGTTTTTCCACCGACTTTTTCAATTTTTTCAACTGCAGATTTTGTGAATTTTGCAGCTTTTACTGTTAAAGGTTTAGAAAGTTCGCCATCGCCTAAAACTTTTAGACCATATGGCATCATTTTGCCAATAACACGTGTTTCATATAAAAGTTCTTGTGTAATAACTGAGTTTGCATCAAACATTTCCAAATCGCCAACATTAACTGTTGCATATTGTTTTTTAAAGTTGTAGTTGTTAAAACCACGAATTGGAAGTTTACGAATAAGTGGAAGTTGTCCACCTTCGAAGCCTGGACGAACACCGCCACCAGATCTTGCATTTTGACCCTTGTGACCTTTTCCACTTGTTTTTCCAAGACCAGATCCTAATCCTCTACCAACTCTAAAAGATTTACGATTAGAATTTTTTGCTGGAGAAAGAGTT
>CAZRJB010000029.1:0-3833 GCA_964600435.1 uncultured Lachnospiraceae bacterium
GTTGGCTTTTTAATGACAAGGTTAACCAAGTTAATAAAACTCCCAAATGTTACTGGCTATATTTTGGCTGGCATTCTAATTGGTCCATATTGTTTAAACATAATCCCACAAGGTGTTATTAGTGGTTTAGACTTTATATCGGACATAGCTTTGGCTTTTATTGCTTTTAGTGTTGGTGAATATTTTAAATTTGAAAACTTAAAAAAGAATGGATTAAAACTTCTTTTGTTAACCTTTTTTGAAGCAATAATGGCTTCGGTTGTTGTGTTTGTTGTAATGTATTTCGTTCTTAAATTAAACTTGGCTTTTTCAATTGTTTTGGCAGCCTTGGCAAGTGCAACAGCACCAGCTTCAACTATAATGACAATACGTCAAACAAAATCCAAAGGTGATTTTGTTGACACTTTGCTTCAGGTTGTTGCATTAGATGATGTGGTTAGTTTGGTTGCATATAGTGTTGCAATATCAATTGCATTGGCATCTGTTGGTAGTGGTGTTGAAAATGGTTTTAGTTTTTGTGTTGTTGTTTTGCCCATATTAAAAAATTTAGCAACTTTGGTTGTTGGAGCATTATTTGGATACATTTTAAAATTGCTGATGCAATCTAAACATGGAACAGATAATAGATTGATTATTGTTATAAGTGTTTTAATGCTATTTTGCGGTTTTAGTTCTTTGCTAGATGTTTCTCCTTTGCTTGGTTGCATGATTATTGGAACAGTTTATATAAACTTAACAAAAGACGAAAAGCTTTTTTTGCAAGTAAACTATTTCAGTCCACCAATTCTTCTTGTGTTTTTTGTAACATCGGGCATGAGTTTTAATCTTTCAGCGTTGTTTTCAAACTCTAGTTTTGTTGGAAGTTTGCCACTTTGGTCAATTGGCTTAATATATTTTTTAGCAAGAATAGTGGGGAAATATGTTGGGGCATATTTAGGTTGTCTATCCATAAAAAAGCCAAAAGAAACAAGAAATTATCTTGGCCTTGCATTAATTCCACAAGCAGGAGTTGCAATTGGTCTTGCAGCACTTGGTGCACGAACAATTGGTGGGGATGTTGGAGAAGCACTTCAAACAATAATATTAGCGTCTAGTGTTTTATATGAACTTATTGGACCTGCTTGCGCAAAATTATCGTTATATCTTTCTAGATCGTATTCGACAAAAATTGAAGACATTGTTCCTGAAAAAGTTGAAACAAAAAAGAAAAATGAAGTTGAAATTTTAATTGATAGAATTCACGAAATTGAAAGACTTAATTCGCTTGAGCCAACCGAAACAAAAGAAGAGCAAGCATTTACTGAAGCAAGCGAACAACTGCTAGAAGAATATTTTTTTGATTATAATAAAAATAGGAATAGAAGAAAAAGATTTTAAAAGGAGATTAGTTATTATGATAGACCCTATTGCAAATTTATTAGGTGAATGGGCATCAAGCATTTCGTTGGGTGCAATTTGTTTAAGATTGTTTTTATCAATTTTTTTATCTGCCATTTTGGGGTGCGAAAGAGCAAGCAAAAGGCATTCTGCTGGTTTAAGGACTTTTATGGTTGTTTCTCTTGCATCAACTCTTGCAGGAATGTTGGATGTTTTTGTTGTTGAGTCTTATGGCTTAACTTTTTCACTTGTTTCTGCTGGAGTTATAATTGCATTGGCTTCGTTAAGCAATAATTCCATTGTGTATACATCTAAAAATCAAATTAAAGGATTAACAACAGCCATTAGTCTTTGGACTTGTGGGGTGATTGGTCTTTGCATTGGCATTGGTTTTTACACAATTGCAATCATTGGCTTTGTTGTTTTGTTGTGTAGTTTGTCAATATTTCCAAAATTTGAACAATACCTTAAAAATCGCTCAAATCACTTTGAAATCCATTTAGAATTAGACAATAAAAACAATCTTCCTAGATTCATGACAACAATAAGAGAACTTGGATTGAGAATAGATGATATAGAGCTTAATCCTGCATACATTAACTCTGGGCTTAGTGTTTACACAATTTCATTAACAGTTAAAAGCCCTGAATTAAAAAAATATAAAACTCATTCTGAAATCATTGAAGCAATCAAAACATTAGATTATGTTAAACATATAGAAGAAATGAGATAGGGAACAGACAAATCCAACAAAAAACTTTCACAGAGAAAACTTGCTCTGTGAAAGTTTTTAATTTGACAACAACGATTCTCTCATTTTGTCAATAATTTTATTTTCTAATCTGCTCACTTGAACCTGTGAAACTCCCAATATTTTTGCAATTTCGCTTTGTGTTTTATCTCTAAAAAATCGCAAAACAATAATTTGTTTATCTCTTTCGTTCAAATTTTTCAACACTTCTTTTAAAACCAAATTGTCCACCATGTCATCACTAGAATCGCATGTATATTTGTCTAACAAAAAATTAGTTTTATTTTCATCGTCATCAGCAGGAGTGTATATTGATACTGGCATTTTTGCTGAATCCATTGTAAAAACAACTTCCGATGCATCAATATTAAATTCTTTTGCAATTTCATCGTAAGTTGGACGCCTAAATTCTTTTTTTATAAATTCATCAATAAATTTATTAATTTTAATGTTTTGCGTTTTGATTGCTCTAGAAACCTTTATTGCTCCGTCATCTCTCATGAATCGTTTGATTTCTCCAATAACCATTGGCACAACATAAGTAGAAAATTTTGTATCAAAACTTTCATCATAGTTATATATTGCTTTAATAAACCCTAAAGACCCTAACTGAAATAGGTCGTCATATTCTATGCCTTTGTTTAAATATCTTTTTATTAAACTTTTAATAAGAGGAGAGTTTGCTTTAACTAATTCTTCTTTTGCGCTTTCGTCGCCTTCCTTAGCACGTCTAATTAATAAAGTTGTTTCCTCTTTTGAAAGCATTATATTCCTGCAACCCTTTCAGAACTTTTGGTTTTAAAGATTTTTTCCATTTTAACTGTCAAGCCAGATTTTCCGTTTTTTATTAAAGATACCGAATCCATAAAACTCTCCATAACGGTAAATCCCATGCCTGAACGTTCTTCGTTTGGTTTGGTTGTAAAAAATGGTTCACGTGCTTTTTCAAAATCATCAATTCCAACACCATTATCGCTAATTTCAATAACAACTCCAGATTGATATAGTTTAACTTTTATTGTTATATCACCATCTTTTAAAGGGTAGGCATGAACAACGGCATTTGTAACTGCTTCACTAACAGCAGTTTTTATGTCTGTTATTTCATCCATAGATGGATTTGCTTGAACACAAAAAGCAGCAACCGCCGAACGTGAAAAGCCTTCATTAATGGATAGTGCTTTAAATTTTAATTCCATTTCGTTTATAGATTTCATATTATGTTTGTTCTCCTTAAGAAATTTTTGGCATTATGTCATATAAGCCAGTCATTTTAAATATTTTTTCAGCATGGCTTGATGGATTACATATAAAAATTGGAATGTTTTTATCTTTCAATTTTTTATAACGTCCGACCAAAACCCCAATGCCTGTGCTATCCATAAAATCAAGTTCAGACAAGTCAATGATAACTTGATTAAAATTTGGCTTGCTAAATATGTCATCGAGATTAATTCTGGTTTGATAAGCACTATGTTCATCCAATTCGCCACTTAAAATAACATAAAGCGTGTTCTCATAGATTCTATTTTTTATTTGCATGTTTCTTCCTCCTATTTTTTTAATCAAGAAAATTTTAGCACATGAAAAATATACAATTTTGATAAAGAATAATAAAATATAAGTTTTAATGTCGAAAAACAAAAGGGGGGGGGAGGTTAAAACAGTTATTTTTTTAATTAGAAAAAATAATTTTAAAAATTTT
>CAZRJB010000030.1:0-3566 GCA_964600435.1 uncultured Lachnospiraceae bacterium
AGCGTTGCCTTGCCAAGGCAAATGTCGCGAGTTCGAATCTCGTCTTCCGCTCCAATACTCATACCAAGTGCAAAATACAAATAAAACTTAAAAAAGTTTTTAGCGACATTTGCCGGTGTGTGGGCAACAAAAGATAAAATGTTAGGTTTTCAAATCTTGCGTTTGCTAATTTTGGTACCTTCGCCAAGTGGTAAGGCCAGGGTCTGCAAAACCCTTATCCCCAGTTCAAATCTGGGAGGTACCTCCAAAATTTGCTGATGTGGCGGAATGGTAGACGCAAGGGACTTAAAATCCCTCGGTAGCAATACCGTGCCGGTTCGAGTCCGGCCATCAGCACCATGTATATAATTTTAAAAAATTTTTATTAATTGATGTAATTTGTGGAAAACAAAAGGTTTAGTGATTCATATTTAGAAAATAATGGGGTAGATGCTCACGAAGTTAAGGAGGATTATGGATGTTCTCCTTTTTTTTATTATGATATCTACAATGGAGAAACAGTCACAATTAGAGATAAAGAAGGAAATCTTTATGCAGATACTGAAATGTCAAAAGATGATTTTTTTGATTTTTATGGCAATGAAAAAGGAGAAGAAAAGTAATGAACAACGTTTTTTATTTTAGTTTAAGTTTTCAATTTAAAACTGATTATGATGTTTCTAAATTAGAAAAAATTATTGGCCTTAAAGCAAAAAAAATAACATTTTTATCAGATTCTAAATGTCCAGTTCCAACTGCAAAGTGTTTGTTTTGTTCTAAGGAGTTTGATCAAGTTTATTCTGATAAGCTTTTTGAGCAGTTTGTGGATTTTGTTTATAAAAAAGCAACAAACTTAAAAGAAATTCTTGAAACAAATGACGGAACTTTAAATTTTTGTGTTGTTTTTAAAAAAATTGCCTCAAAACCATGTTTGTTCATGTCAAACACAACTTTAAAACAATTAAGCGAAATGGGTGCTTCTTTTGATGTTGATTTTATTTAAATTACATTGTTAAATTCAACCAAGCAAGACTTAAACAGTCTTGTTTTTTGTTGTTGTGTCACTTTTTTATTCTTGTTAATAAAATGATACAAGAGGATTAAAGTTATGTTTTTTAAATGTAAAAATTCAAAATGTGGTTATATAGAAAACATTCCAGACCCAAAAATTTTTATTGGACCAAAAGGACCAACCGGACCAATGGGTCCACGTGGTGCAACTGGTGCTGTTGGGGCAACTGGACAAACTGGAAATGTTGGACCTGCGGGGACAAAAGGTGATGTTGGAGAACGTGGACCTGTTGGACCAACTGGAGCAACTGGACCAACTGGAGCAACTGGACCAACGGGTGAAATTGGACCAACGGGGCCAACGGGCGGAACAGCTTACAACGAAAACGCAACAATATACACATTAGGTCCACAAACATTAACAAGTGGAACTCCATTAACCTTAATGACAGTTTTAACCAACAATGGATTAACCATTTCTCCCACATCAATAACAGTTGCAACAACCGGAACATATCTTGTTTCTTACACAATAAACGAATTTGTTGGTGGTGAAGAAGATGACTATGTTGGTATATTTGTAAACAACGTAGAAGTGCCTGCAACTCGAAGAACCATGTCGCTAACGGCGGGAGTTAGTGGAACCTATGTTATAAGTTTAAGCGAAAATGATGTTATAACACTTGTTCCAACAGAAAGGGCAAGTGTTCAAATTGTTGGTGCGGGCGGACCAAGTGCAACGTTAACAGTTGTTAGAATTAGTTAGTTGTTTTTGTTTTTAAATAAACATTTTTTTTGCAACCAGTGAGCAAACAAGTTTATATAAACATATTTTAAAATTTTCTGTTGAAATTTATATTCACATGTTGTATAATACAACTGACTATGGAAAATAGAGTGCCATTATCGGAACGTATGCGTCCACAATTTCTTTCTGATTTTGTTGGGCAAAAACATATAATTGGAAAAAACATGCTCCTGCGCCGAGCAATTGAAATGGGCGAAGTCGGGAGTTGCATTTTTTATGGTCCACCAGGAACAGGCAAAACCACATTGGCAAACATAATTGCAAAAAATCTTAATGGCAATTTTAGAAAACTTAATGCCGTTTCAAGCGGTGTGGCAGACGCCAAAGAAATAATTGCAGAAGCACGAAAAAACAAATTGCAATTTGGTGTTCAAACATATTTGTTGCTTGATGAATGTCATCGTTGGAACAAAGCGCAAAGCGATTCTGTTCTTTCTGCAATTGAGGATGGAAGCATTGTTTTTATTGGTTCAACAACAGAAAATCCTTTCACAAGCATGACACGTGCAATTGTTTCTAGGTGCAGAATTTTTGAATTTAAACCGGTGCAAGATTGTGATGTTGTTGAATGTTTAAAACGTGCAATCTCTGACAAAGAACGTGGCTTTGGAACTGAAAATATTTCAGTTTCTGAACAAGCATTGTCACACTTTGCTTGGGCAAGTTCGGGCGATGTCAGAATGGCATTAAATTCTTTAGAGTTGGCAATAAAAACAACACCAAAAAATTCAAATGGTCAAATTGTTATAGATTTAACAGTTGCAGAACAATCCATTCAAAAAAAAGCATTGTCAATTGACCAAAACCAATATTACGACATGCTTAGTGCTTTTTGCAAAAGCATTCGGGGGAGCGATGCCGATGCCGCATTGTATTATAGTCAAAGGTTAATTTTGGCAGGTTGTGACCCAATGTTAATTGCAAGGCGTTTGGTTGCACATTCTAGCGAAGACATTGGCATGGCAGACAGCAATGCTCTCTTGCTTGCAACTTCAGCAATGTATGCAGTTGAAAAAATGGGGGTTCCAGAAGGCTTAATTCCTTTGTCGCATGCAATAATATATGCTTGTGAGGCAGAAAAATCCAATTCTGTTGTTTCTGCAATGAATATGGCTCAAGAAGATGCACAAAATGTTAAAGATGATTCAGTGCCAAATCATTTAAAAAATCATCCAAGCACAAACGGACCAAATGTTGCCTATAAATATCCACACAACTATGGTGGTTATTGCAAACAACAATATTTGCCAAATGCTTTAAAAAACAAAATTTATTACGTTCCAAGCAATAATGGAAAAGAAAAAAATTTAATAAGAAAAAAATTTAAGGAGAACAAATAATGTTAAAATTTATCGGAACAGGAAATGCGGTTAACAGCGAAATGGGAAACACATCAGCATATATAAAGGAAAATGAAACTTTGCTTTTAATAGATTGTGGTTCTACAGTTTTTTCAAGAATTAAAGAAATCAATTTGTTAGATGATGTAAAAAATGTTTACGTTATCAACACACACACTCACAATGACCACATTGGAAGTTTAGCAACTTTAATTGGCTATTTATATTTTTCCAAAAACATTGTAACAAACATTGTTTTAACAAATTCAGATAATTCAGAAGCTCAGGAAAACACTTTGCGTAGTTTTTTAACTTTGTCTGGGGTTAGCGAAGATTATTATGAATTTGTTTATGGCGACATGATGGAAGATGTTTTTGAAAATCTTGTAAAAATTTAAATTACAGAAATTAAAAACACAAAAAGGTTA
>CAZRJB010000031.1:0-3173 GCA_964600435.1 uncultured Lachnospiraceae bacterium
TTGAAACCCTCTTGCGTTAGCTGGTGGTACAAATCATTCGCCAAAACGGAGTCAGAAGTACGTCGACCGTTATTATCGGTTTCTTTATAGCAGATAAACACATCAAAAGGCTCTTCCTTTTGCGAAATTGAAAGAATGCCCTTTTGAATTTCGTTTATAGCGGCAGCCTCTTGCTCGTAAATGCTTTTTTGGTAACTGTCGGCATACTGCAAGGCAGATTTGTAGTTATCGTCATCAAAAACCGAAGTAAACTGCGCACGGTTTACAGTCGGCACACGCTTGTGCGTTGTAGGGTCTTCAACATATTCAATACCGTAACGGCAGAGAACGAGCGACCAATAGGCTTCGGCATCGGTGTTGTCCTCGTTTAAAATCTGCTCATATATGCCCATTGCCTTATCGAATTCGTTATTGCGACGAAAATGGTTTGCACGGTCATATAAATTGGCCCGTTTTTCGTCGTCGATTCTCGGCAAGGTTTGTGTTGTTCCGCAGTATTCACAGGTGGCAATACTTGCATTATTTTCGATTTCTAATGTGCCACCGCACATTTTACATTTGAATGTTGACATTTATACGGCCTCCTTATTTCAACAACCTACACTTTTTATTTCTATCATCAACCAATATAATAATCTCTTGGGCGGTCTTTTTAACGGCTTCAAGGTTATTGTCGGTAACGGCAGCGGTAAGCTCGGAAAATTTAAGTGCGATTTGGCTTTCGGTGGCGGCCAAAGCCTCATCACTCATCGGATCGGAATAGCGAACAGCCTCGTAAACCTTTTTGCACTCGGCTTTTATTTCGTCGGTTTCTGCTCTTGCGAGCAATCCCTCGGCATCGACAGTCAGCGATTTTATAAAAAATGTTTTAACCTTAATTTTTTTATCAATTTCCGATACGACATCTGCCGCAAAATCAGCCTTTATAACCGATATTGCATTAAAGCCCAAAACGACAAAGCAGAGAATTATGCCTATCCAATTCGGCAGATTAGGTATTATCATACAAAGTGTGCCGAAAACAAGGGTTAAAATAAGACCTGTATAACTTATGCGGATAAGCGGAATATTGTAGAACAGCTTTTGCAAATTCTCAGCTTTAAAGGCTATGAAAGATACCGCCAACTGACCGATAAAGGCAAGCATTATAAATATATATCCTACCCAAAAAGCACCGCCGAATTTGCTAAAGCCCGAAGCTTCGCTCGGTGACACAAAAACCGCAACGTTGAAAATCGCCAAAAGAACCGCCCAAATACTTAAATAAAATTTAAAATTCTTATTCATTTTAAAGCCTCCTTAAAGAATACTTGAAATCAGCTGTGCTTTCATACTGTTAAATTCTTCTTCCGTAATAAGTCCCGATTCTTTCATAATATTAAGCTTTTCGACCTTTACTTTAAACGCCGCCATATCATCTGCCGGTGCGGTGGGTTGCTCCAACGCCGTGTTCATAGCGTTATTGACAGCACCGCCGACCGTTCCGGCAACTGCACCGCCAACGCCCGCCATTGTACCAAGTCCTACACCTAAATTGGTGAACTGTCCAACCGCTTCATTTCGGGCAACCTCGGTTGCCACATCAAATCCACGTTCCTGCTGATATGTATACCCTTCCTGCACACGTTTTGTTGCCTGTGCCTGAGAAGCAATAACAATCTTCTGTGCTTCGGTTTGTGCATAGATAATGTCTGTCTGTTGGCGGAGTTTTGCCTCGGCAATATCAGCATATTGACGGAAGTGGAGTTCCTTGAATTTTTCGTACTGTCTATCGCCATCAGGCTTCACAACGTTCGTAACGAAGAAGCGTTCAAGCGACACGCCATAATCAGCAAAATCCGGGATTAGCTGCTTATGAATCGAATCGGAGAATACAGTTAGATTCTCATCTAATTCAAAAATATTGATAGCGTTGGACTTCATTGCTTGCGCAATATAAGTCTTTACTCGTGTCATTAAAAAAGCACGGAAGAAGGAAATTAATTTCTGCTGACCAAGATAATTTTCCGTTCCTACAAGCTTTAAAAGTAATTTTCGGCTATCTTCTGCTCTAAGGCTCATTTCGCCGCTGGCACCGATAGAAATGGGGAAACCGTATGTAGGCTCGATATACTGCACCTTGCTGTCGGTACCCCATTTGATGCTCATTTGCTCGGTTTTGTTGATAAAATAAACTTCGCAATGGAAGGGTGACTCACCACCGGTGGTGCGATTAAGTGCCTTTCCAAGTTTAGGGATATTTTGTGTTTCAAGTGTATAACGACCTGGTCCAAACAAGTCTAAAGCCTGACCATTCATAAAGAATATGGCTTCTTGACTTTCGTGAACAACAAGCTGCGTTAAACTGTTAAAATCCTCGCTTGGATGTTTCCATATAAAAGTGCTGTTATCACCTTCATATTTAATAATTTCAGCAATCTGTGCCATAGAATTACCTCCCTGTATTTTAAAGCAACATAATCGACATTATGTTGTACTTTTGGTTGCAATAAACCTATTTTAATCAATATATTATAGCATACCATAAATATATTTACAACAGTTTTTACGTGAAAAATATGATTTGTTCGAAATTTGTCGTTTTTTTGTAACACAAATAAGCCTTTTCAAACAACTTTGAGAAAAGGCTTGCTTTGTTATACTCATTTTTAAGAAAATACTTATTTATTTTGCCGAAACGGGTTCTTTGCTTATGTAAAAGTACAACATAATGTCGATTATGTTATCGCCGGCGTTTTCGGTGGCTATTTTTATATAACGAGCCGCATATTTTCCATTCGCTGGCGGTGTTCGTTACCGCTGGTAATAATATAAATTCGTGTAGTGTTGATACTGCTATGACCGAGAATATCAGCGAGCTTTGCAATATGCTACAACAAATGCGGGCCTGAAAAATATTAAATAAACAAGGTGGACGAGTTCTGTTAAATTATAATTACCAAAATTGCTCAAGCCGCAAGGCTTCGGTAACTTCATGAGCGATTATTGTACGACCGATTTTTATGAATGCGAATTTTCCGTTTGCGATTCACTAACTTTTTTCAAAAAATGTATTGACAAAAGCAAATAAATGTGGTATCATATTTAGGCGCTCGAGAGAGCGTGGATGCGTCGTTAGCTCAGCTGGATAGAGTGACTGGCTACGAACCAGTAGGTCGGGGGTTCGAGTCCCT
>CAZRJB010000032.1:0-3026 GCA_964600435.1 uncultured Lachnospiraceae bacterium
GCCTGACTACCTTCCGGACCCCAAAAGCAGAGGACCGGGAGAAATGCCACTGGGCCCTGGAGAAGGTGGGCATTTCCCACCTGGAAAACCGGTGCTACCACCGGCTCTCCGGCGGGGAGCGGCAGCTGGTACTCATTGCCCGGGCCCTGGCCCAGGATGCCCCGGTGCTCATGCTGGATGAGCCCACCGCCAATCTGGATTTCGGCAACCAGGTGCGGGTGCTGACCCAGGCCCGGGAGCTGGCCAGGGAGGGCTACACCGTCATCCAGACCACCCACAACCCGGAGCAGAGCTACCTCTATTCCCACCGGATTCTGGCCCTGCAAAACGGCCGGGTGCTGCAATGGGGCACCCCCGCCCAGGTGCTGACGGAGGAAACCATGCAGACCCTCTATGGGGTGGACGTGGACGTACTGAGTCTTTACGGGGACCGGGCCCGTGTCTGTGTCCCGAAAGAATTTAAAAAGGAGATTGCACGATGAAAAAGAAACTCATGTCCCTGCTGCTGTGCGCCGCCCTGCTGCTGAGCCTGACGGCCTGCGGCGCAAAGCAACCAACTGTAGCGGAAACAACCCCTGTCCAGGCTGCCACCCCGGAGACCACGCCCCCTGAGACCGCGCCCACCACCCAGGAATTCACCGATTCCACCGGCAGAACGGTGACCCTTCCCGCCACCATCACCCGCATTGCCGTCACCGGCCCCCTGAGCCAGATTTACGTGCTGCCTCTGGCGGGAGACCTGCTGGTGGGTGTCAGCAATTCCTTCTCCCTGGATGCCCAGAACTACCTGCCTGACTACATCTTCCAGCTTCCGGAATTGGGTCAGCTCTACGGCGGCAAGGGAGAAATGGATCTGGAAGCCCTGCTGGCGGCTGCCCCGGAGGTGGTCATTGACGTGGGCGAGGCCAAGGATTCCATTGCAGGCGACCTGCAGGGTCTGACCGACCAGACCGGCATTCCCTTCATCCACATTGATGCCACCGTGGCCACCACCCCCGATGCCTACCGCACCCTGGGCAAGCTCCTGGGCCGGGAGGAAGAGGGCGATGCCCTGGCCTCCTACTGTGAAAACGTTCTTGCCCAGACCCAGGCCCTGATGGAAACGGTGGACGCCCAGGGGGCACGGAAAACCATGCTCTACTGCCTGGGCGACGCCGGTGTCAACGTGTTGGCAGAGGGCTCCTTCCACGCCGAGACCGTGAACACTGTGGCGCAGAATGTGGCCGTGGTGGAGGAAGTGGTCTCCAAGGGCAGCGGCAACGAGGTGGATTTGGAGCAGATTCTGCTGTGGGATCCGGATGTCATCGTCTTCGCCCCGGACAGCATCTATGACGAGGTGGGCTCCATGGAGGCCTGGCAGAGCGTCCGCGCCATCTCCTCCGGCCAGTACTACAAAACCCCCTACGGCCCCTACGGCTGGCTGTCCTCTCCCCCCGCCGTGCAGCGTTACCTGGGCCTTCTGTGGCTGGGTGCCCTGCTGTATCCCGAGGATGTGGAATACGACCTGCAGGAGGCCGTCACGGAATACTATCAGCTGTTCTACGGCTGTGAACTGACGGACGAGCTGTACCAGGGTCTCATTGACGATGCCCTGCCTGAGACAAAGTAACGCGGATTCTATATGCCAATGCCCCCCGGTATCCAGCCGGAGGGCATTGCTCTTTTCCCAGGCTTCACAAAAAAGCCCCGTCAGATTTGTGAATTATTTTCACCAAAATTTTCCCAGGATTCTTGCATTGCTTTTACGATTATGATATAATAAGCTTGCAAATTGTTGGAAACAGGTGAATATTTGCCCGGAGCAATGAGCATGGGAACAAACGGAGGAAACCTCTCCGTCTGGTTTTCGTGCCCATTTTTCTATCTTCCGGGTACTTTGGGAAGGGTTGATGGAATTGGAAATGCGGCTGTATCAGGCGCTGCAGGCAAACCCCATTATCGCCGCCGTGCGGGATGAAGAAGGACTGAATGAGTGCCTCCAGGCGGATGTGCAGACAGTGTTTGTGCTCTACGGGGACATCTGCGGCATTGGGGACGTCGTCCGGCGGATCAAGGCGGCGGGAAAAATCGCCATCGTCCATGCGGACCTCATCACAGGCCTTGCCGCCAAGGAGATCAGTGTGGACTTCCTCCACGCCACCACCCAGGCCGACGGCATCATCTCCACCCGGATGAACCTGCTTCAGCGGGCCAAGGAATTGGGAATGATTACCATTTTCCGGGTGTTCGTCATCGATTCCATGGCCCTGGATTCCCTGCTGAGTACGAAAAACCTGCGGGTGGATGCCATTGATGTGCTCCCCGGTCTCATGCCCAGCGTCATCCGCCGGGTTCGGGGATGTACGGGACTGCCCGTGCTCACCGGCGGCTTGATTACTGAAAAGCAGGAGGTGCTCCAAGCCCTGGAGGCCGGGGCTCTGGCCATTTCCAGCACCTCCCCCGCCGTCTGGCAGATGTGAGGGAACAGCTATGTGCAACAATACCAAACAACGCATTGCCGACGTGGTGGAGGAGCTGATCTGCACCCAGCCCGCCGGAAAAATCACCATTCAGCAGATCATGGAGCTGGCCCAGATGAACCGGCCGAGCTTCTATTACCACTATCAGGACATCAACGATGTGCTTCAGCGGATCATCCTCCGGAAATTCTGCCGCCCCCTGACCTTTGACCCCCAGGAGCGGGTGGAGGACTGGTGCCGCAGGGGGCTGACCCTTCTGAAGGATAACAAGCTCCTGCTGGGGCGGATCACCAGGGAGCTGGGCACCGACAAACTGTACACCCTGGTTCAGCCCGTCATCCGGCCCCAGGTGGATCGGCTGCTTCCCACAGATGCCGACCCCCAGGTGCGGGCCATGGCGGCGGAAACCGTCTGCCACAGCATCCTCTATTCGGTCACGGGCCTTATTTTTAAGCCCCAGCCCATGGATGTGGAGCAGTCCCTGGAGAAGCTGCGGGCGGTCATTACCATCCTCGCCCCCCCGTCTGACCGCCCCTGATTCTACTGCGCCTCCTTTGCGCATACATA
>CAZRJB010000033.1:0-2932 GCA_964600435.1 uncultured Lachnospiraceae bacterium
AGTTCAAAAATTCTTGGATGCGTTTAACTTCAACAAAACTGTTTGCGTTGTTTTAAACGAAAAAAATGATGACGTTTTACGTGCATCAAACAACATCTCTAGAGTTGATGTTACAACTGCAAACCTTTTAAATGTTAGCGAAATTGTTAAAAACAAACAAATTGTTTTAACTCTTGATGCTGTAAAATCAATCGAGGAGGCTTACGCAGAATAATGAAAGCACACGATATTATTATTAAACCTATTTTAACAGAAAAAAGTTATCAAGGCTTAAAAGACAAAGTTTACACTTTTAAAGTTGCTAAAGACGCAAACAAAATTGAAATCAGAAAAGCCATTGAAGAAATCTTTGATGTTAAAGTTGAAAAAGTAAACACCTTAAACGTTAAGGGAAAAACTAAAACACAAAACACTAAACGTGGAAGAACGGTTGGAAAAACAAGCGACTATAAAAAAGCAATTGTTACTCTTACAAAAGATAGCAAAACAATCGCATTCTTCGACAGTTTACAATAAAAGGAGTATAGATAGTTATGATTAGAAATAGAAAACCTACATCTGCTGGTTCAAGAAACTATTCTACTTTGACATTTGAAGAAGTAACTAAAAAAGCTCCTGAAAAATCATTGGTAGTTTCTTTAAAGAAAACTGCTGGCAGAAATGCACAAGGAAAAATCACCACACGTCACATTGGTGGTGGAAACAGAAAAAAATACAGAATCATTGATTTTAAAAGAAATAAAGACAATGTTCCTGCAAAAGTTGCAAGCATTGAATACGATCCAAATCGTTCCGCTTTTATTGCTTTACTTAACTATGTTGACGGTGAAAAACGTTACATTTTGGCACCAGTTGGCCTTAATGTTGGCGACACTGTTATGAGTGGTGAAAAAGCAGAAATAAAAGTTGGCAATGCTCTTCCACTTTCTTTTATTCCAGTTGGTACTTTGGTTCACAACGTTGAACTTGATGCTGGAAGAGGCGGGAAAATGGGACGTAGTGCCGGAATGGAAATCAGCCTTATGGCTAAAGAAGGCGCATATGCAACATTAAGATTGCCTTCAGGCGAAATGAGAAAAGTTTTGCTTAACTGCAAAGCAACAATTGGAACAGTTGGCAACACTGATCACGAATTGGTTTCACTTGGTAAAGCAGGTAGAAAACGTCACATGGGCGTTAGGCCATCTGTTCGTGGTGTTGTTATGAACCCTAACGATCACCCACACGGTGGTGGTGAAGGTAAATCTCCAGTTGGTATGGCTTCACCGGTTACACCTTGGGGTAAACCTGCTCTTGGCTACAAGACAAGAAAATCTAAAAAAGCATCTAACAAGTTAATTGTTAAGAGAAGAAGTAAATAAGGAGGACGGTTAAAGTATGAGTAGAAGTTTAAAGAAAAAACCTTATGTTTTTTCAAAATTATTGAAAAGAGTTGAAGAAATGAACCAATCTGGCAATAAAAAACCTATCAAAACTTGGTCACGTTCTTCTACAATATATCCTGAATTTGTTGGGTTTACTTTTGCTGTTCACAACGGCAAAAAGCATGTTCCAGTTTATTGCACATCTGAAATGGTTGGGCATAAACTTGGTGAATTTGCTCCAACAAGAACCTTTAAAGGTCACGCAGGTCAAAAGTCGGCAACAACAGCAAAGGCTGCTAAATAGAGGTAATTTATGGCAACAAGAATTAAAGAAAAAGCATTAAACAGAGCAAAAAATGCAGACCAAAGAGCATTTGCAACTGTTAAATATGTTAGAATGAGCCCTTCAAAAGTTAGAATTATTCTTGACACAATCAGGGGTAAAAAGGTTGAAGAAGCCATCGCAATTTTATCTAACCAAACAACTGCAGCGTCAGAAGTTTGCTTAAAACTTGTAAAATCGGCACTTGCAAATGCTGAAAACAACAAAGGTTTGGCAAAATCTGACTTGATTGTTGATGAATGCTATGTTTGCCCAGGTCCAACTTTAAAACGTTTGGACATCCGCGCAAGAGGCAGAGCAAATAGATTATTAAAAAGAACTTGTCACATCACAGTTTATCTTGATGGGGCAGCAGAATAAAGGAGGCAAAGTATGGGACAAAAAGTTAGCCCAGTTGGGCTTAGAATTGGTATTAACAAACCTTGGGATTCTTCTTGGTATGCTAGTAAAGAAGACTTTGCTAAATTTCTTCTTGAAGACAATAAAATTAGAAAATTCTTAACAAAAGAATATGCTCAAGCATCAATATCAAAAATTGTTATTGAAAGAACAAAAGAAAAATTAGTTATCAATATTTACACTGGTCGTCCAGCAGTTTTAATTGGGCAAAAAGGTGCAAACATTGAAATAATCAAAAAACAACTTTCTAAAATTATTAATCCAACAAAAAATTTGTTCATTAATATTAAAGAAGTTAAAAAAGTTGACTTAGACGCTCAATTAGTAGCAGAAGGTGTTGCAACTCAACTTGAAAAACGTGTTGCTTTCCGCCGTGCTTTAAAACAAGCAATTCAAAAAGTTATGAAGGCTGGCGCAAAAGGTTGCAAAGTTCAAGTTAGTGGTGTGGTTGATGGAGCAAGCACAATTGCAAGAACAGAACGTTATATGGAAGGTTCTCTTCCACTTCAAACAATTCGTGCAGACATTGATTACGGTGTTGCATCTGCATTCACAGACTATGGTAAACTTGGCGTTAAATGCTGGATTTACAAAGGCGATATTCTAGGTGCAAAAGAAGAACCAAAGGAGGAAAAGCCAAATGTTAATGCCTAAAAGAGTAAAAAGAAGACGTGTTCAACGTGGCCGTATGACTGGTAAATGTACTCGTGGCAACAAACTTGCTTATGGCGAGTACGGTATAGTGGCTTTAGAACCTTGTCAAATTAAATCAAATCAAATTGAAGCAGCTCGTATTGCTATAACAAGATTTATTAAACGTGGTGGT
>CAZRJB010000034.1:0-2655 GCA_964600435.1 uncultured Lachnospiraceae bacterium
CGTGGAACTCAGTTCCATCCGGGCAAGAACGTCGGTATCGGCGATGACGATACTCTGTACGCCAAGATGGACGGTATCGTGAAGTTCGAGCGTTACGACAAGAAGCGCAAGCAGGTTAGCATCTATCCCAATACGGAAGTTGCTGCTGAATAAGGATTTCGCATAATCACAAAAAGACGTGTCAGCAATGCTGGCGCGTCTTTTTGCAAATTGAGGACAAAGGATGAAAATCGGAAGGGAACCTCTCGATCTGAAGCTGACGCTGATGGACAGCGCGCAGTGCTTTGCGTGGACGCAGTGCGGCGAAAAATTCGGCGCGATCCTGCGCGGCGAGCCGGTGTGGCTTTGGATGGAGGAGGATGAAATCGCAGCCGAGGGCGGCGATGCAGCGTTTTTGCGGGATTATCTGGATCTGGATCGCGATTACGGCGCGCTGGCGCAGGAATATGCGAAGATCGACGTGGCGCGGCGCGCGGTGGAGTTGTATCCGGGACTGCGCGTGATGAATCAGGATCCGTGGGAGACACTGGTTTCGTTTATTCTGTCGGCAAACAACAACGTCCTGCGCATACGGAAGCTCTGGAGCGCGCTGGCGGCGCATTGCGGAAAGACGATGGAAACGCGCGAGGGAACGTTGCATGGTCTGCCGTCAGCCGAGCGTTTGGCTCGCTGCTCCGAGGAAGAACTGCGCAGGCTGGGCGTTGGTTATCGCGCGCCGTATCTGATAAAGACGGCGCGGCAAATTGCGGATGGTTTTCCGCTGGATGCGCTGTGCGCGATGGATTACGATCAGGCGCACGCGCGGCTAATCGAATTGCCCGGAGTGGGCGACAAGGTAGCGGACTGCGTGTTGCTGTTTGGCTGTCGGCACGCGTCTGCGTTTCCGGTGGACACATGGGTGGAAAAACTGCTGCGCGACTGGTTCGGCATTGAAGCCAAGGGCCGCAGGCAGATGCTGGCGGCGTCCAGAGCGCTGCTGGGCGAGCATGCGGGATTGCTTCAGCAATTTTTGTTTCACGCGGCGCGGACGGGCGGCATTCCGATCGATTGAAGAAGAGATGGGGCGAAGGCGATGGTTGGAATCTGGGCAAATTTTGCGGCGGTGGTCGTCGGCGGCTTGGTGGGAAATCTTCTCCGGGGCGGCATTCCGGAGCGCTATCGCCGCTCGATTCACGCAGGACTTGCGCTGTGCGTGCTGCTGATCGGCATGCAGGGCGCGCTGCAAACCTCGAATGTTCTGGCGGTTATCCTTTCGATTGTGATCGGCACGATCATCGGCGAGGCGCTTCGCATTGAAGACCGGCTGGATCGGCTGGGCGATTGGGCGCAGCGCAGGTTTGCGAAGAACGACGAGGGATTTGCGGCGGGCTTTGTCAATGCCACGCTGCTGTTCGGCGTGGGTGCGATGGCGGTCGTGGGTTCGCTGGAGGCCGGACTTTCCGGAAAGGCGGATACGCTGCTGGCGAAGGCGGCGCTCGACGGCGTTTCGGCGGTGATTTTTGGTTCGACGTTTGGTCTCGGCGTGGTCTTTTCCGCCGTGCCGCTGACGCTTTATCAGGGCGGCATTGCGCTGCTGTCCGGCGTGCTCGCGCCGCTGTTGACCGATTCGCTGATCGCCGAGATGTCCGCGGTGGGTTCGATTTTGATCATTGCGCTGAGTATCAACATGCTGGAACTGACGAAGGAGCGCATTCGCGTGGGCAATATGCTTCCGGCGATTCTGATTCCCTGCGTGTATTTTCCGGTGGCGCAGTGGCTGGCAGGGGTGATTTGAATGACGCTGCCCGAGCGCATTCGCGCCATGGTGGAAAATAGGCCGTTTGTCGTGGATACGATCGGCGGTTCAGATTCGCAGGTGATCTGCTTTGACGACTGCGTATTGAAGATCGAAGCGGCGAACGAGGTTTCAAACAACGAGCGCCGCATGATGGCGTGGCTCGAAGGCCGATTGCCGACGCCGAGGATGCTTGCGTTTGAAGCAGAAAACGGCGTCAATTACCTGCTGATGACGAAGGCGCCGGGAACGATGGCCTGCGACCGATCGTATTTGGAGAATCCAAAGCAGCTGCTCGAGCTTTTCGCGGATGGACTGGATCAGGTCAGCCGAGTGGATGTTTCGGATTGTCCCAGCGACCAGACGCTGACGACGCGGCTTCGGCACGCCGAGGCGCGCCTGCTCGCGGGTCAATGCGAGGCGCGGCCATGCGGATTTTAATCGCAGGAAGCTCTTTTGAAATGGCTTGTAGACAATCGCCCGGAGGAGAGATGCGCGTTTTCGCACGGGGATTTTTGCCTGCCGAACATCTTGGGCGAGCAGGGGCGCATGACGGGCCTGATCGACCTTGGAAGCGCGGGCATTGCCGACTGGGATTACGACGTGATGACGTGCTGCGACAGCCTTGAGCGCAATTGGAACGGAACATACGGCGGCCCCAAATACGAGGGCATGTCGGCGGATTGGCTGTTCGACGCGCTGGGCATCATTCCGGATCGGGAAAAAATGGAATATTACCGGCATCTGGATGCGTTGTTTTGAAAAAATATCCACAAGGCGAACCTTCAGGCGGGATGATCAATCCCACAAATGCAAAAATGCCAACCGACAAATTAAAATCGGTTGGCATTTTTTTGCGTTATCCAAACGGGCAGGTTTTC
>CAZRJB010000035.1:0-176 GCA_964600435.1 uncultured Lachnospiraceae bacterium
CCCCCCTCGCTTTTGTCAACTAAATTACTCTCATTTTTAAAACAAACTTTTTAGGACCAAAAGCAAGGGGGTTTTGTGGGGGTTGATAAGGTCTTTTTTTAACAGTTGGGAGATAATTAAAATTGGAGAGCTTTTAACATTGTGTTGCAAATTAAATCTTGTGAATATTATGCTTG
>CAZRJB010000035.1:276-2555 GCA_964600435.1 uncultured Lachnospiraceae bacterium
TTGGTTCTTTATGCTTGTTGGTTCTTTATGCTTGTTGGTTCTTTATGCTTGTTGGTTCTTTATGCTTGTTGGGCGGAAATTTTTGTTGTCTAGGCACAAAAATTTCCGCCTGAAAGAATAAAGCTTGGCTAAAAACGTGTGGTTATTTAAAAAACAGGCAAAAAAAAGACAAAAGCCTTTTTAACTTTTGCCTTTTAAATTATAACATTATTGTTTTAACTTATTAAATAAGTTCAACAATTGCCATTTCTGCTGCGTCACCACGGCGAGCATATGTTTTGATAACTCTTGTGTATCCGCCAAAATTTCCAACTTCTTTAGCACGTTCTGCATATTTTGGAGCATAAACGTTAAAGATTTTTTCGATTAAAGCATGATTAACTCCGTCAGTTCTTGCTTTAAAGTCTGCAAGTTTTTCTTTTTCTTGACGTTGTTCTTCAAAATCATACAAGAAAGACATCATTTTGCGTCTTGCGTTAAGTTTTTTAACACCATCGTTAACAACTTCTTTTTCCACTTTTTTGCCATCAACAGTTATTTGTTTTTTAACAGTAACATTGTCTTCGTAAGAATTGATTGCAAGAGTAAGAATTTTTTCAGCCTTAGAAGCAACTGCTTTAGCTTTTGCCACAGTGGTTTCAATTTTTCCATACCAAAGCAAGTAACTAACTTGATTTCTAAGAACAGCCAATCTTTCTTTGCTTGGTCTACCTAATTTGCTGTTAGCCATTGTTTTCTCCTTTTATTCTTCATCATTGCGAAGCCCCAAGCCATAAGCTTGAAGTTTTGCAACAACTTCTTCTATAGATTTTAATCCAAGGTTTCTAACCTTTAACATATCACTTTTAGATTTTTTAGTTAAATCATCTACAGTGTTAATATTTGCTCTTTTTAAGCAGTTGTAAGACCTAACAGAAAGGTCCATTTCTTCAATAGGCATTTCTAACACTTTAACTTGTTCGTCTTCTTCCTTAGAAACCATAATTTGCATATCGCACATATTGTCGCAAAGTTCAATAAACAAATTAACGTGTTCATTAATAATTTTGCCTGCCAAACTAACTATTTCACGAGCAGTAATTGTTCCGTCAGTTTCAACTTCCAAAGTTAATTTGTCAAAGTCAATGCTTTGTCCAACACGAGTGCTTTCAACTGCATAATTAACTTTTTTAACAGGTGAGAACAAACTATCCATAGCAATAAAATCTGCCGAAGGAAGTTTTTCCTTGTTAATGTTGTTAGGAACATACCCCCTGCCTCTACCAATTAAAACTTCCAAATCGAAATTTGCATCACTATCACAAGTGCAAATATGAAGTTCTGGATTTAAGATTTCAATATCGCTATTAGAATCAAAATCAGACGCTTTAATTTCACCTGCACCTTTTTGTTTTAAGTGTAAAATAGTTGTAAAATCTCCATCTGTGTTGTCTGTTTTAACTGCGAGATATTTCAAGTTAAGTATGATATCAACAACGTCTTCAGTAACACCAACAACGCTAGAAAATTCATGCATTACATTTGTAATTCTAATTGCAATTGGAGCAACACCTGGAAGGCTAGAAAGAAGAGTTCTTCTCATAGCATTACCAAGAGTAATTCCATAACCTTTTTCTAGTGGTTCTACAATAAAACGTGCATATGAACCACCTTCTGTTTCTTCGCAAGTGATTCGTGGTTTTTCCATTTCCATCATAATTAAAAATTCCTCCTACTATCTTGAATATAACTCAATAATCAAATGTTCTTTAATGTTCAAATCAATATCATCTCTTGCAGGCAATGCTAAAACTTTTCCAGAAAGAGTTTCAGTGTTAAACTCTAACCATTTTGGCATAACCATTTTCATATCTTTAAGTTGTTTAAACATTTCAAGTTCTCTTTTGTTTTCTTTAACAGCAACTACGTCACCAACTTTAACTTGGTAAGAAGGAATATTTACTGTTTTACCATTAACGGTGATTTGACAATGGTTAACAATTTGACGACTTTCTTTTCTAGAAGAGCCAATTCCCATTCTATAAACAACGTTGTCTAAACGTCTTTCAATTAACGAAAGCATGTTTTCACCAGTAACACCTTTCATTCTTTCTGCTTCATCGTAGTATTTTCTAAATTGTTTTTCTAAAATACCATAAGCCTTTTTAACTTTTTGTTTTTCTCTTAATTGTGTGCCATATTCAGTAACTTTTTTTCTAGAAGTTCCGTGTTGACCAGGGGCAACAGGTCTTCTTTCCATAGCACATTTTTTTGTTGTGCATCTTTCGCCTTTAAGGAAC
>CAZRJB010000036.1:0-2199 GCA_964600435.1 uncultured Lachnospiraceae bacterium
ACCGTGTGTCATTCTTAATCTGTGTTGATTCCATCTTTGAATAACGCCTGTGAAACCACGACCTCTGGTAAGACCAGTTACGTCAACTTTGTCATTTTCTTCAAAGATGTCGCAAGTGATGTCTTTTCCAATTTCAAATTCACGAGCATTGTCTAATTTAAGTTCTCTTAAAATTCTGTGTGCAGGAACGTTTGCTTTTTTATAAACGCCGAGTTGTGCTTTGTTAACTCTATTTTCTTTTTGCTCTTGGAAAGCAACAACCACACAATTGTAGCCTTCTTTTTCTGCAGTCTTTTTCTGAACGACTGTGCAAGGGCCAGCTTCAACAACTGTAACTGGAACAACCAAACCATCGGTAGTGAAGATTTGAGTCATACCAAGTTTTTTACCTATAATTGCTTTTTTCATTTACTTCTCCTTCCTTTTAGTTTGATTATATTTTGATGTTGATATCAACACCAGCAGGTAAATCTATTTTCATAAATGAATCTATTGCCTTAGAATTTGTTGGATAAATATCAATCATTCTTTTGTGAGTCCTGCATTCAAATTGTTCACGACTATCTTTGTGTTTGTGTGGTGAACGAATTACTGTTACAACTTCTTTTCTTGTTGGAAGAGCAATTGGACCCACCACTTTGGCACCGTTCTTTTCGGCAGTGCCAATGATTTTTTCAACCGCACTGTCAAGCAAAACGTGGTCATAAGATTTAACTTTGATTCTAATTTTTTGCTTTGTTGCCATAAATTTTTTATATCCTCCTGTTATAACTTACCAATAACTTTTTTCTTTTTTTGATTAGCAAGAACACTATGCCGTGTGTTCACACTACTACGAACAATAAAAAAAGAGTGAATGTTTATTGCTCTTTTTTTAGTGACTTTTGTTGTCCTACCATTTTATAGTCACAAAAAGCATTATTGGTCGCCTTGGTCACAGCCAAGACTTGTCCGCACAAATTCTCTTTTATTGTTTGCTTAAATAAAAGTAACCTTGTGTTTCAACCCGAATTTTTCCGTAGTCGATAAATAGTAACACACATGCCCCATGCTTGTCAACTGCTTTTTATAAAATTTTTACCCAAAATTTTTAGTGTGTAAAATAATAAAATTTTTGTTAGCAGCAAAACATTTTATTTTTTTTGCAAAAGTTTATGTTCAAATTTATAACGTCAATGTTTTAACAATTCAAAAATGAAATTCTTGTTCAAACTTTTTTTGCAATGAAATTTTAACAAAAAACTTTGCCCCACAACTTTTCCTCACAAAAACAAAACAGGCTTGCATTACAAACCTGTCTTTAATATGTTTTTTGTCTTGTGGATTTTTTAAAAATGGAAAATTATATATATATTAATAGGTTGCCACAAAACTTCATTTATAAGTTCACCGTGCCGTCTGTGCAAGTAACTGATGAAATTGAACTCGCATTCTTCCAATTTGAATCTAAATTTATTTCACCCCATTGAGCCATTGTTCCTTTATATATAACAAAAGTTAAACTGTCGCATTCTTGAAATGCAGCCCCTATATATGTTACTCCATATGGTATCGTTATTGAACTAAGGCTTGTACACATTCTAAATGAACCATCTTCTATAGTTGTTACTCTGTCCGGAATAACAATTGAGGTCATTGCATAACATTGACTTAATGCTTCTTCATAAATTAGTTTAATTGTGTTAGGCAATGTCACAGCCCCACTAACTCCAACATAACCACTATAAGAATTTTTAACCACACAACCATACATTACAATTGGTTGGTCAATACTATTAAATAAATAAATAAAGTTTTCACCTGGATAATTTGTTGAATAGTTTGTGATATATTTTGTGTTAGAAAGAGCACCTATTGCTATTGACTGAATACTGTTTGACATTACAACTTTTCCCAAATTTGTACAACCATAGAATGCATAAAAGTCTATTTTTGTTACACTATCCGGAATTGTGATTGAAGTTAAGCCTGTGCAGCCATAGAATGCTTGACCCTCTATACTTGTTACACTTACCGGAATTATTATAGAAGCCAAACTTGTATTATTGTAAAATGCGTTAGAAGCAACACTTGTCACCAAATACACATTATCATTTTCATCTCTATAGGCTGCTGGGATGTTGGCTGTGGTGATTGATGTGCTTGCCGCTTTAACACTTGCTGTTTTTGTTGTTGAGTCTGGGGTAAAGGTTAAGTTGG
>CAZRJB010000037.1:0-2192 GCA_964600435.1 uncultured Lachnospiraceae bacterium
ATAGTCAAGCACCCGCCACAGTGCCATTTCAATTTTTTCCTATTTTTTATCCATTTTACATATTAAAAGAGATTGAAATTTTCAATAATATTTGTTATAATATGTGTTATAAAGATAGGCGGTGACTTTTATGCAATTTGCAGTAAAAATTGAAAAAGTGAGAAATATATTAAATTTAAGTCAAGAACGTTTAGCGAAAGAATTAGGCGTTTCCTTTGCAACCGTAAATCGTTGGGAAAAAGGTCATTCCGAACCAAGTTATTTAGCGTTAGACAAATTTGAAACATTTTGTAAGCAACACGATATTGCTTTTGGAGAGGAAGAATAATATGAAATCTATAGAATTATTTGCTGGCGCAGGTGGATTGGCTCTTGGTTTAGAGAAAGCTGGATTTGAACATATTGGATTGGTTGAGTTTGATAAAAGCGCAGCAAATACTTTAATGTTTAATAGACCTCATTGGAAAGTGCTTTGCGAAGATATTGCATTAGTGTCTGAGCGAGATTTGGAATTAGAGTTCAATATTAAAAAGGGTGAGTTGGATTTGCTCTCTGGTGGTGCGCCTTGTCAATCTTTTAGTTATGCAGGGAAAAGATTAGGATTGCAAGACGTTAGGGGTACGATGTTTTATCATTATGCTACCTTTTTACAAAAATTACAGCCAAAAATGTTTTTGTTTGAAAATGTTAAAGGGTTATTAACGCACGACAAAGGAAAAACATTTAAGACGATACTGGATATTTTTGAGGAACAAGGCTATAAAACATACTATAAGGTGCTTAATGCCTGGGATTATGGCGTTCCTCAAAAACGTGAACGCTTAATAACTATTGGTATTCGTAATGATTTAATTGAAAAATGTTCCTTTAATTTCCCTCAAAAGCACGATTATAAGCCTACTATGAGAGATGTCAAACTTGATGTCAACCCCTCAAAAGACGAGTGTGACAGGTATTCAGCTTATAAAGAAAGCGTTTTTGCTTTAGTTCCTCCCGGTGGATATTGGCGAGATATAGACCCTGAAACAGCAAAAGTATATATGAAAACTTGTTGGTTTATGGGTGGTGGTAGAACAGGCATTTTAAGAAGAATTGGTTTAGATGAACCGTCTTTAACAGTATTAACGAACCCTGGTATGAAACAAACCGATAGATGTCATCCATTAGAAGTTAGACCATTTTCATATAGAGAAAATGCAAGAATACAAACCTTTCCCGACACTTGGGGTTTTTGGGGCAAATTGTCTGAAAAATATAAACAAGTGGGCAATGCCGTTCCTGTTAATTTAGCGAAAGAAATAGGATTAGAAATTAAAAAAACCTTGGAGGAAATAAATAATGGCTGATTATTGTATAACTTTTATAAGTCAAGAAGATTTTGAAAAACACGTTGCGGAAACAATAAAATCATATAACGAAACATTAAAATCTATCAATCTTGCAAAATTTAACAGCAATATTATAGACCCTATTAAACTTACATTTGATAAGGCTCTTTTTAAAAAGTCTATGGAAGAAATACTTGAACTTGAAATTCATAGGCAAAGAGATAAATCAAATACAAACGCAATAGGTTATTTTCATCAATATATGTTTAAGTATATAGCAAACTGCGAAGTCCCTATTCACGGATTTGATGTGATTTTTACCCAAAAGGACGGCACAAAAATTTATGTTGAAATGAAGAATAAGCATAACACGATGAACTCTTCTTCGGCTCAAAAAACATATATTGGTATGCAGAATCAAATTTTAAACAATCCCAACGATATGTGTTTTCTTGTTGAAACTATTGCTCCTCACTCTCGAAACACAGTTTGGAAATGTTCGGTCAATGGTGAATCAGTTTCACACGAAAAAATTCGAAGAGTTTCAATGGATAAATTTTATGAGTTAGTGACAGGTGTTTCGGACGCATTTTATCAAATATGTAAACAATTGCCTATTACGATTGAAAAACTTATAAAAACCGATGTTGTAGAAACTGTTGAAAAAGATACCGTTATTGAAGAATTAAGGCAAAAGAACCCGGATTTGTTAAAAGCAATTTATCTTCTTGCTTTTGAATCTTATAATGGTTTTTAATAAATCGAAGAGTTTTAAACCGATTCAATTTAGGTTGCACTCACTCCACCACACAGGAATAAAACGAACCAAACCGATAAGGTTTCGTTCGTTTTATTTTTTACAAG
>CAZRJB010000038.1:0-1955 GCA_964600435.1 uncultured Lachnospiraceae bacterium
AAGGAGATATCGATTTCTATGGGCGGATTATTTGGCGTAGCATCTCAAAACGACTTCGTAATGGATCTCTTTTTTGGAACAGATTACCATTCTCACCTCGGCACACGCCGCGGAGGAATGGCTGTTTATGGCAAAAAAGGATTTATAAGGTCTATTCACAATATCGAAAACTCACCCTTTCGAACCAAATTTGAGTCGGACGTAGGCGAAATGGAGGGTACACTCGGCATAGGCTGTATATCCGACAACGAGCCGCAACCGCTCATGGTGCGCTCTCACCTCGGTAACTTCGCTATCACGACGGTCGGAAAGATCAACAATATCGACGAGCTCACGAAGGTGCTCTTCGAGCAGGGTACAACGCACTTTCTCGAGATGAGCGGAGGCGAGATCAACCCTACCGAGCTGACCGCCGCGCTGATCAACCGCAAGGACACCCTCGTCGAGGGTATCCGCTACGCGCAGAGCTGTATCAGCGGCTCGATGACCATTCTGGTCATGACGCCGGAGGGAATCTACGCCGCGCGCGACCGCAAGGGACGCACTCCGCTCATCATCGGGCAGAAGGAGGATGCACACTGCGTATCCTTCGAATCCTTCGCGTACCTCAACCTCGGCTATACCGAGCAGCATGAGCTTGGCCCGGGCGAGATCGATTTCATCACCGCCGATAAGGTCGAAATCCTCTCCGAGCCGCTGCCCGAAATGAAGATCTGCACCTTTTTGTGGATTTATTACGGCTACCCGAGCTCGTCCTATGAGGGAATCAGCGTCGAGCAGATGCGCTACAACTGCGGCGCTGCGCTCGCCGAAAGGGATACCGAGCGCTCCGATCTCGTCGCCGGCATACCCGATTCCGGAACCGCGCACGCGGTCGGCTACGCCAATAAATCCGGCATACCCTTTGCAAGACCCTTCATTAAATATACTCCTACTTGGCCGAGATCCTTTATGCCGCAGCAGCAGAAGCAGCGCAATCTCATCGCGCGCATGAAGCTGATACCGGTCGATCCGCTCATTCGCGACAAGAGGCTGCTGCTCATCGACGATTCGATCGTTCGCGGAACCCAGATGCGCGAGACCACCGAGTTCCTCTACGCCTCCGGAGCTAAGGCTGTCCACATTCGTACCGCCTGCCCTCCGCTGCTCTACGGCTGCAAATACCTCAATTTCTCGCGCTCGAGATCGGATTATGACCTCATCACCCGCCGCACGATAGCTCGTCATGTCGGCGAGGAGAAGGCGAAGGATCCCGAGGTGCTGAGAAAATATTCCGACCCCGATTCGCCGGAGTATGAATCCATGACCGAGGATATCCGCCGCGAGCTGAACTTCACCTCGCTGCGCTTCCAGCGTCTCGACGATATGATGGCGGCTGCCGGAATAGCGCCCTGCAAGCTCTGCACATACTGCTGGAACGGTAAGGAATAATAAAATAAACAGAAGAATCCGGCGGAAAGCACTGCCCTCCGCCGGATCATTTGCAGATTATAGGTCAGCAATCGCGCAGGATCGCCTGAAGTTTCTCGCGGCAGCAGACCATCTTAGCTTCGTCGTACACGCCGTGAATCATCATATCGCCGGTATAGCCCAGCTCGCCGAGCAGCCTGAAGAACAGCGCGTAATCGACTATGCCCTCGCCCGCAGCGCAGAAATCGATGCCCTCGCCCTCACGGATATCCTTTCCGTGAGCGATCACGATCTCGCTTCCGAAGGCTTCGAACGCCTCGCGTATGGTAGTCTCAACCCGATCGCGGCGCGCGCTCCCTGCCGGGAACAGATTCGCACAGTCGATCACCATCCTGAGCGCGTCCGAGCCTGCCTCGTCTAGCATACGGCGAGCCATCGCCGGACTTGAGATAACATTTGTTGCCTCGGTCTCTACCGCAAGCAGCAATCCCTTGTGCTCGGCAAGCTCGAGCAGCCTATGCATGGTTTCCATCATATCGTCGTAC
>CAZRJB010000039.1:0-592 GCA_964600435.1 uncultured Lachnospiraceae bacterium
CTATTTTTCGTGTCCATGTGTCCAGTTTTTGTTGACTAGTGCACAGGTCGCGCGCGTGATGAATGGTCAGATGATTGATTTGCAGCATATGGCGTCACCTCACGTTTCAAATACACAAAGGGCTGCCTCCGGCCACGCCGAAAACAGCCCACGCAGTGTATGCACGCGCAGGAATCGAGGGGATTGTCCGCACTCATCTGAAATCGGCGACAGAAAACAGGCCATCTGCATGGCCGGAGGTATTTCTGTCTGTCAAAATCAGATTAGTTGCGCATGTTCCCACCCTTTTCCCCTGATGATGAATGCGGGAGATGGCCTCAGGGATTCTCGATCTGACGGCTCTCCTGCAGGAAACGCTCGGTCTGATCCGGGCGGGCCATGCTGGCCACCCGGCTGGTCTTGTCCAGCTGGGACTTGACCGAGTCATACATGTTGCTGCACACGGCGGTGTACAGCGCGTCGATCACGGTCAGCTGCGCGATGCGCGAGGAAATGGCGCCGCTGCGGATCATCGTCTCGGCCGACACGGTGTAGAGTATGACGTCGGCAAACTTGGACAGCGAGTTCTTGGTGTACGAGGTGATGGCGATCA
>CAZRJB010000039.1:602-1848 GCA_964600435.1 uncultured Lachnospiraceae bacterium
CCCGAATAGGAGATCAGCACGGCCACGTCGTTTTTCTTCAGGCTGGCCGAGGAGAGCAGCTGCACGTGATAGTCGGCGTTGGCCATGACCATCTTGCCGGTGCGCAGGAACTTGTTGTGCGCGTCCAGCGCCACCAGCGCCGAGGTGCCCACCCCGTAAAAGTCGATGCGCTTGGCCTTGCACAGCATCTGCACCGCCTGCTCGAACTTTTCCGGATCCAGCATGCTCAGCGTGTTCTCGATCGCCTTCATGTTGCTCAGGCAGATGTTGCGGAAGACCACGTCCGACCGGTCGCCGGGCGTGATTTCCTGATAGGAAATGGCGTTGCTGCGGGCGGTCAGGTCGCTCGACAGCATCCGGCACAGCTCCTTGTAGCCGGAATAGCCCATGCTTTTGCACAGGCGCACCACCGCCGAGGCCGACGTGCCCGACAGGGCGGCAATCTCCTCAATCGTCATGTTGACCACTTTCTCCGGGCATTCCAGCACGAAGCTGGCCACCTGACGCTCCTTGGGCGAAAGCGAAGTCAGCATTTCGCGCAGCCTGAGACAGCAACCCACACCGCTAGAAGCCATGAAACGATCCCCTCCATACCTGTCGGCCTGCGCCGACGCGTTTGCTTTGTGATGTATATGAATGGCGGCGCAGGGCGCGCCGCGGTCACTCTACATGAAAAGTCTTACTTATTATAGCGTCAAAATGCGCTTTTGTCAATCCTATCCGCTTTCTTTTCACGCGGCGGGCGGCTTTTTGTACGAAAATATGTTTCGCCAACGATTAAACGTATTGACAAATTCTCGCGTAGGGTATATACTGGATGTCAGAGAGACTGATGCAGTGCCGGCGCGTGAGACACGCCGGCGCGGAAGAAAAAGGAGCTGTGCGTCCATGAGTTTTATGTTTAACCCCTATCCCTACGCCGACCCCCAGGCGGTCAACCCGATCGTTGCGCCGCAGAAGGTGACGCAGACCCTCGTCAAGGGGATCATCCCGGTGGCGAAGAAGCTGACCGGCCTGCTGAAGGAGGGCGTGAAGACGCTGGGCATCGACAACTACCCCGGCTCTGACATCGAAAGCCTTGTGAACATCATGAAGCAGCAGTGCATGGGCATGGATGTCGAGTTCATTGACGCGGCCAGCCTGCTCAAGAGCGCGGAGGAGATCACCGAGATGGTGACCCCCTACCTGCCCGAGGATCGCGACTGGGACCCGGTGCTGCTCTACGGCGTGCGCTATATGGACGGCT
>CAZRJB010000040.1:0-1807 GCA_964600435.1 uncultured Lachnospiraceae bacterium
AACCTGTGACCCCCTGCTTGTAAGGCAGGTGCTCTCCCAGCTGAGCTATGCTCCCGTTTTGTCGCTTTCGATGTTTCTCATCGCTGACGACGTTGTTTATTATATCTCATCACTTTATTTTTGTCAACACCTTTTTTGAATTTCTTCAAACTTTTTTGCCATTCTTTTTCTGCGCACCCGATTTTTCCCTGAATTGCGGGATTTTTCGCATCTCCTCCTTTCCCGTTTTCCGCTGTTTTCAGGCGACAAAGCCCCTTTGTGCGCCGCGTTTCCCCTTTTTCCCCGATAAAAAAAGGAGAGGGAAAGTCCATCTGCGAACCTTCCCTCTTTCTCCTGCTTATTCCGCGTCCGCGATCATCTCGCGCAGCACCTTCAAGCCCTCGATGTACTGCACATCGTTTTCATCCGTGCGCAGCAGCGGATTGGCCTTCAATTCCTCGGGCTGCTCGACGACCACATCGGGCGTCAGACCCTCGCCATGCCAGTTGCGGCCGTTGGGCGAATAGACGCGCACGGTGGTGATGTGTACGCCGGAGCCGTCCGCATCGATGGTATAGGTGCTCTGACCCACCGCCTTGCCGAACGTCATCACGCCCACGATGGTGGCCGCCTGATAGTCCTGCAGCGACGCAATGAGCACCTCAGAGGCGCTGGCGCTGTTCTCGTCGCACAGCACCACGATGGGCAGACCCACGTTGTAGGCGTCGGACTTGTATTCCTTGCGGTTGCCCGTGGCGTCCTCCGTGTAGAAGATCAGTCCCTCGGGCAGCAGCAGATCGGCAATGGGCTCCAGGATGTTGTCTCCGCCGCCGCCGTTGCCGCGCAGGTCGATCAAAATGCCCTTCGCGTCATTCTTCTGGCCGTACTTGACGGCTTCCTCAAATGCGGTATCGTCGTTGGTGGCAAACGCCGACAGCGTGATGTGCAGAATGTCGTCCTCCACCATGCGGTACTCCACATCCACGACCTCCACCGAGCGGCGCGTCATGGTGAAGCTGTGCTCGCTGTTGCTCTCGCCGCGCAGCACGGTCATCGTCACGTCCGTGCCCTCCTCGCCGCGCACCATCGCCGTGACGTCGGTGGTCGCCATGCCGACGATGTTTTCGCCATTGACGGCGTAGAGGCGGTCGCCCACCTGCAAGCCGCTCTCGGCGGCGGGGCTGTCGGGATAGATGCGCGTGAGCACCATGCTGCCGTCATCGGGATCGGTGGTAAAGGTCGCGCCGATGCCGACGTACTGGCCGGAATCCTCCTCCGCCATCGCCTCCATGCTCTCGGTGTCCATGTAGAAGGAATAGGGATCCTCCAGCAGCGCAACCATGCCGTAGGCGGCGTTTTCGATCAGGGTATCGTCGTCCACGTCCTCGACATAGACGGTCTTAATCAGGCTCATGATGTTGTTGAGCTTGGAATACTTCTGCATCAGCGCGTACTCGTCCTGCGAAATGGTCACGGTATCGCCGCTGTTCAGGCGCACAGCCGACGAAATGAGCAGCGTCGCGCCCGAAGTAATCAGTCCCGTCACCAGCACAAGCACCAGAGTGTATACGATGATGGGCAGTACCTTCTTCATACGTTTTGTCCTCCAAATAAAAAATTGGGAGCGAACCCGGCGCAAGCCCGGCCGCTCCTCTTATTTTACCCCTTAGTTCTGCTTTTGTCCATCATTTACACGCCCGAGCATGCGCAGCACCTTAAAGGTGATGGCGTCGTCAAACGTGCGCAGATCCAGACCGGTTGCGCGCTGCACCTTGTCCAGACGGTAGACCAGCGTATTTCTGTGGATGTACAGCTGGCGCGCCGCCTC
>CAZRJB010000041.1:0-1700 GCA_964600435.1 uncultured Lachnospiraceae bacterium
AAAATCATTTTTCCCTCTTGGAAAAAAAATGGCGGAAAAACAAAAACAAAGAAACCAGACCCAAAGATTCAATTTAATTTGGATGCATTGATATATTATTAAAATCTAAATTGGTTAAATTAAAGAATATTTGTATCTTTTTTAAAATAATAGAATGATTTTCAAATAGTAATTTTTCTCGTATAATTATAATCTTTTTACGTGTCAAATTGAACCAAATATATATTCGAAACGGATACTAAAATTGTTTTTCATTTCTAATGTCCGACAATTAAATATTTTATTATAAATTGTGCTTATATGTTATTCAAAAACAATGTTTATTAAAAATTATTTAAAATATTTCAAAAGAATTGTAATTTACTCTCAGTTTTCAATACACAGCACGTCAAAATGAATGGAATGATTTCAAGCTGGATTTTAAATGAGTATTTTTCAGGATTTATTCGAGGAGGTCTTATCTTAAATAAAAACAATAACTTCATTTCACTACAATATGCACTAAAATTATATAGGGTGATAAATCCTAAAAATAAGGAGATTCCTTTGCATAGAAGGATTCGCTTATCAATTCAAAACAAAAACATGTTATTTAGGAAAGTTACAAAAAATATTGCAATTACAAACTTTTCTACACATATATAAGCACAGTGAACCAATAAACTCTCCCTTAACAATTAACAGGAGCAAACAAAGACGCTTTTCTCTTTAAAATTTCACTTCTTAAAAGAAGGGTGGCAGGAGTGGAGTATGGTTCTGCCACGCTGGACTATGATTCGCTGCTCGTATCTCCAGAACCAAGCATGGCTGGACAAAAGTTTGCTCATTGACGCAGAAACACTTTATTGACAGCAGGGTACGGTGACAGGAGGATTGAGTCCAGGAACGTAGCGCGCATATGGCATGGAACTCCAGTTACTACATTCTCTTCATTCATACTAACAAAGGAAACATGAGCCATGGATCGAAAAGGGTCATAACAAACAGCACTTACAAAAATCTACCAGCACCAACAAGAACCGGGCGAGGATTCAATGGATGACTACCGAGAACGGAGATAGTCTGACAAGTGAAGCACCCGAAAAAAACTTCCAACAACCACACACTCCATGAATGGTTGAGTGGCAATGAACACGCCACCCCATCCCAATGGATTTGTTTTTTGTGAAAAGGTAAACAGAAAAAAATACGAAAACGAAAATCTCAACTTGGCTTGGGCTTCATTTAGTTAATGCCCCTTGATAATTCACTTGCCGCATCTGATTCTAAATTAGCCAATGTCTTTTTTGGGGGGCCTTAAGACTACAACCATAAGTTTATACTTGTGAAGGGAAATCCCCTTGACGAGTTTGATCGAAAATCGCAACAAACGTGTTAAATCGGTTTATATATATATTTTGTTATTTTTGATATGGCTACTTTCTCGTTCTCTGGTCGGTCCTTTGCTGGAGACTTGTATATCATCGATTCGCTCGACTCGGATGCATCAAAAGGCTTTTTTAGTGAATTCCCAAAAAGGAGACCCTCATTAGAAATGGCTCTGAGGGAAGCTGATGTTCCCAAATATGACATAGTTTTAGATAATGCAATGGAATTTGCAGATAAAGCAAGAGAGAACCCTGAAATTGTTGAACTTGGACTATCTGATGACGAGGCTGGTGCTATTTCCTGCTACACGCTTCAATCAGCCAAGGGTATCA
>CAZRJB010000042.1:0-1671 GCA_964600435.1 uncultured Lachnospiraceae bacterium
TCATCAAAAATATCGTCATCCGCCAGATAGGTAATGCGGGAGCCGCGCTTGTCGCTGGTGCCGACGATATGCAGGGGCTCCGTGGGTTCGCCCGCGTGGATTTCCCCGGAGGCATCCGCATAGGTCGTGTATTTTTGCAGATAGTGATTGCCATTCTGGAAAACTTCCGCAATGAGCCATTTCGAGAGGGCGTTGACGACGCTTGCGCCTACGCCGTGCAGACCGCCGGAAAAGGCGTAGTTGCTGTTATCAAATTTACCCCCCGCATGGAGCTGCGTAAAAACCACCTCCACGCCGGAAATCCCCAGCTCGGGATGAATCCCCGTGGGGATGCCTCTGCCGTTGTCCTCAACGGTCACGCTGCCATCCTCGTGGATGGTAATATCAATTCGGTCGGCATAGCCGTTGGCAGCTTCGTCCATGGCATTATCCACAATTTCCCAGAGCATATGATGCAGGCCGCGGGAGCCCGTCGAGCCGATATACATACCCGGGCGCATACGCACCGCGGAAAGTCCTTTTAATACATGTAAATCTGATGCGGTATAGGTTTCAGACATCTTTTTCCTTCCTCTATTTGTTGCTTAACCAAATTTCAATTTTTCATTCTATTATAGCATTTTTTATCCAAAAGTATCAAGCATTCGGGAGAAAAAAGAGGCTCTGCGGCTCAGAACCTCTTGATCGATTTGAAAATTATAATAGGACTTTTTTTAATTCCCCGAAACCCTCGGAGCCTTCGATGCTTCTATTGTAACAAAACCTCAAAAATCAATTCAGCGCCGTATAATTGACAATACTCCCATCCAGCGCATTCACCGCCACATAGCAAATTTCCACCCCTCGGCTTTCATCAAAATTATGGCTGCTCATGGATTCATATCCGTAAAAATTCCATGTGGGAATCAATTTATAGGAATCCGCATGATCTTTCATCAGCAGTTTTGTCAAAGACAATTCGATTTTTGTAATATTTATGGCAGTACTTGCCCGGAAAAAATCATAATTTGCTTTTCCGTCCCCATCCTTCACATTCGGCGCAAGCATATAGTCCATCTGCTTTAAAAAGATTTCTTTCGCTTCTTCAAAGGAAATGATTTCCACATGATTGTTATCGACGCCGGTCACGAAAGACGGATTCTCCCACTTCAGATAAGTGATTTTTCCATCGGTGATTTTCACCATCATGGATTCCGCATACCACAGATTCATGACAACATCTTCGTCGCTCTGCATGGATCCAAAATAGCGATTCACATAGCCCTCCCGAATCTCATTGACAGAGCGGGTATAATAATATTCATATGTGTTTTCTTCGACATTTCCGGAAACCAGATTCAATTCCAGATAATCCAAACCCACCTCGGATAAAAAATCATCCACCAGCTTTTCCCCCTTTTGAACCTCCGCATGATCTTTCAAAGCAGCCGGGGGCAGAAACGCAAACGTATTCTCGCCCGAATCTTCCTTTTCTGTCCGATCCTGAATCAGTAACAGGGAGCCTTTGATGTTTATCCAGTCCACAAAATCAATTTCATACCTGGATTCCCCATTTTGTGTTGCCACGAGATTCAACTGATATGACCCATCGTCCACTTCTTTTAATTGATAGTCCGTTTTTGTTGCTTCCGATGCCGCTGGCGCATTTTGAAATTTCTTTTCCAATTCTTC
>CAZRJB010000043.1:0-1642 GCA_964600435.1 uncultured Lachnospiraceae bacterium
GCTTATTTCTTCAATCATTCTAAGAACTTTTTTCTTCATTTCTAGTAGTGTCATTGTTATCACCTATCCTTTTGGGTTAATATCTGTATTATCTTTATATATTTCCTTTATTTCTTTTATCTCTTTTTCTAAGTCTTTAAGTTTATAAACAGGTACATTTGGAATAATATAACCTTCTTCTTCGCTCCATATTAAAATTGTTTTTTCTGGTATTTCTTGTATTAATTTACTATATTCTGTACTTTTAATACCATCATATTCACTTTCTTTTTTTATTTCAGTAGTTAATATTAAATCTTTTAATGTCTGATGTATAGTTTTGTCATCCGTATATTCATCAAACATCATTTCTTTTGTTACTGTTCTTCCATAATATTGTTTTAAACTTGGTTTTATTGTAAATAATTCATTATTCATTATTTTCCTCCTAATTGGTTGCCAAAGTTAGATTCGAACTAACATTTGCTGCATTCAAAGTGCAGTGCCTTACCATTTGGCTATTTGGCAATAAAAAGAGGATTTCTCCTCTTATATTACATCTCAGTTTTCATTATATAAATTTCATCAGGTCTAACAATCTTAGCACCAAATACATATAATCCCTTTAAAGCATCTTGGAATGCACTTTCAGGTCTGTATGCTTCTACTTTATCAATTTGTTCAGCAAAAGCAATTGCCTTACCTGTTCTTAAAATGTTGTATACTACATCATCAGAAGAAGAACTACCAGTCTTTTTACCAGTAGGTAGTAAATTTTCAATGCAAACATAAGCATTATTGATTTTACCAACAGCACCTTTCTTAATTATTTCAGGATTATTAGTAGATAATTCAGTTAATGATTGTCTATAAGTAGTAAATACTTTTGGAGCAATCTCTAAATATAGAGGTGTTGATACTGGCACATTGTTTTGATACAACTTAGCAAAGCCTGCTTCAACACTAGACATAGCATTTGCAGTAGTTAAAGCAATTACTGAACTTTGTGCTAAAGGATTGCTTGAATCTTCTGTTGCTGTCTTAACAATAGAAGCAACATATTTGTCCCCCTCTTCCTTTAGACCAAGTGCAGCCTCTCTTGAAGCTTCTTCCATTAAGCCAGGAACTGATTGTGCTTTATCAATATCTTCTACTTCAAAGTTAAAGTATTTATATTGGTCAAGTTTTAATAGTTGACTAGCATCAGTTAATCCTTCCAATTCTATAGCAGTACCCGGAACATAAGTTCTTATTGTTGGCCTACTTACACTTAAAATCTTTACTTCTTTAGCATTTTTGCTATCCTTTTCATATTGGAAATCACAGTGATTTCTTAGAGATGTAATTGTTTTCAAAGCCTTTTGAATAGACTTACTCCAAATTGTTTGTTGGAAATTTGTTACAGCCATTTTTACACATCCTTTCTATAAATAAAAACTATTTAGTCATTGTCATAGATTTACGAACTGCCTCCCATATTTTTGGATCATCCAATTCTTCATCAGTTAATTTGCTTATTTCTTCATCAGTATAATAATCTTTAACCTTATCTTGAACATTTGACTTCATACTTCCTATTTTTTCAAACTTTGGCTTAGTTTGATTTACTTTTGTATACATTTCATATACATTTTTTATTGGTGTTTTAGAATTAAATTGACTA
>CAZRJB010000044.1:0-1530 GCA_964600435.1 uncultured Lachnospiraceae bacterium
ACCGCGTGAGAAACGATGCTGTATTGCTTTTTATAGGCATATCCGACGACTCTGGAGAGCAGCAGCACGCACAGGAGCATACTGATTCCCATGGGAATTAAAACGCCCATATTCAGTGTGGAAATCCCATTGAGCATCGGCTGATACAGCCCGAAAAACAGCAGCAGCGAAGAAGAGCTGAGCCCCGGAACGATAAAGCTCAAGCCCCAGAGCAGACCGCAGAGAATGTATCCGAAGAGGCCCGGCTCGATGGATACGGAAATTTTGGTTTTAAACAGCATCAGCATACCGATCATTGCGAGAAATCCGATAATCAGCGCCACGATGGAAGATTTCTTTCTCCCCTGCTCCCCGGCATCCCGCCAAAGCTCCGGAAATGTGCCGAAGATAAAGCCGATGAATACGCAGGTCACAATCGTAGCGTCCTTATCCAGCAGATAAGACGTCAGGCCCGATAATCCCACAAAGCCGATCGCCACGCCCACGACGAAAACCGCCAGCATGAGTCCGTTCTTTTTAATGCCCTCTTTAAAATTGGAGAGCAGCTCGATCAGTGGGCGATACATGCCGAATGCAACGCAGAGCGTTCCCCCGCTGATCCCCGGGAGAATCGCGCCAAAGCCGACGACAATCCCCTCCAGAATCCATATGAGAAAAAGAAAGATGCTTTTTTTCTTTTTTTGATTTTCCATTTAAAAAGATTCCTTTCTCGTTTTTCGCACCCCAAAGGCGCTGTTTGATTATATCATTTTTATCCCGAAAAGAAAACCGCAGGATTCCTTTTCTAACAGTTTATTCATAATTACGCCCTGCAAAACCCGCTCATGCGTAATCGTTTCCCTTAGCAAATACATTTTTCGTAATCACGAATCCCCTTTTGCGTCTAATCTGGTAAAGGAACAGGAAAAGGAGACAATGAAATGACACACAAAAAGATTGCGCGGTCAATCCCGCTGTTCATGGCTTTGATCTGCATACTGTGCTGCTGTGGGTGCAGGCGCACGGTTTCCGGCGCAGAGCTCTATCGTTTTCCCGAAACAGACGCGCAGATTGCGGTATTTTACGCAGATTGCGGTGAAACAACGCAGGTTGTTTTCGATGCGGCTACGCCATCGGCAGATCGACTGGCGGCATGGTTTTACGGCTTATCCCTGCATTCCTGCGCGGCTCCGGAGGATGCGGAGGGCATAGCATCCTACAGTATTTCCATAAACAATACCCCCGTTTTTACCTATCAGGACAGAGGCCGCAATGCCTATCTGTTCCTGCAAAACAGCTGGTATCGGGTACTCGATTAAGACAGCTTCAATCCTGCATCCAACCGCGGAATTTTTCGAAAGACGCTCCCAGCTCGGAGAAGTCGTCATAATCCGACGGATAAACCTCCAGCATGGCGGGGCCGTCGTAGCCCGCAGCTGCAAGGGCATTGCGCAGCACCGTGAAGTCAAAATCCCCCCGCCCGGGGATCGCCGTAACCACTTCCCCGTCTTTCAGCGAATAGTCACAGCAATGGACATTTGCGATTTTTCC